>NZ_CP022161.1:347151-694302 GCF_002214185.1 Streptomyces capitiformicae | reverse complement strand
CCGGGGCTGCGCAGGCTGGGCCATCTGCGGCTCCGCGAGGTGGTGCCCGGGGACGAGGTCAGGGTCGGTGACCTGGTCGTACGCGCGGTGCCCGCCCGGCACGACGGGCGGCGGCTGCCGTTCGGGCCGCACCGTTCGCCGGCCCTCGGGTTCGTGATCGACGGGGAGGCGCGGACGTACTTCGCCGGGGACACCGGGCTGTTCGAGTCGATGGCCAAGGAGGTCGGGCCGGTCGATGTGGCGCTGTTGCCGGTCGGCGGCTGGGGGCCGTACCTCGGTGACGGGCATCTGGACGCGGGGCGCGCGGCACAGGCGCTCGCGCTGCTCGCACCCCGGAGCGCGGTTCCGGTGCACTACGGAACGTACTGGCCAATCGGCCTGGACGCCGTGCGCCCCCATGAATTCCATGCGCCCGGCGAGGAGTTCGTGCGCCTGGCGGCCTCCTGTGCGCCCGACGTCGCCGTGCACCGGCTGGGGCACGGTGAGAGCGTACGACCGGGGGGAGCGCCATGAGATGCCGGCCGACCGGAGTCGCGGAGGGCGCCCGGTGATCGTCCTGTCCGTCGCGACCACGCCGCTGCCGCACGAGTCCACGCAGCAGGCGATCGGTTATCCGACGTTGTTCCTGCTGGTGTTGATCGGGGCGCTGGTGCCGGTGGTGCCGACGGGGGCGCTGGTCAGTTCGGCGGCCGTGGTGGCGTTCCATCAGACGGCGCCGTTCGCGCTGCTGCTGGTGTTCGTGGTGGCCTCGGTCGCCGCGTTCCTCGGGGATGTCGCGCTGTACTGGCTGGGGCGGCGCGGGATGGGCTCCAAGAATGGTTCGCGGTGGCTGGAGGCGATCCGCCGCCGGGCGCCGGAGGACCGGCTGGCGCGGGCCCAGGAGAAGCTCGACGACCACGGGGTGACCGTGCTCGTGCTGTCCCGGCTGGTGCCGGCCGGTCGTCTTCCGGTGATGCTGGCGTGTCTGCTGGCGAAGATGCCGCTGCGGAGGTTCGCGCGGGGGAATCTGCCGGCGTGCCTTGCGTGGGCCGTGACCTACCAGCTGATCGGGATTCTTGGGGGGTCGTTGTTCGATGAGCCTTGGGAGGGGGTGCTGGCGGCGGTGGTGTTGACGTTGTTGATCAGTGTGGTGCCGAGTGTGTGGCGGCGTATTCGTTCCGCTTGAGGCTCGTTGAGAGCTCGGGGCTTGATGTGCGTTGCGGACTGCGGGTTCGTTGTGGCTGATCGCTCCCCCACTCTCGGCTTCTCCCCCACTCTCGACTTCGCTCGAGCGGGAGGGACCCCCATGAGCGGGAGGGACCCCCATCGCGGCGGAGCCGCAGATCGACACGGCCTACACGGCCCCGCGCCCCTGAAAACGGGGCGCGGGTGCGCCGTAGCTGAGTCAGGGCAGTACCCGGGATCCGCCCACCGGCAGGTCCCACAGGTCCTCTCGGGGCAGGCCCGCCGCCTTCCATGCCGCCCGTACTCGCGTCAGCGGTTCCAGGACCGGCTCAGCCGACAGGACGAAGGTTGCCCAGTGCATGGGGGCCATGGTGCGGGCGCCCAGGTCCTGGAATGCCTGGACCGCCTCCTCCGGGTCGCAGTGGACGTCGCTGAGCCACCAGCGGGGGGCGTAGGCGCCGATCGGGAGCAGGGCGAGGTCGATGTCGGGGTAGCGGCGGCCGATCAGGGAGAACCAGTGGCCGTAGCCCGTGTCGCCGGCGAAGTACACGCGTCGGCCGTCCGACGCGGTCAGTACCCAGCCGCCCCACAGTGAGCGGCAGGTGTCGGTGAGGGTGCGCTTGGACCAGTGGTGGGCCGGTACGAAGTCGAAGCGGACGCCGTCGAGTCGGGCCGCCTCCCACCAGTCCAGCTCGGTGACACGGGTGAAGCGGCGCCGCCGGAACCAGCCGCCGAGGCCGGCGGGTACGAACACCGGGGTGTCGCGCGGGAGTCGGCGCAGGGTGGGGGCGTCCAGGTGGTCGTAGTGGTTGTGGGAGATGACGACCGCGTCCACCCGGGGCAACGCCTCCCAGGCCACGCCGACCGGGGTGAGCCGGGCGGGAGTGCCGAGGATCCGGCGGGACCAGACGGGGTCGGTGAGGACCGTCAGCCCGCCGATCCGCACCACCCAACTCGCGTGCCCCGCCCAGGAGACGGCGACGGTACGCGCGTCCACCCGGGGCAACGGGCCCGGCTCGTACGGCAGTCGGGGTACGTCGGCGAGCCCCTCGGCCCCGGGACGCACGGAGCCCTCCCGGGCGAACCGGGCGAAGGCCTTCAGGCCCGGCAGGGGTGTGGTCAGCCGGTCGGCGAAGGACCGCGGCCACCGGCGCCGCTCACCCAGCGGGCGGGGTTCGGCGAGCGGTGGGGGCGCGAGCGGGCGGGCGGAGGGCGACGGCGGGGACGCCGGATCGTCGGTGTCGTCAGTCGTCGTGGAACTCGTCGTGGAACTCGTCGTGGAACTCGTCGTGGAACTCGTCGTGGAACTCGTCGTGGAACTCGTCGTGGAACTCGTCGGTGAGGTGGTCGACTCGGACTGCTGCGTCATCGAGGAGGCTCCCATCGCTGAGCGTCGTCACGAAAGGATCGTCGTCGTTGAAGACCGGTTGCTGGTTGTCGGGCTGGAGGAGAGTCGGTCATCGAAGTTCCTCGAAGGCCTCTCCGAGGATTGTCAACGCGCGTTCCACATGGGGGAGTCCCAAGGGGTCGGGGGCGGCCAGTGCCCTCGCCCGTTCCTCGTCGGTGGTGCCGAGGAACGGGCCGGTCGACAGACGGACACGCAGCGCTCCGAGGTCGTCCCCGAACCGGTGGCCGCCGGGTGCGGGCAGGCCGAGTCGGGCGGTGAGGAAGTCCTCCAGTTCCTGGGCGTCCCCGACACCCTGCGCGGTGAGCGCCGACCGCAGCGGGGCGAGGTCGACGTACAGGTACCGGCCGGCGTTCGGCGGCAGCACGAGCGCTCCGGCGGCGGCGACGGCCCGGTGCGCGGCGGCGGCGAGGCGCGCGTGCAGACGTACGGCGGCGGCGAGGCGCTCGGTGACGGGGGCGGGCTCGTCGAGCGCGTACGCGGCGGCCGCGGCGACCGGCGTGGCGACGCAGGCGCCGAGCGCGGTGAGCACGTCGAGGACGCGGTCGCGCAGCCCCGCGCCGTCCCCGTGGGCCGAGAAACGGGCGACGGCGGCGGGCCAGCCGGGCGGCAGGAAGGGACCGGCGAGGTCGGTGACGACGGTGACCCGGTCGGGGAGCATCTCGGCGGGGCTGAGCAGCACGGTGTCGTGCGGGTCGTGCAGGGTGTCGCGCCAGGTCTCGTCGCTGACCAGGTGCAGCCCCTCCCCCACGGCCGCCTCCATGGTCTCGTGGACGAGTTCGGGCGGCGCCACGGTGGCGGTCGGGTCGTCCGCGACGCACAGGACGAGCAGCCGGGGGTCACCGCCCTCGGCCCGGATCCGGCGCACGGTCTCGAGCAGCGCGTACGGGTCCGGAATGCCCCCGCAGTCGGCGGGCGTGCCCACGTGGAACACCGATCTGCCCAATGCCCGCGTCTCCGGCTCCCACCAGGCGGCACACGGCCGTGGGAGCAGGACGTCACCGCCGATCGCGGCGGTCAGTGCGAGCAGCAGGGCGGGGGCGCCGGGGGCGGCGACGGCCCGATCGGGTGTGGTGGGCAGACCGCGCCGGTCCCAGTAGCCGCAGGCGGCCCCCAGAAGCGCGGGACCGCCACCGGGCGGTACGGCGTCGGGTCGGCCCGCGGCGGCGGAGAGCACCGCGACCAGTTCGGGGAGGATGGGGAGGCCCTGGTCGGGGAAGGGCGGGCCGTAGCGGACGGGACCGTGTCCTTCGGGTTCCGTCCGCCGCATGTGTGCCTCCGCGAAGTCGTGTCGCAGTCGCGCCCCGGAAGGCGGCGCGCCCTCGGCCATTCAGTACCCGGGCTCACGCGCCGTATGGGCGCCCGTACGGGTTGCGCCGGTCACAGCGCCGCGCCACCGCCTCATGACCTATGACGTCCGCCGGTCGCGGCGGAGCAGGCGGTGGACGGCGGCGCCGAACGCGCCGGCGATGAGGAGGCCGCCGGCCACCAGGGCCGGAACGGAGTCGGTGAAGGTGCCGCCGCTGCCCGCGTGGACGCCTCGCTGGACGGGTGCGGGGTGATGCGTGGAGTGGTGGGTGGGGTCGTGGGTGGGGTCGTGCGGAGGCTGATGAGTGGGCTGGTGCGAGGGATCGTGCGGGAGCTGGTTCGAGGGATCGTGCGGGAGCTGGTTCGAAGGATCGTGCGGGAACTGGTTCGAAGGATCGTGCGGGAACTGGTTCGAGGGATCGTGCGAGGGCCCATGCGGGGGCTGGTGCGGGTTGCCGTGGAGGGAGACGGTGAAGGTGGCGCTCCACTGCTTCTCCTCGCCGCCGGGCGGCGCCGGACAGGTGCCGTCCACGTCCCGCTCGGTGGGGGCGTCCTTCGCGTCGGGGCCGGTCTCGAAGTCGGCGGCGGGGGCGATGGTGGCGGTGCCCTGGTACGAGGGGCCGCCGGCGGGGTCGTCGTTGCCGGGGACCCGTTGCAGCTTGACGGTGCCCTGTTCGAAGGCCTGGGAACTGGCATCGATCGTTTCCGGGGCGGGACCGCCGGTCGGGTCACAGGAGACGGAGATGGTGACGGTGCCGCCGGGGGCGACGTCGTGTGGGTCGACCTGGGCCGCCGGCTCCGCGTACGCGGCCGGGGCGGCGGCGCCCAGGACGGCGCCGATCAGGGCGGTGGCGGACAGGACATGGGCTCTGCGGCGCATGGGCGGGGCTCCTTCGGCCGGCTCCGGCGGGCGGGGCACGACCGCCGTGCCCTTGCTCCATCAGAGCGCCGTGCCCTCCGGGGCGCGCGCCGCCGGGTGCCATTCGCGGGACCTGGGGCCGCCGAGTGGGTGACGTTGAGCGCCGTTGGGGTCCACCGTTGAGCGCCGTACGGATTTGGAAGGTTTGCGGGCTGCGGGTTCGTCGTGGCTTGTCGCTCCCCCACTCTCGGCTTCGCTCGAGCGGGAGGGACCCCCATCGCGGCGGAGTCGCAATCGAACACAGCCCCGCGCCCCTGGAAGGCCTGCTGCCCCTGGACCTAGTTGGACAGGGAGACCATTTCGCGCTCCAGGCCGCGTCCCCGCTTGTCCACCACCGCTGCCGCCACGTCCGACAGTTTGCGGTTCGTGCCCTGGGAGATCCGGCGGAGTACGGCGAAGGCGGCGTCCGCGTCGCAGCCGAGGACGTGCATGACGATGCCGCAGGCCTGGTCGACGATGGGGCGGGAGCGCAGGGCGGTGCCGAGTTGGTCGAGTTCGGTGAGGGCGGCGCGGTAGGAGCGGTCGCGGACGATGCAGGTGGCGGCGAGGTCGCCGAGGGCCCGGGCGGGGCCGTGCGGTGCGTCTTCGAGGGCGCCGGCGCGGAAGCTGTAGAGGCTGAGGGTCACGGTCAGGCCGGAGCGCCTGAAGGGGATCGTGACACTGGAGCGTACGCCCGCGTCGAGGGCCATGGCCCGGTACTCCGGCCAGCGTTCCTCCCGCAGCAGGTCCGCCGAGTCGACGGGTTCGCCGCGCTCCAGCGCGGCCGGGATCGGTCCGCGGCCCGAGCTCAGTTGGACCGAGACCAGGCCGGCGAGGTCGGGGTGGGTGACCGCGGCGGGTCGTTCGGGGCCGGCCTCGGACACCAGGCTGCTGGCGCCGCAGCAGTCGTTGGTGCAGCGGGCCGCCTGTTCCACGAGCTCCGAGAGCCGCCTTCCCGGGAGGGCCGACTCCGGTGATTCCTTGCCGAGACGGCCGAGTTGTTCGGTTTCCGGCATGATGTGAGCCTCCTCTTCCGGTCGCCTTCCCGTCCACCGGCGCGGAAAACGGATCCCCGCGCCTCCGCGCCATCCCCACAACGGCTCCGAGGCGTTACGTTCTTCGCATGACCCAGACGGACGAATTCGGTGAGGAACTCGCGGATTTCGTACGCCGCGTCGCGGAACTGAAGGCGGCCAGATCGGTTCCGACCGGCGATCTGCCGACGGTGCTGGACGCGGCGATCTTCGAACTCGACCATGTGGCCGAACAGTTGTGGCCATGGTACGAGCGGCTCACCACATCCGGCCGGGTCGGCGACACCTCGTCCGGCGGGGCCTCGTCCGCTGCCCAGGAACAGCGGCTGCTGAAGGCCGTCTTCCAACTGCTCCCGCTGCCACTGGCGTTGGTCGACCGCGAGACGGTGGTACGCCGGCTCAACCAGGCGGCGACCGCCTTCACGGGCGTACGGCCCGGTTACGCGACGGGCCGCCCGCTCACCGGGTTCCTCGCGCACGCCGACCGCATCGCGTTCCGCGGCCAGGCGGCGGCGGTGGCCCGCGGCGAGGGCGACCGCAGCCTCACCGTGCACCTCCAGCAGCAGCCCTCGGTGCCGGTGTGCGCCACGCTCACCGCGCTGCGCCCCAGCGGTGAGCCCCGCAACGCCGTGCTCGTCGTGCTGCAGCCCACCGGCGGCCGCATGCCCTCTGTCGAGCCCCCGGCCCGCCCTCTGCCCGACCTCACGGAGACGACCCGGCACGCGGCCCTCATGGACCTGCTGGACACCATGACGACGGCCCTGTTCACCGCACCCGCCGGAGCTACCCTCGACCGGGCGGCCCATGTCCTGCACGACCGCTTCGCCGACTGGGTGATCGCCGACACGACGACCCCCCGCCTCACCCGTGCGACCGTCCTGGCCCCCTCCGAGAAGGAGGCGAAGTCCCTGGCGGCCCAGCACCCCGCCACCTGCCCCCTGGTCGTCGAGGCCGCCCGGGGCGGCTCCACCGCCCTCCAGGTCCGCCCCTCCTCCCCCGAAGCCTTCGGCCACGACGACTCGGGCGCCCCCGTCCTCGTACGAGCGAACGTGACCTCGTTCCTGTCGGTCCCCCTGACAACCCCCGACGGCCACGTCAAGGCCGTCCTGACCCTCTTCCGCACAGGAGCCCGTCTGGCCTTCTCGATGGCCGAGGCCAAGGCGATGGACACGATGGCCCGCCATATAGCTCTGGCCATGCGCAACGCGCCCTGAAGGGGCGCGGGGAACTGCGTGCGCGACCAGCCACGACGAACCCGCAGCCAGAAGCAGTCCCCACGCCCCAACGGCGCCCACGGCTCAACCGGCGGAGCTACGCCGCGTCCCTCATCACCTGATCCCGCAACCGATCACAGCACCGACTGATCAACCGCGACACATGCATCTGCGAGATCCCCAACTGCTCGGCGATCCGGCTCTGCGTCATGTCCCCGAAGAACCGCATGTACAGAATCGCCCGCTCCCGCTCCGGCAACGCCGCCAACCGCGGCTTCACGGCCTCCCTGTCCACCACCGTTTCGAGCGCGGGATCGAGCGCCCCCAGCGCGTCGCTGAGCGAGTACCCGTCCTCACTGCCCGGCAGCTCCGCGTCCAGCGACAGGGCGGTGAAGCTCTCCAGGGCCTCCAGTCCGACCTGGACGTCCTCCTCACTCATGTTGGCGTGTTCGGCGATCTCGGCGACGGTGGGCCGGCGGCCCGAGATGGTCTGTGACAGGTCCTGGCTGGCGAACCGGACCCGGTTGCGCAGGTCCTGGACCCGGCGCGGCACATGCAGGGTCCACATGTGGTCCCGGAAGTGCCGCTTGATCTCACCGGTGACGGTGGGTACCGCATAGCTCTCGAAGGCGTTGCCGCGCGCGGGGTCGTAGCGGTCGACGGCCTTGACCAGGCCGAGCGCGGCGACCTGGCGCAGGTCCTCGTAGCTCTCGCCCCGGCTGCGGAAGCGTCCCGCGAGCCGTTCGGCCATGGGCAGCCACGCCTCGACGACCTCGTCACGGAGCGTGTCCCGCTGCGGGCCCGGCGGAAGCGAGGCCAGCTTTCGGAACGCCTCCGCGGTGTCGGGGGCGTCGTCGTGAGGGTGGCGCTTCGCGTTGTCCTGAGTACGCATGGTGCGTCGCAACTCCCTGGATGGTGCTCTGGGGTGGACGGTCACCGTGGGGGCGTGGGCGCGCGCAGGAGGCGGCACACCCGTGATGGAAACATCGCCTCTCCCACGGACGTGCCTCCTGTCCGAAGCACTGTCGTGCGCCTGCCCCGGTCCATACGCGACAAACACACGCAGGTTTTTCCTGTGCCGGGAGGGTGACTCGGGCGGAGGATCACGAAAACTCCCGGGAGGTCCAGTATGAGCGTCACGGTCGCCGATCACATCCTGCAGCGGTTGCGCGAATGGAAAATCGAACACGTATTCGGCTATCCCGGTGATGGCATCAACGGCCTGCTCGCCGCCTGGGGACGGGCCGAGGACCGGCCACGGTTCATCCAGTCGCGGCACGAGGAGATGTCCGCGTTCCAGGCGGTCGGTTACGCGAAGTTCTCCGGTCGGCTCGGCGTGTGCGCGGCGACCTCGGGGCCGGGCGCCATCCACCTGCTCAACGGCCTGTACGACGCCAAGCTGGACCATGTGCCGGTGCTCGCGATCGTCGGTCAGACGCACCGCAGCGCGATGGGCGGCTCGTACCAGCAGGAGGTGGACCTGCACACCCTGTTCAAGGACGTGGCCTCGGACTTCATCGAGACGGTGACGGTGCCCGAGCAGCTGCCGAACGTCCTGGACCGGGCCATCCGCACCGCCTACGCCCGCCGCGCCCCGACGGCCGTGATCATCCCCGGTGACGTGCAGGAACTGGACTACGCGGCACCGACGCACGAGTTCAAGATGGTCCCCTCCAGCCTGGACCGCAGCGGCTGGACGGCGATCCCCTCGGCGGATTCGGTCGAGCGGGCGGCGGAGATCCTGAACGCCGGGGACAAGGTCGCGATCCTGGTCGGCCAGGGTGCGGCCGGGGCCCGTGCCGAGGTCGAGCGGATCGCCGAGGCGCTCGGCGCGGGCGTCGCCAAGGCGCTGCTCGGCAAGGACGCGCTGAGCGACGAGCTGCCGTACATCACCGGCTCGATCGGTCTGCTGGGCACGCGCCCCTCGTACGAGCTGATGCGCGACTGCGACACGCTGCTGACGATCGGCTCGTCGTTCCCGTACTCCCAGTTCCTGCCGGACTTCGGCAAGGCACGGGCGGTCCAGATCGACATCGATCCGCACATGGTCGGGATGCGCTACCCGTACGAGGTGAACCTGGTCGGTGACGCGAAGGCGACGCTGGAGCGGCTGATCCCGCTGATCAGGGCGGAGGAGCGGGGCCGTGAGTGGTACGACGAGGTGTGCGCGAACGTGGCGCGCTGGCGTGAGGTGATGGCGCGGCGGGCGGAGCTGTCGGCCCACCCGATCAACCCGGAGTACGTGGCCCACGCGCTCGATCCGCTGCTCCCGGGCAACGCGATCATCTCCTCGGACTCCGGTTCGGCGGCGAACTGGTACGCCCGGCATCTGACCATGCGGGAGGGCATGCGCTCGTCGCTGTCGGGCACGCTGGCGACGATGGGCTGCGGGGTGCCGTACGCGATCGGCGCGAAGTTCGCCCATCCGAACCGGCCGGCGATCGCGCTGGTCGGGGACGGGGCGATGCAGATGAACGGGCTGGCGGAGCTGATCACCGCGGCCAAGTACAAGGACCAGTGGGAGGACCCGCGGCTGGTCGTGGGCGTGTGGAACAACCACGACCTGAACCAGGTGACGTGGGAGCTGCGGGCGATGGGCGGTGAGCCGTCCTTCCTGCCCTCGCAGGAGCTGCCGGACGTCCAGTACGCCACCTTCGCCCGTTCCCTCGGCCTGACCGGCGTCCGCGTGGAGAAGCCGGAGGACGTCGAGGCCGGCTGGCGCGCCGGCCTGGAGGCCGACGGCCCCGCCGTCATCGAGTTCCTCACCGACCCGGCGGTTCCGCCCATCCCGCCCCACGCCACCTGGGAGCAGATGGAGGCCACAGCCGCCTCGATCCTCAAGGGCGACGCCGACCGCGGCTCAGTGATCAAACAGGGCTTCAAGGCGAAGGTCCAGGAGTTCCTGCCGGGCGGCAGGCACAGGAGTTAGCTGCGGTGTTGAACGGCACTGAAGAGTTCAGTTGCGCACGAAACAGTTCAGCGGTCAGTTCAGTAGCGCGGTGAACTGTTCAGTGCCATACCTAGCATCGTGGTGTGGCTGAAGGTCCCAACGTCCCGCCACGTGTCCGAGTCAGCTGTCCCCGGCCAGCAGCGCTGCAGCGCACCCTCCAGACCCCCGCCGGGCCGCCGGAAGCGAGCATTTTGAAGGTGCATCGGTCACGTCGTCGGGTCTGGGCCACGCACCGGATCTCATCCAGCGGGCGTGCGGCGAGGTAGCGGACGTACAGAATCTGGACGGCAGGTCTGGCGGGCCGGCAAGAGCCCTCCGGCTGCCGGCCCGCAGGGCCCGCCGGTACCGCTGGCGTGAAACTTCCGGCGTCCGCCAGGCGACGCGTGTTCACGGCCAACGTCCGACGGAGTCTCTCCAGCTCGGGCACCGCGGCGGCACTGGCGTCACGGGCCGGGCAGACGCTGGCGTGGCGACGAGCCCATGCCCCTGATCAACGCCCTGCAGGCCTTCTTCACTCACGCGGCGGACGAGATCGACAAGGTGCCCACGCCGGACTCGGCCGGCGAGGCCGGAACCATCCCGCTCAACATGCCGCGCGCCGAGGTGCACAAGCGCCTCTGTACCGCCCGGAATTACGTCGACCTGGCGATCAAGCACGAGACGGCCGGACGCCCGCTCAGTGCGCAGCATGCGCTGCACCAGGTTCTTCCGGAACTTGTGCCTGACGCGGACGGCACGCAGGAGGAGGCCGAACGCCTCGCGAGGACCGTCCGCTCGGGAGGTACGGCCGCCACCGGACTCGGGCTCGCCGCCGGGCTCGTCACCCCCACCCGGGCCTGGGGAGACTGACACCATGTCAGTCTGGTACGGGGCCCAGCTCGCCTGGTGGGCCCCGCTCGAACGGGACGCCCGGCGACAGAGAAGGCACTTTCGCTTTCCCGATCAAGATCCGGACACCACCCCAGGCGAAACGCGCAGGTTAGGACTCCTGCTGGGCGAAGGGCAGCAGGGGTGACCCGCGCGGGACGGCGCGGAACACGCAGACGAAGATCAGTGGCCCTAGCCACACCGCAGCGCAGGCCCCCGCCCCCTCCGGACGCTGTTGGCACGATGAGTTCCCTCGGCTCAGGAAGCGGTGAAGTCCTGCGGCTCAAAGCGACCGACCTCGGCGCGAAGCCGGTCGGTGGACCAAGGCCAGCTGAAGCTGTTGCGGCCGTTGGCGTCGAGGTAGTAGCTCCTGCACCCACCGGCGTTGTAGACGGTGCCGGCCAGCGCGGTCTGCAGCCGGGCGTTGTACGCGGCCTGCACGTCGCCGCGTACCTCCAGCACCGCCCAACTCTCCTCCCGTGCGGCCTTGATGGCGCCCAGAACGAGGTCGAGCTGTGCCTCCAGAATGGCGAACGCCGACGAGTGCCCGGTGCCCAGGCCGGGGCCGAGGAGCAGGAAGGCGTTGGGGAAGCCCGCGACGACGGTGCCGAGGTACGCCTCGGGGGAGCCCTGCCAGCGGTCGGCGAGTGAGTGGCCGGCTCCGTCTCGGACGAGGCCCGCGAGCGGCGTGTCGAGGATGTGGAAGCCGGTGCCGAGGATGATCGCGTCCACCTCGGCGGCGCTGCCGTGGGCGCCGTGCACGGTGTTGCCTTCGACGGCGTGCACCGCGGCGGCGTGCACGTCGACATTCGGTCGCGTCAGCGCGGGGTAGTAGTGGTTGGAGAACAGGATGCGCTTGCAGCCGATGGTGTAGTCGGGGGTCAGCTTGCGGCGCAGTTCGGCGTCGCGGACGGTGGCCCGCAGGTGGGCCCGTGCGATGGCCTGGACGCCACGCATCAGCCCGGGGCGCCGGAATCCACGTCCGAGCGTCTCCATGGCCCGGTACTCCAGCCCTGCCACCGCGGCTCGCGCGCCCGGCAGGTGGCGCATCGCCCACCGTTCGGCCTTCGGTATGTGATGGTCCAGCTTGGGCAGCACCCACTGGGCGGTGCGCTGGAACACATGCAAGCGGGCGACGTCGGGGGCGATCGCCGGGACGAACTGCACGGCCGAGGCGCCGGTGCCGAGCACCGCGACGCGCTTGCCGCGCAGGTCGTAGTCGTGGTTCCAGCGCGCGGAGTGGAACACCTCGCCGGGGAAACCGTCGAGGCCGGGGACGTCCGGGACGAGAGGCTCGTTCCACGGGCCGGCGCCGGCGATCAGGAACCGGGCGGTGAACTCACCGGCGTCGGTACGGACGAGCCAGCGGGCCTGGCCGGGCTGCCATCGCGCTTGGGTCATACGCACCCCGAACCGGGTGTGTTCGCGCAGCCGGTACGTGTCGGCGACCCGCCTCACGTACGTGAGGATCTCCGGCTGGTGCGCGTACACCCGCGTCCAGTCCGGGTTCGGAGCGAAGGAGTAGCTGTAGAGGCGGGACGGTACGTCGCACTGGCAGCCGGGATAGGTGTTCGCCCGCCACGTGCCGCCGAAGTCGTCGGCCGCCTCGATGATCAGGAAGTCCCGGATACCGGCGCCGCGGAGCCTGGCCCCGGCGCCAACCCCGGAGATGCCGGCGCCGACGACGATGACCTCGACGTGTGTGCTCATGCCGCAATGCTCCTGTCGATGGCTCGCTTGACGCGGTCGGGTGCGGTGCGCAGGGAGACGTCGAGCGTGGCCGCACGCCGCCGTGGGTCCATGAAGTTGGCCCCCATCACGGCCAGTTCCTCCACCCCGGGCTCGATCCGGACGACGCGGCATCCGGCCGCACGCAAGAGGCGTTCTTCGGCGTCGACGGTCCGGGTCATCCAGCGGCGCAGGAGCCGTTCGAGACGGCTCAGGCCGGTGGCGGGTGCGCCCCCGGAGGTCGACATGGGAGCGACGATCACCACCTCGTCCAGCCCTAGGGGTACGAGGAGGTCCGCCGAGGTCGGGGACACGGCGCCTCCGTCGAGGTAGGTCCGCCCGTCGATCCGCACCGGCGGGAACCAGCCCGGGATCGCCCAGGACGCGGCGATCGCGCTGCCCAGGCCCGTGGCCGGAGCTCCCGGCGCGCCGAACGCGACCCGCCGGCCCGAGCGCGCGTCGGCCGCGACCAGCCAGGTGTGGGTGGAATCCGGCCACGGGCGGCCCTCCGCCAGCGCGGCACCGAATCGGTGCAGCCAACGCGCATCACCCCGGCCGCGCGGCAGCAGCCCCACCAGCCCCGAGCCCGGCGAGACCCGGCCGCGTACGGCAGCGGTCACCAGCCCCGACCCCGGCAGCCCGGGCCACGGGACGGGAGGCAGTGCACCCGGGTGGGCGTGGACGTGTCCGAGTAGCACCGGGTCCGCGCCAGTCTCTCCCCGTACCGCCGCGAGCAGGTCGGACACGGACCGGCCGGAGCCGAGAGCGGACACGACTTCTGCCCCGGCGGACGTCCCCACCGACACCTCGGCGGTCCGCACGTCCCAGTCCAGCTCCGCTTCCACTGCGGTGAGCGCGGCGACCGTCCAAGCGAAGCCGAGCGTGCCGCCGCACCCGACCACCAGTGCACGCCGTGGAGCCACAGATCCCCCTGGAATTCAGATATCAATGGAATCCGGAAGCTAGCGGTATTCTGCAGGCGTGGCAAGACTGACCCGGGCCGAGAGCCAGGCCCGCACCCGCGAACACGTCCTCGACACCGCGCACGACCTCTTTCTGCACGACGGCTTCACGAAGACCTCCATCGAGCGGGTCGCGGAGGCCGCCGGCTACTCGAAGGGCGCGGTGTACTCCAACTTCGCGACCAAGAACGAGCTTTGCCTGGCCGTCCTGGACCGCATTGCCCTGCAGCAAGTGGCGTACATCGCCGCCGAGATGGGAGACGCGCCCCGCCTGGAGGACAGGCTCGCGGGTTTCGCCCGGTGGGCCGAGCAGCACATAGGCGACAGCTCGTGGACCGCACTGGAAGTCGAGTTCGCCACCGCCAACCGCCGCGACGCACACGTCTGCGAACAGCTCGCCCACCGACGGCGCGCCGTCACCGAGGCCCTCGCGGACCTCATCCGGGCTCAGATGCAGGAACTGGGCGTCACGCCCCACATGCCCGCGGACACCGCCGCCTTCGTCCTTCTCAGCCTCGGGATCGGCATCGGCGTCCAGCGCGCGTTCGACCCCACCGTCCCCGTACAGCCGCTCGTGGACCTGCTCCGTCAGGTCATGACCGACTGACCCCGCCCCGGATCACGGCAGGCACCCGGGCTCGCGCCGGGTGCCTGATGCGAGCGTGCGCCGAGACAGCGGACTCATGTCCTCAGTCCGTGGCGAGTCCCGCGACCTCGGTGTAGCGCATGATCGTGCCGCCTGCTCCCCAGGTCCCGTCCGGCTGCTCATGGATGAGCACCCACACCCGGAGCGCCTGGTCCGCGCCGAGCCCCGCGGCGGCCAGCACCAGTTCCGTCGCTTCTCCGACCAGACCTGGGCGCCGCTCGTCATCGAGGACCCCGAACGGCACGGTGACGTCGACCTGGAAGCGCGGGCGTCATCGGCTGCGGTGACCAGCGCCCCGGCAGGCAACATTGCAGGTAGGACTACAGCAGGGAACGGAATATCTCCCGGTCGGGTGCGCCCTCCCCACGTGAGCAGGGCACGCGCCAGGTCCCGTTGGATGCTCGCCGCGCCTTCCTCGGTCAGCGCACCCACGGGCACAGTGAGATCGATCTGGGACATAGCCCTTCCTCTCTCTTCCGCCAGGTCCTCGGCGAGACGAGCCTGGTCACCTGTCGACGCCGCACCCCGGCTCGAGGACACCTCCCAGCGGATGTGTTGGGCCGCCTGGGTGCTACGGCGTGGGCCGGTGTGGGGAGCGGAGCACGAGCAGGGTGATCTCGGGGGCGAAGACGCGGAACGGCGGGCCCCAGAAACCGGTGCCGCGGCTGGTGTAGAGAAGGGTGCGGGTGCCGTGGTGACTGTGGCCGGCGAGGGCGGGCTGGTCGGTGCGGACCAGATGGTGGAAGGGCCAGATCTGGCCGCCGTGGGTGTGGCCGGAGAGTAAAAGGTCGATGCCTGCGGCTGCCGCCCGGTCGACTAACTTGGGCTGGTGCGCCAAGAGCAGGACGGGTAGATCGGGGTCGGCGCCGTTCAGGGCTCCGGCGAGGTGGGCGCCGTGGCCTGCCAGGCCGGAGGCCTCGGCGGTGACGTCGTCCACGCCAGCGACCACGAGGGTGTCGCCTCCGCGTTCGAGCAGCAGATGACGGTTGCGGAGTGGCTCCCAGCCCAGCTCGTCCATCAGGTCGACCCAGCCCTGGGCCTCGCTGTAGTACTCGTGGTTGCCGGTGACGTACACCCGGGCCCGGGTGGCCCGCACGGTACCGAGTGGGGTGGCCTGGGCACAGCGGCGTTCGGCCGTGCCGTCCGCGATGTCGCTGGTGTGGCAGACCAGGTCGGCTTTCAGGGTGTTCACCGTCTCGCATACGCGTGCCGACCAGCGAGCGCGATCGAGTGGGCCGTAGTGGGTGTCGGTGATGAAGTGCCCAGGAGCGCGCCTGCCAGCCTGGGATTCGCCGAACCAGCTTCCTGGGCCAACCGGACAGCGAGGCGAACTCGCGCCCTGACCTGCCCCTGCGGGCATGTGACTTGCTGATCGGTGGGCCGACCGGGAAACGACATCGACGGCTTCCGCCGCAGCCACCTGGGGCCTCACCCAGCGCATGCTCACTCCTGCACGCCGATACCGAGACCCGCCAGACCCTGGACACCTACCTCCGTGAGCAATGCAGCACCACGCGCACCGCCGAGCGGCTCTTCACTCACCGCAACACCGTGCTGCGCCTCGGCGACCGGCGCCGGGGCGGGCTCGGCGGCCGGGGCCGGAGCCTCGGCGGCAGCGGGGGCCGGGGCGGCGGCGGGCGCGCCCGTGCCGTCGTCGATCACGGCCAGCTCGGCGCCGACCTCGACCGTCTCGTCCTCGGCGACCTTGATGGACGCGAGGACACCGGCGGCGGGGGAGGGGATCTCGGTGTCGACCTTGTCGGTGGAGACCTCGAGCAGCGGCTCGTCGGCCTCGACGCGCTCACCCTCGGCCTTCAGCCAGCGGGTGACAGTGCCCTCGGTGACGCTCTCGCCGAGCGCCGGAAGGGTTACGGAAACCGCCATGGTTTCTGTTGCTCCTTTAGGAATTGCGGAAGTCTGGATCGTCGCTTCGACGTGTTTCGACCGAGGGTCAGTCAGTCGTGCGAGTGCAGCGGCTTGCCGGCCAGAGCAAGGTGGGCCTCGCCCATCGCCTCGTTCTGCGTCGGGTGGGCGTGGATGAGCTGGGCGACCTCGGCGGGGAGCGCCTCCCAGTTGTAGATCAGCTGGGCCTCGCCGACCTGCTCGCCCATGCGGTCGCCGACCATGTGGACGCCGACCACGGCACCGTCCTTCACCTGGACGAGCTTGATCTCGCCCGTGGTGTTGAGGATCTTGCTCTTGCCGTTGCCCGCCAGGTTGTACTTCAGAGCGACGACCTTGTCCGCGCCGTAGATCTCCTTGGCCTTGGCCTCGGTGATGCCCACGGAGGCGACTTCGGGGTGGCAGTACGTCACCCGCGGGACACCGTCGTAGTCGATCGGGACGACCTTCAGACCGGCCAGACGCTCCGCCACCAGCATGCCCTCGGCGAAGCCGACGTGCGCGAGCTGGAGCGTCGGGACCAGGTCACCGACGGCGGAGATGGTCGGGACGTTCGTCCGCATGTACTCGTCGACCAGGACGTAGCCACGGTCCATGGCGACGCCCTGCTCCTCGTAGCCGAGACCGGCGGAGACCGGGCCACGGCCGACGGCGACGAGCAGCACCTCGGCCTCGAACTCCTTGCCGTCGGCGAGGGTGACCTTGACACCGTCCTGGGTGTACTCGGCCTTGGAGAAGAACGTGCCCAGGTTGAACTTGATGCCGCGCTTGCGGAACGCGCGCTCAAGAAGCTTGGAGGAGTTCTCGTCCTCGACGGGGACGAGGTGCTTCAGGCCCTCGATGACCGTGACGTCCGTACCGAAGGACTTCCACGCGGAGGCGAACTCGACGCCGATGACACCGCCGCCGAGGACGATCGCCGACTTCGGCACACGGTCCAGGACGAGGGCGTGGTCCGAGGAGATGATGCGGTTGCCGTCGATCTCCAGGCCCGGCAGCGACTTCGGCACGGAGCCGGTCGCCAGCAGGACGTGGCGGCCCTGGACGCGCTGGCCGCCCACGTCGACGGAGGTCGGGGAGGACAGACGGCCCTCACCCTCGATGTAGGTGACCTTGCGGGAGGCGATGAGCCCCTGCAGACCCTTGTACAGGCCGGCGACGACGCCGTCCTTGTACTTGTGGACGGCCGGTACGTCGATGCCCTCGAAGGTGGCCTTCACACCGAACTGCTCGCTCTCGCGGGCCTGATCGGCGATCTCGCCCGCGTGCAGCAGGGCCTTGGTGGGGATGCATCCCCGGTGCAGGCAGGTGCCGCCGACCTTGTCCTTCTCGATCAGGGCGACGTCCAGGCCCAGCTGCGCCCCGCGCAGGGCCGCGGCGTAACCACCGCTACCACCGCCGAGGATCACTAGGTCGAAAACGGTGCTGGCGTCGTTCGCCACGTCACGTCCTCCATGCATGTGCGCCACGCCGGTCTGCGGTGACCGGTCGGCGGCTGGTGTCCGGCCGCTCTTCTTCGGCCCTGTGGTGGGGCCCTGTCCTGCCGAGCCCCATCTTCGCACTTGTCGGCGGCGAACGAGACGCCGGGCTGCTGTGTGAGACGTGGCACAACAAAACCCCGCGCCCCGTAAGGGGCGCGGGGCTGTACCGATGTGCGGCTCCGCCGCGTGGGCGCGACAAGCCACAGCGGATCCGCAGCCGCCCGCGCCCCTCAGACATCGAGCTATTGGGCGCTCATCCCAGGTCACCCGCGGCAGCCAACTCCGCGAGCCGCACGAGAGTCCGCACCGCAGACCCGGTCCCACCCTTCGGCGTGTAACCGAACGGCCCGCCCTCGTTGAACGCAGGCCCCGCGATGTCCAGGTGAGCCCAGGTGATCCCCTCACCCACGAACTCCTTCAGGAACAGACCGGCGACCAGCCCACCCCCGTACCGCTCACCCATGTTCGCGATGTCGGCGGTGGGGGAGTCCATCCCCTTGCGCAGATGGTCCGGCAGCGGCATCGGCCAAGCCGCCTCACCGACCTCCTCCGCCGCCTCGTGCACCGCGGAGCGGAACGCGTCGTCGTTCGCCATGATCCCGAACGTCCGGTTCCCCAGCGCCAGCATCATCGCCCCGGTCAGCGTCGCCACATCCACGATCGCGTCCGGCTTGTCCTCCGACGCCTTGGCGAGCGCGTCGGCGAGCACCAGCCGGCCCTCGGCATCCGTGTTGAGGACCTCGACGGTCTTCCCGCTGTACATCCGCAGCACGTCACCCGGCCGTGTGGCGGAGCCGGACGGCATGTTCTCGGCCAGCGCGAGCCACCCGGTGACATTGACCTCCAGGCCCAGCCGAGCGGCGGCGACGACGGCCGCGAACACCGCGGCCGCCCCGCTCATGTCGCACTTCATCGTCTCGTTGTGCCCGGCGGGCTTCAGCGAGATACCGCCCGAGTCGTACGTGATGCCCTTGCCGACGAACGCCAGGTGCTTCTTCGCCTGGGCGGACGTGTACGACAGCTTCACCAGCCGGGGCGCGGCGGCCGAGCCCGCGCCGACGCCGAGGATGCCGCCGTAGCCGCCCTTGGCCAGCGCCTTCTCGTCGAGCACCTGCACCTTGATGCCGTGGTCCTTGCCCGCCGCCGAGGCGATGGCGGCGAACGCCTCGGGGTCGAGGTCGTTCGGCGGGGTGTTGATCAGGTCGCGGGCCCGGTTGAGCTCCTCGGTCACGGCGATCGCGCGCGCGGCGGCGGCCTTGTGGGCGTTGTCGCGCGGCTTGGCGCCGAGCAGGGCGACCTCGGCGAGCGGTGCCTTGCCGTTCTTCCCCTTGGCGGCGTTGTCCGAGGGCGCGTTCTGCTTGTAGGTGTCGAAGGAGTACGCGCCCAGCAGCGCGCCCTCCGCGATCGCGCCGACGGCCGCGGCGTCCTCGACCGGCAGCGCGAACGCCGCCTTCTTCGATCCGGCGAGCGCCCTGGCCGCGGCACCGGCCGCCCGGCGCAGCGCCTCGGCGCCGAACGAACCGTCCTTTTCGGGCTCCGCTCCCAGGCCCACCGCCACCACGAGCGGCGCCTTGAAGCCGGACGGTGCGGGCAGCTTCGTCACCTCGCCCTCCGCGCCCGAGGCGCCGAGGGTCTCCAGGACGCCGGCCAGCTTGCCGTCGTACGCCTTGTCCACAGCCTCGGCGCCGAGGGCTACGAGCGGCCCCTTGGCGCCCTTCGCGACACCGACCACGATCGCGTCGGCGCGGAGGCCCGACGCTGCGGCGGTGCTGAGAGTGAGAGCAGTCACGGTGGTGAAATCTCGCTTCCAATTGAGTTTCGTGGGCGAACAGATGGCGAACGGATGGAGTCGACGTGCCGAGAACGAGCCTAGGCCCTGTTCGGCCCATCGGATCTGGGGCACGGGGCCGATTGCGCACTCGCCTCCTGACGACGTCCGCTCCGACCAGCCTCCCCGACTTTCGGCTCGACCCGTGCAGGGAGATCCCCATGACTTCGCCGTAGGGGGATCCCTTATCGCGATCGCAACCCCAGGGCACCGCCGTGCACCGCGTGGTGCCCGGTGTCGGAGATCATCCGGGGGAACATTCCCTCACGCCCTGGAGCCCGCCCGATGAGCCGAGTCCTCGCCCGCAGTGCCCTGTTGTCCCTGCTCCTGCTGGTCGCGGGGTGCACGAGTGCCTCCGACGACAAGCCGGGGACCGGCCGGGAGGCTGCGGAGGGCGCCCGCTGGCAGCCGGAGCCCGGCACGGACTGGCAGTGGCAGCTCAGCGGCCGCCTCGACACCTCCGTGGATGTACCCGTGTACGACATCGACGGCTTCGACCAGCCGGCGGACACCGTCGCCGAGTTGCACGACGACGGCCGCAAGGTCATCTGCTATCTGTCGACCGGCGCCTGGGAGGACTGGCGCCCGGACGCCGACGAGTTCCCGAAGTCGGTGATAGGCAAGGGCAATGGCTGGGAGGGCGAGTACTGGCTCGACATCCGGCAGCTCGACGTCCTCGAACCCCTCATGGCCGAACGCATCGACATGTGCGCGGAGAAGGGCTTCGACGCGGTCGAGCCGGACAACATGGACGGCTATCGCAACAAGACCGGCTTCCCCCTCAAGGCCGCCGACCAGCTCCGCTACAACCGGCTGATCGCCCGCCTCGCCCATGAGCGGGGCCTCGCGGTGGGCCTGAAGAACGACCTCGACCAGATCCCCGAGCTCGTCGACGACTTCGACTTCGCGGTCAATGAGCAGTGTGCTCAGTACGAGGAGTGCGAGGAGCTGACGCCCTTCATCGAGGCCGGCAAGGCTGTCTTCCATGTCGAGTACGAGATGGAGACGGCCGACTTCTGCCCCGGGAGCCGACGCCTGGAACTCAGCTCGCTGCTGAAGAAGTGGGAGCTGGGGGTGTGGCGGGAGGCCTGCTGAGCCTCAGCCGAGTACGAGCTTGATCAGGGCGATCGTCGCCGCTGTCTCCGCCAGTGCGCCGAACACGTCACCCGTCACCCCGCCGAAGCGGCGCGTGCAGTGCCGCAGCAGCGCCTCGGCGGCGGCACAGGCGAAGACGACCGCGAGGACCGTGTCGAGGATGGCGCCGTACACCCCGAGGAGCGCGCACAAGCCGCCCGCGGCACACAGGACCAGGGCGGCCACGAGCAGCGCGTCCCGCACCCGCACGGTTCCCGCGACCGCCGCTCCCAGCCCTTCGGGGCGGGCCGGTGGCACGCCCTCGCGTGCGGCCAGGGTCAGCGCGAGCCGGGCCGTGGTCGCCGACACCACGGCCGCGAACGCACCCAGGGCCCAGGACTCGCCGTACAGCCCCGCGAGCGCGGCGACCTGGGTGAACAGCACGAACACGAGGGTGATCACGCCGAACGGCCCGATGTCCGACTGCTTCATGATCCGCAGCGCGTCTGCCGCGGGCTTGCCGCTGCCGAGCCCGTCGGCGGTGTCCGCGAGCCCGTCCAGATGCAGACCACGGGTGAGTACGGCCGGTACGGCCACGGAGGCCACGGCGGCGAGCAACGCCCCCGAGCCCAGGACCAGCAGGAGACCGCCGAGCGCGGCCGAGACCAGGCCGACCACCATCCCGGCGGCGGGCGCGCACAGCATTCCGGCGCGCGCGGCCTCGCGGTCCCAGCGGCTCACCGTCACCGGCAGCACGGTCAGGGTGCCGAAGGCGAAACGGAGGCCGTCGGAGAGCGTGGGCTTCGGCGCCGGAAGTGTGGGTTCGGGCTCGGGGGTCGTGGACACCGGCGCAGGGTACCGGGCGGGCTCGACGGCTCCCAGGGGCGGTCGTGGATAAAGTTCGCATATGGGTCACTGGTGGGAGCGGAACATCATCGAGCCGGGCAAACTGCCGCTGCTCCTCGCGCTCAGCGCGTTCGTGCTGACGTTCCTCATCACCCGGCTGATCACCCGTCTCATCCGGGCAGGCAAGGGGCCGTTCCGCAACATCAGCGGCAGCGGCGGCGTGCACATCCACCACGTCGTCCCCGGTGTCCTCCTCACCATCGTCGGCGGCTTCGGCTCAGTCGCCAGCGACGGGCACGGCTTCGGCGCGCTGATCGCCGCCACGCTGTTCGGCATGGGCGCCGGACTGGTGCTGGACGAGTTCGCGCTGATCCTGCACCTCCACGACGTCTACTGGAGCGAGCAGGGCCGCAAGAGCGTCGAAGTGGTGGTGCTGACGGCGGCCCTGGTCGGCCTGGTCCTCAGCGGCTTCCTCCCCTTCGGCGTCAACGACCTCAGCGAGGACGAACTCCAGGACCGCGGGACCGCCATGCTCAGCATCGGGACGAACTTCCTGATCGCCCTGATCGCGCTGAGCAAGGGCAAGGCACGGATGGCCATCTTCGGCGTGATCGTCCCGGTCATCGCCGTCATCGGCGCGATCCGCCTGGCCCGCCCCACCTCGGCCTGGGCCCGCCGCTTCTACCGCCGCCGCCCCCGCGCCCGAGCCAAGGCCCGACTGCGCGCTTACCACCACGACCGCCGCTGGGCCGGACCGAGCCGCCGCCTTCAGGACTGGATCGGCGGCACCCCGGACGCGGCCCCCGGCTCCGGGCGGGAGTCCGCCCCGGCCGACCGCCGCTGACGTACCGCGACGACCCCGCACACCACCAGCACGGCCGCGATCGCCGCCAGATGCTCCTTGCCCGCGAGGTTCTCCTTGACCAGCACCTCGACGACCATCGCCACGACCACCGCCCCCGCCGTCACCCAAGCCCGGTGACGCACCCCCACGAACACGGCGAGCGCGACCACGGCCGCCGACGGCCCGGTGTCCACGACCTGCGCGTCCGAGGCGGGCAACCCGAGCAAGGGGACGTCCGGGCCGAGCGCGACGCCCACGCGCGCGTACAGCGAGCCGGCCAGCGTGGCGACGTACGCGAGGGCCGGCATCCGCCATCGGCCGAGGCAGATCTCCGCGATCCCGAACACGAGCAGGATCTGCGCGAGCGCGCCCCACACGGGCAGATGCAGCGCCGGTACGAAAAGGGAGAGCGGGGTGCGCAGCAGAGCGAGCCAGAGCGGATCCTCGACGCGAACGGCACCGACGTTCTCGACGAACCGATGGCCCCAGGACTGACCGTGCACGAAGTGAAGGACGGCGGTCAGACACACGGCACCGACGGTCAGCGGAACCGCCCGCACCCCCCGCCGCACAAGAGCCGCCCGCACGACCCCGTACAACGCCCCCCACTCAACACGGGCCCAACGAGCGAAGGCCTCTCTCATGAACATGGAGACCGACCGGAACACGCCGAAGTTGAGTGAGACCTGAGTGATCTGAATCTCTCCGCGCCCCGTCAGGGGCGCGGGGCTGTGTCGATGTGCGGCTCCGCCGCGTGGGCGCGACCAGCCCCCACGCACCCGCACCCGACAACGCACCCATGGGGGTCGAAGGGGCGCAGCCCCTTGGGTGGGACGTGGATGGGACGGGTAGGGGCGGCGGGGGCGAAAAACTCCGTGGCAGCCCTACGTGGCATCCAGGTCGTCGATCACCGACTCCTCGACCTTGACCTTCTCCTCGGCCTCCTCGCCGAAGGCATCCCGCTCCGGAAGCTCCGCAGCCAACGCCGCCGCGGCCTGGACAAGCGGCAACGCCAACAACGCCCCCGCCCCCTCCCCGACCTTCACCCCATGGTCGAGCAGCGGCTCGATCGCCATCCGGTCCAGCGCCTTGGCCTGTGCCGGCTCCCCGCTGCCCTGCCCGGCGAGCCACCAGTCCGGCGCCCGGAAGGCCACCCGCTGGGCCACCAGCGCGCACGCGGCCGAGACGACCCCGTCCAGGATCACCGGCATCTTCCGCACCGCGCTCTGCAGCAGGAACCCGGTCATGGCCGCGAGATCCGCCCCACCCACGGTCGCCAGCAGCGTCAGCTGATCACCGAGCACCGGCCGGGCCCGCCGCAGAGTGTCCCGCACGGCCGCGCACTTCCGCATCCACGTCAGATCGTCGATCGCCCGACCGCCCCGCCCGGTGACGACGGACGCGTCGGTCCCGCACAGCCCGGCGACGAGCACCGCCGCCACCGTGGTCCCCCCGACGCTCACATCACCGAGGACGACGAGGTCGGTCCCGGAGTCGGCCTCCTCGTCCGCGAGTGCGACGCCCACCCGGAACGCGGCCTCCGCCTCCTCGATCGTCAGCGCGTCCTCGACATCGATCCGTCCGGACCCGCGCCGCACCCGATGCCGTACCACCTCCTCGGGCAGCGACTCCGGGTCGCAGTCGAGCGCCAGGTCCACCACGCGCACGGGTACGTCGAGCCGCCGGGCGAGCACCGACACCGGGCTGCTTCCGTCGAGCACGGCCCGCACCAGTTGGTCGGCGGTGCCCGCGGCCCGCGCGGAGACGCCGAGTCCGGCCACGCCGTGGTCGCCCGCGAACAAGAGCACCCGGGCCTGTCGGATCGGCCGCACCGGTACGGCCGACTGCGCCGCCGCCAGCCACTCACCCAGGTCGTCGAGGCGGCCCAGCGCCCCGGGCGGCACGATCTGCCGCTCCCGCCGCGCCTCGGCATCGCGGCGCACCCCACCGTCGGGGCGCTCGATCAGATCGGTGAAGTCGTCGAGATTAAGCGAGCTCATTCGCCGAACAGTACCGGCAGCGATCGAACACGACCGCGCCACACCGGGACCCACAGCGTTCCAAGCCTTCACCGCACCACCGGCACGTCATTGCACCGGGGAGCCCGATCACTTCCGTACCTTTTTGAGGCCAATGTCCGCACGTGCGTCGCCGTCGCCCCCAGGAGCCGCCATGCCCTCCACCCCGCGGCCGGACCCCGGCCAACTCGCCCCGGGTCCCGATCCCTTCCACGAACCGCGCCGCGACGACTGCCCCTGGTGCGGCTCGCGGAGGTTGCGCACGCGGGTGCGCGCGCCGGAGGGGGAGCGGCGCACGCCGAGCACGTACGCCGCCGTCGACGAGTGCCGGGACTGCTCCCACGTCTTCCAGAACCCCCGGCCCACCCCCGAGGGTCTGCTCCTGTGGCACCGTCGGCAGCCCGTCGAGGACCACATCCACGCGAACCCCGCCGGACGCCTGCGCCGCCGGCACCACCGCGCCGCCGCGCGCGCGATGCTGCCGTACGCCGAGCCCGAGAGCTGGCTCGACGTCGGCACCGGACTCGGCCACTTCCCGGAGACCGCGCGCGAGGTCCACCCGTACACCGCCTTCGACGGCCTCGACCCGACGGAACGCGTCGAACGGGCGCGGGCGGCCGGGCGGATCGAGGAGGCGCACCAGGGCCTGCTCACTGACCCGGCGATCGCCGCCCGGCTGCGCGCCCGTTACGACGTGGTCAGCATGTTCCACCACCTGGAACACACCACCGACCCCCGCGAGGAGCTCCGCGCCGCCCGCACCGTCCTGCGCCCCGACGGCCACCTCCTCGTCGAAGTCCCGGACCCCGCCCGCCCGTTCGGCACCCTGCCGCACGGCCGGTGGTGGCCCCGGAAGACGCACGACAGACCGCGCCCCCTCCACCTCATGCCCCCACGCAACCTGCTCGCCGAACTGGAGGCCCAGGGCTATCAGGTGATCGCCACGCGGGCCTGCGCGCCCTTCCCGCCCCGCGCCCACCGCATCCTCGCGCGCCGCACAACACTCCCGGCCGCCCCCTCAGCCCCGTAGGGCTCCTCAGCCCCGTAGGGGCAGTGCCTGGCCCGCCACCACCAGCAGCACGTGCTCGCACTCCGCCGCGAACGCCGCGTTCAGCCGCCCGAGTTCGTCGCGGTAACGCCGCCCGGAGGCGGTGGCCGGCACGATGCCCGACCCCACCTCGTTGGAGACGGCGACGACGGTACGGCGGGTGTGCCGCACGGCCTCGGCCAGCTCGCTCACCCGCGCCCGGAGCGCACGCTCTCCGCCCCCCGCCCACTCCGCGTCGTCCCAGGCCTCCACCGCGTCCATGACATCCGTCAGCCACAGCGACAGACAGTCGATGAGCAGCGGCGCGCCGTCGTCGTCCTTCAACAGCGGTACGAGGTCACAGGTCTCGACGGTGCGCCAGGACCCGGGCCGCCGCTCACGATGGGCGGCGACCCGCGCGGCCCACTCCGTGTCCCCGCCCCGCAGCCCGCCGGTGGCCACGTACAGCACGTCCGGAAACGCCTCCAGCCGCCGCTCGGCCTCCACCGACTTCCCCGACCGAGCCCCACCGAGCACCAGCGTGCGCCGAGGCACATCCGGTACGTCCTCGTACACACCCACCGTCAACGTCGTCCCGTCCGGCACGGCACGCGCCCCCACCGCGGCGAGCCGTCGCGTCAACTCGCCGCCCGGTGGCACGTCATGGTCGATGTGCACGGCGATGACATCGGTGGTCGCCCCGACGGCCCTCACGGCCCGCAACCTCGCCAGCGCGTCGGGCCGCCCCAGGACATCGACGACGACCATGTCGTACGGCTCTACTCCCTCCTGGTCCTCCACCCCGGCGGGCGCACCCCCCGGCGGCAGATACAGCACCCGCTGCCCACTCGGCCCGGTCACCGCGTACCCCGTCCCCGGCGCGTCCAGCGCCAGCGCCCGCACCCGGTGCCCGGTGAGCAGCGCCAGTTCCCGCCCGTCCGGCACCCGCCCCGGCTGCGGCACCCCGGCCGGCACCTCCAGCGCGGGCCCGTCATGCGGATGCGACAGCAGTACCTGCCGCACCCCGGCCAGCGAGTGCCCGGCCCGCGCGGCCGCGAGAGCGGCACCGGGCGTCAGGTCGAGCAACAACGTGCCATCCACAAGCACCGCGGTCGCCCCCCGCGCGGCCACACCGAGCGCGGTCGCACACGCCGCACACGGACAGTCGGGGCGGGGCAGCCCCGCGGGGGCACCGGTGCCGAGCAAAGTCAGTTCCACACCCCCGATTTTCCCGTGTCCCCATGAACACCCGCAGGTCTTGCGCGTCCGACTAGGCTCAGAGGGAACCGGATCTTGCTCGGTCACTGTGTGTGCGGTGCCGGGCCGGTACTTACGGAGGCTCACATGGCGGCATGGATGTGGCGGTTCGAGAAGGCCGACGGGGCGGAGGTCCAGCCCGCGGTCCAGCCCGAGGAGTTCACCACCCAGGGCGACGCCGAGTCCTGGATCGGCGAACACTGGCGGGCCCTCCTGGACGGCGGCGCCGACCAGGTCCGCCTCTTCGAGGACACGACGGAGATCTACGGCCCGATGAGCCTGCATGCGGCGGACGCGTAGCCGCTCCGCGGGGGGCGGGGTTTAGACACGGGGCTCCGCCCTGAAACCCCGCGGGAGAGCTCGGGGGCGCGGAATCGTGGGCGGCTGCGGGTGATGTGTGGTCGCTCGCGCAGTTCCCCGCGCCCCTTCAGGGGCGCGGGGCTGTGTCGATGTGCGGCTCCGCCGCGTGGGCGCGACCAGCCCCCACCCGCCCGCACCCGAGAGTGGGGGAGGGACGGGTAAGAGTGGGGGAGGGACGGGTAGGGGCGGCGGGGGCGAGAAAACTCAGCCCCGCACCCCGCACAGGTGCAACAACGCCGCCACCTGCCGATAAGGATCCGTCCGCCCGGCCCGCTCCTCCGCCGCGAGCAACGCCTCCAGATCCCCGGGCCCCTCAGGAACAACCGCGTCGTCCGCGGCCAGATCCGTGAACACCCGCACCCCGTACCACGCATGCAGCGGCGCCCCGATCCCCGCGAGCGTATCCGTCAACGCCCCCAGTCGGTCCGCCCGCACATCGAGCCCGAGCCGATTCCGATACGCGGTCGTGTCGAACGCGGCCAACGCCCCCGCCCAGTCCCCGGCCAGCCCCGCCCGCATCGCCAGCGCGTCACCGTTGCGCACCAGCAGCGACAACAGCCCCCCGGGCGCCAGCATCCGAGCCAGCCCGGCCAGCAGCGCATCGGGCTCCTCGACGTACATCAGCACGCCATGGCAGAGCACCACATCGAAGCTGCCCGGCAGGAAGTGCACCCCCGTGTCCCGCCCGTCGCCCTCGACGATCCGCATCCGCCCCCGGATGCCCTCGGGCTCGGCGGCCAGCGCCTCCCGGGCCACGGCGATCAGCTTCGTCTCGCGCTCGAGACCGGTCACCTGGTGCCCGGCCCGGGCCAGCCGCAGCGCCTGCGTCCCCTGCCCCATACCGACGTCGAGCACCCGCAGCCGCTGCCCGACGGGGAAGCGTCCGGCTATCTGCTCGTCGACCTGGCGGGACACCAGTTCCTGCCGTACGACCTCACGCAACGTCCCCAGTCGTTTGAGCCAGGCCTCGGCCGCACCCCCGGAGAACGTCGTCGTGCTCAGGGCCGCTCTCCGCGCTTGACCAGCGGCTTCGGCAGCCGAAGGCGACGCATCTGGAGGGTGCGCATCAGGGCGTAGGCGACGGCGCCCTTCTTGTTCTCGTTCGGGAAGCGGGTGTTCAGCTGCTTCTTCAGCCGGATCCCGAGACCGATCGAGTCGACGACGATCAGGATGATCACGAAGAGCCACAGCAGCAGCGCGATGTTCTGCAGCGCCGCCACCTGCACCATGCTCAGCACGAGGATGAGCACGGCCAGCGGCAGGAAGAACTCCGCGATGTGGAAGCGGGAGTCCACATAGTCACGGGCGAACCTGCGCACCGGGCCTTTGTCCCGCGCGGGCAGATAGCGCTCGTCACCGGTGGCCAGCGCCTGGCGCTGCTTCTCCAGCGCGGCGCGGCGCTCGTCGCGGGAGCGCTTGGCGGCCTCCTTGCGCGTCGTCGGCGTGTTGGCCACGCTCCGACGCTGGGACTGGGCCTCACTCCGCTTGGGGGTGGGCCGCCCCTTGGGGGCCTGCGGGTCACGGGTCTGCTTGGAGTCGGTCACCGGCGCCTTGTCGGCGGCCGTGTCCTTCTCGCTCTTGGCGCGGCTACGAAACACAAAACCCAAGGGTACGGGGTACCAGGGCATGGACCCCAGCAGAGTGGGGAACGATCCGGCAACACCCGGCGTCTGTGCCGGTGACAGAACGGGGGCGAAGGTGGCTGGAAACCCTGTGGAAGGGAGAGGGCGGTAGGGGTTCGCCCGTGGGGGATCTGAGGTTTTCCGGGGGGCGGCCCGTACGTAACCCCGGGAGACACCTACTCCCTACGCCGGATCAGTGCCGCGCACAGTCGTCCTTGGGGATGAGCGCATCCGTCCCCGAACAGTGCGGTAATGGATGCAGGGCCCGTACTGTGGGTTCTGTCGCAGACCTGTGAGCTGGAGTCCGTCAGAAGGGGGCGCGCGAAGCCCATGAGCGGTGTCATGAAGCGTATGGGGATGATCTTCCGCGCGAAGGCGAACAAGGCCCTTGACCGGGCCGAGGACCCGCGCGAGACCCTCGATTACTCGTATCAGAAGCAGCTGGAGCTGCTCCAGAAGGTGCGGCGCGGCGTCGCCGACGTCGCCACGTCGCGCAAGCGCCTCGAACTGCAGCTCAACCAGCTCCAGTCCCAGTCCTCCAAGCTGGAGGACCAGGGCCGCAAGGCGCTCGCGCTCGGCCGGGAGGACCTGGCCCGCGAGGCGCTCTCCCGGCGCGCCGCGCTCCAGCAGCAGGTGACGGACCTGGAGACGCAGCACTCCACCCTCCAGGGCGAGGAGGAGAAGCTCACCCTCGCCGCCCAGCGCCTTCAGGCCAAGGTCGACGCCTTCCGTACGAAGAAGGAGACGATCAAGGCCACGTACACCGCCGCCCAGGCCCAGACCCGCATCGGTGAGGCCTTCTCCGGCATCTCCGAGGAGATGGGTGACGTCGGCCTCGCCATCCAGCGCGCCGAGGACAAGACCGCGCAGCTCCAGGCCCGCGCCGGCGCCATCGACGAGCTCCTCGCCTCCGGCGCCCTCGACGACCCCTCCGGTATGCACAAGGACGACATCCAGGCCGAGCTGGACCGCCTCTCCGGTGGTACGGACGTCGAGCTGGAGCTCCAGCGCATGAAGGCGGAGCTGGCCGGCGGCCCCTCCGCGCAGCAGCAGGCCATCGAGGGCGGCACCGGCCAGGGCTCCGCCCAGCAGCAGTCCCAGCAGCAGGACACCCCCCGCTTCGACAAGCAGTAGTACACACCGTTGGGTCCCACGCCTGAGGAGGGCGACATGATCGTACGGATCATGGGGGAGGGGCAGGTGAAGCTGGCCGACAGCCACTTCGCCGAGTTGAACAAGCTGGACGACGAACTCCTGGCGGAAATGGAGAACGGCGACGGCCCCGGCTTCCGCCACACCCTCCACGCCCTCCTCGACAAGGTCCGAGCCCTGGGCACCCCGCTCCCGGACGACTCCCTGGAACCCTCCGAATTGATCCTCCCGGCCCCCGACGCGACCCTGGAGGAAGTCAGGACCATGCTGAGCGGCGACGGCCTGATCCCCGGGTGACCCGTTCCCTCGCGCGGGAGAGCTCGGGGGTTTGGGTTCGTTGGCGGGTGCGGGTTCGTGGGGGCCTGTCGCGCAGTTCCCCGCGCCCCTGAAAGACACGGCCCTGCGGGCCGCTGAAAGCGGGGCGCAGCCCCTGCTTTTCAGGGGCGCGGGGCTGCGCCGATGTGCGGCTCCGCCGCGTGGGCGCGACAAGCCCCACCCCCCGCGCCCGCCAACGAACCCAACCCTCCGAACTCCAAGGCGCCCGGCTCAGCGGCGCAGCCTCACGGCGCGGGCGAAGAACCCCGTACCGTGAACCCCCGTGAGCATCCTCCACCGAGCCAGGACCTTCCTGACAGCGCACCCCCTCGCGCTGGACGCCACCCTCGCCCTCGGCGTCCTCGTCTGCATGGTGGCCCGCTCCCACATCGACCCCCACGCCGAACACGGCGACAAGTGGGGCACCCGCACCCCCGACACCCTCGGCATCACCCTCATGGTTCTCGCCGCCGCGGTCCTGACCGCCCGCCGCCGCGCCCCCATGCCCGTACTGGCGGCCACCTCCGCCCTCACCGAGGTCGCACTGATCGCCGGCGACCCCCGAGCCCCCGTCGTGATGGCCACCGTCATCGCCCTCTACACCGTCGCCTCCACCAGGGACCGCCCCACCACCTGGCGCGTCGGCCTGCTCACGATGACGGTCCTCACCGGCACGGCCATGCTGGTCGGCCCCTATCCCTGGTACGACCAGGAGAACGTCGCCATCTTCGCCTGGACCGGCATGGCCGCGGCGGCCGGCGACGCGGTCCGCAGCCGCCGAGCCTTCGTCGACGCCATCCGCGAACGCGCGGAACGCGCGGAACGCACCCGCGAGGAGGAGGCCCGCCGCCGCGTCGCCGAGGAACGCCTCCGTATCGCCCGTGACCTGCACGACGTCGTCGCCCACCACATCGCCCTCGTCAACGTCCAGGCCGGAGTCGCCTCCCACGTCATGGACAAGCGCCCCGACCAGGCCAAGGAGGCCCTCGCCCACGTCCGCGAGGCCAGCCGCTCCGCCCTCAACGAACTCCGCGCCACGGTCGGCCTGCTCCGCCAGTCCGGCGACCCCGAGGCCCCCACCGAACCCGCCCCCGGCCTGGAACGGCTCGGCGAACTCGTCGGCACCTTCCACAGTGCGGGCCTCGCGGTCGAGGTCGCCTGCGCCGACCAGCACACCGCCCTCCCGGCCGCCGTCGACCTCGCCGCGTACCGGGTCATCCAGGAAGCCCTCACCAATGTGCGCAAGCACGCGGGCCAGCAAGCGAAGGCCGAGGTCAGCGTCGTACGCGTAGGCCCGAACATGGAGATCACCGTCCTCGACAACGGCGCCGGACACGACGGCACCGGGCCCGGCGAGAGCGAGAGCGAGAGCAAGAGCAAGGGCGACGGCGGCGGCCACGGCCTCCTCGGCATGCGCGAACGCGTCAGCGCCCTCGGCGGCACCCTCACCACCGGCCCCCGCTACGGAGGCGGCTTCCGCGTCCATGCGATCCTGCCGCTCCAGAGCCGACCGACGACCACCGAAGAGACCGTACGACCGTAAGCCGCGTGCAGCCGTGAAAGCCGTGAAAGCCGTGCCGACGTGAAGGCCCTGCATCCGTGACCCCGGGGGACCCCATATGACCATCCGTGTCCTGCTCGCCGACGACCAGGCCCTGCTGCGCAGCGCCATCCGGGTGCTCGTCGACTCCGAGGCGGACATGGAGGTCGTGGGGGAGGCCTCGGACGGGGCGGAGGCGGTGCGGGTGGCCAAGGAGGCGCGCGCCGACGTCGTACTGATGGACATCCGGATGCCCGGCACGGACGGCCTGGCCGCCACCCGCCTGATCAGCGCGGATCCGGCCCTCGCCCACGTACGCGTCGTCATCCTCACCACCTTCGAGGTCGACGACTACGTCGTGCAGTCGCTGCGCGCCGGCGCCTCCGGCTTCCTCGGCAAGGGTTCCGAGCCGGAGGAACTGCTGAACGCGATCCGGATCGCCGCCGGCGGCGAGGCGTTGCTCTCGCCCGCCGCGACCAAGGGTCTGATCGCCCGGTTCCTCGCCCAGCCGGACGACTCGGCTGGCGGCGGCGAGGGCGGTGACACGGCCCGCTCCGAGCGGCTCGCCACCTTGACGAGCCGCGAGCGCGAGGTGGTCGTGCAGGTCGCCGGAGGGCACTCCAACGACGAGATCGCCGAGCGTCTGGAGGTCAGCCCGCTGACGGTGAAGACGCACGTCAACCGGGCCATGGCGAAACTCGGCGCCCGCGACCGCGCCCAACTGGTGGTATTCGCCTACGAGTCGGGACTGGTACGCCCAAGGGTGGACTGAACTCCGCCCGGGCCTACACCCAACGGAGTAGGCGCGGGATAAGGAAATGGCCCTGGGAGGCGACGGATCGAGGGCCTTGATGGCCCAGGGTATGAGTGAGCGCTCACATCTGCGTCACATGGGCAATACAGGCCACATATGTGCGCACGCGCTCGTCGTCCGCCCACGCCACAGAAGAGAGATCGGGTCACCCATGTCCTGGCTGTCTCGGTTCAGCCTCGCACAACGGGCCCTCGTCGGTCTGATGTCGATCATCGCGCTCGCCTTCGGGGCGATCGCGATACCCCAGCTCAAGCAGCAACTGCTGCCCACCATCGAACTGCCCATGGTGTCCGTGCTCGCGCCGTACCAGGGCGCGTCCCCGGACGTGGTCGAGAAGCAGGTCGTCGAGCCCATCGAGGACAGCCTCGAAGCCGTCGACGGCATCACGGGCTTCACCTCCACCGCCAGCGAGGGCAACGCCGTGATCATGGCGTCCTTCGACTACGGCCCCGACACCAAGCAGCTGGTCGCCGACGTCCAGCAGGCCGTCAACCGCGCCCGGACCCAGCTCCCGGACGACGTGGACCCGCAGGTCATCGCGGGCTCGACGGACGACATGCCCACCGTGGTCCTCGCCGTGTCCTCCGGTGACGACCAGCAGGCCCTCGCCGACCGGATCGACCGCACCATTGTCCCCACCCTGGAGGACATCGACGGCGTCGGCCAGGTCACCATCGACGGCGTACGGGACGTCCAGATCACCGTCACGCCCGACGACGCGAAGCTGGCGAAGGCGGGCCTGACCACGATGGCCCTCTCCCAGGCCCTCCAGGCCGGTGGCGTCACCGTCCCCGCGGGCTCCTTCGACGAGGACGGCGCCAACCGCACCGTCCAGGTCGGCGGCGGCTTCACCTCGCTGCAGCAGATCGAGGACCTGATGGTCCGCGGCCAGGGCGAGGGCGGGGGCGAGGGCGCCAAGGAGCCCGTACGCCTCGCCGACGTCGCCACGGTCAAGGAGGAGGAGGCCAAGGCCGAGTCCATCACCCGTACGAACGGCAAGCCCAGCCTCGCGGTCATGGTCACCATGGACCGGGACGGCAGCGCGGTCGCCATCTCCGAGGCCGTCGAGGACAAGCTGTCCGAGATGCGCCGGGACGTGGGCCCCGGAGCCACCGTCACCGTGGTCAGCGACCAGGGCCCGGCGGTCTCCAAGTCCATCGACGGTCTGACGACCGAGGGCGCGCTGGGCCTGGTCTTCGCGGTCCTGGTCATCCTCGTTTTCCTGGCGTCGATCCGTTCGACCCTCGTCACCGCGGTGTCGATCCCGCTGTCGGTGGTGCTGGCCCTGATCGTGCTGTGGACCCGTGACCTCTCCCTCAACATGCTGACGCTGGGCGCGCTGACCATCGCCGTCGGCCGCGTCGTCGACGACTCGATCGTCGTCCTGGAGAACATCAAGCGCCACCTCGGCTACGGCGAGGAGCGCCAGGAGGCCATCCTCAAGGCGGTCCGTGAGGTCGCCGGCGCGGTCACGTCCTCCACGCTGACGACGGTCGCCGTCTTCCTCCCGATCGGCCTGACCGGCGGCATGGTGGGCGAGCTGTTCGGCAGCTTCTCGCTGACGGTGACGGCGGCCCTGCTGGCCTCCCTCCTCGTCTCACTGACGGTCGTCCCGGTCCTGTCGTACTGGTTCCTGCGCGCGCCCAAGGGCACGCCCGGGGACGCCGAGGAAGCCCGCCGACAGGCGGAGGAGAAGGAGGCGAAGAGCCGCCTCCAGCGCTTCTACGTCCCCGTCCTGCGCTTCGCCACGCGGCGCCGGCTGACGAGCGTGGCCATCGCGGTCGTCGTCCTGATCGGCACGTTCGCCATGGCCCCGCTGCTGAAGACGAACTTCTTCGACCCGGGCGACCAGGAAGTCCTCAGCGTCAAGCAGGAGTTGAAGCCCGGCACCAGCCTCGCGGCGACGGACGAGCAGACGCAGAAGGTCGAGAAGCTGCTCGCCGACACCAAGGGCGTCAAGGACTACCAGGTCACCGTCGGCTCCTCCGGCTTCATGGCGGCCTTCGGCGGCGGCACGGGCTCCAACGGGGCCTCGTACAGCGTCATGCTGGACGACTCGGCGTCCGCCGCGGACGTCCAGGACCGCATCGAGGCGGGCCTGAGGAAGCTCTCCGGCATCGGTACGACGACCATCGCGGCCGGTGACGGCTTCGGCAACCAGAACCTGAGCGTTGTGGTGAAGTCCGCCGACGCCGAGGTGCTGCGCAAGGCGGCGGACCAGGTCCGTGACGTGGTCTCGACCATGGACAACGTCACCGACGTGACCAGCGACCTGGCCCAGAGCGTGCCCCGTATCTCGGTCAAGGCCAACGACAAGGCGGCCGCGGCCGGCTTCGACGACCAGACCCTCGGCGCGGCCGTCGCCCAGGCCGTCCGCGGTACGACCAGCGGGCGGGCCGTCCTCGACGACACCGAGCGGGACGTCGTCATCAGGTCGGCGAACCCCGCCGAGACGCTGGACGAGCTGAAGGACCTGCCCCTCGGCGCGGTGAAGCTGGGCGACGTCGCGACCGTCGAGCTCGTGGACGGCCCGGTCTCCATGACCCGTATCGACGGTCAGCGGGCCGCGACGATCACGGCGAAGCCCAAGGGCGACAACACGGGCGCGATCAGCACGGACCTCACGGCCAAGCTGGACGCTCTCAAACTCCCCGCGGGCGCCACGGCCGAGATCGGCGGCGTCTCCTCGGACCAGGACGAGGCCTTCGCCTCGCTGGGCCTCGCGATGCTCGCGGCGATCGCGATCGTCTTCATGCTGCTGGTCGCGACCTTCCGGTCCCTGATCCAGCCGCTGATCCTGCTGGTCTCGATCCCGTTCGCGGCCACGGGCGCACTCGGCCTGCTGGTGATCACCGGCACGCCGATGGGCGTTCCCGCGATGATCGGCATGCTGATGCTGATCGGCATCGTGGTGACGAACGCGATCGTCCTGATCGACCTGATCAACCAGTACCGCCGACAGGGCTACAGCACCGTCGAGGCGGTCATCGAGGGCGGCCGCCACCGCCTCCGCCCGATCCTGATGACGGCCCTGGCGACCATCTTCGCCCTCCTGCCCATGGCGTTGGGCATCACCGGCGAGGGCGGCTTCATCGCCCAGCCCCTGGCGGTGGTCGTCATCGGCGGCCTGATCACCTCGACCCTGCTGACGCTGCTGCTGGTCCCGACCCTCTACGCGATGGTGGAACTCCGGAAGGAACGCCGCGCGAAGAAGAAGGCCGCGAAGAGGGCGGGTGCGCCGACCAAGGCGACGGAGCCGGAGCCGGAGTCCCCGGAGCCGGCGGGCGTGTAAGGGCCGTCCCGCCCAGGGGCGCGGGGAACTGCGCGACCAGCCACGACGAATCCGCACCCGAAGATCCTCTACGGCCGCGAACAAACGGGGTGCCCCTCACCAAGAGGGGCACCCCATCGGCGTACGCACAGCGCGAGCGTTACGGCAACGCCAGCATCCGCTCAAGCGCCAGCTTCGCGAACGCCTCCGTCTCCTTGTCGACCTCGATGCGGTTGACGAGGGTGCCCTCGGCCAGCGACTCCAGGGTCCAGACCAGGTGGGGCAGGTCGATGCGGTTCATGGTGGAGCAGAAGCAGACCGTCTTGTCGAGGAACACGATCTCCTTGCCCTCGGGAGCGAAACGGTTCGCCAGACGGCGGACCAGGTTCAGCTCGGTCCCGATGGCCCACTTGGACCCGGCGGGCGCGGCCTCCAGAGCCTTGATGATGTACTCGGTCGAGCCGACATAGTCCGCCGCCGCCACGACCTCGTGCTTGCACTCGGGGTGGACCAGGACATTCACGCCGGGAATCCGGGCCCGCACGTCCTCGACCGACTCCAGGCTGAAGCGCCCGTGCACCGAGCAGTGCCCCCGCCAAAGAATCATCTTCGCGGCCCGCAGCTGCTCGACGGTGACGCCCCCACCCGGCTTGTGCGGGTTGTAGACGACACAGTCGTCGAGCGACATCCCCATGTCCCGCACCGCGGTGTTCCGCCCCAGATGCTGGTCCGGCAGGAACAGCACCTTCTCCCCCTGCTCGAAGGCCCAGTCCAGGGCCCGTTTCGCGTTCGAGGAGGTGCAGATCGTGCCACCGTGCTTACCGGTGAACGCCTTGATGTCGGCGGAGGAGTTCATGTACGAGACGGGCACGACCTGCTCGGCTATCCCGGCCTCGGTGAGCACGTCCCAGCACTCGGCGACCTGCTCGGCCGTCGCCATGTCCGCCATCGAACAGCCCGCCGCCAGATCCGGCAGGACCACCTTCTGGTCGTCGGAGGTCAGGATGTCCGCCGACTCGGCCATGAAGTGCACACCGCAGAACACGATGTACTCCGCCTCGGGCCGCGCCGCCGCGTCCCGGGCCAGCTTGAAGGAGTCGCCCGTGACGTCCGCGAACTGGATGACCTCGTCGCGCTGGTAGTGGTGGCCGAGCACGAAGACCTTGTCCCCGAGCTTCTCCTTGGCCGCGCGGGCGCGCTCCACCAGGTCGGGGTCGGAGGGGGAGGGGAGGTCGCCGGGACACTCGACACCGCGCTCGCTCCTCGGGTCGGCCTCACGGCCGAGCAGCAGCAGGGCGAGGGGCGTCGGCTGTACGTCGAGCTCCTGGGTCTGGGCGGTGGTCACGACACACACCCTTTCTGTTCTGCGGCTCGCCGGCCCGGGGAGGGCCGGCGGGACATACGGGCTAAGCCTTTTCGTCGAAATGACGCTATCTATCATAACCGCTTCGCGTCACGTTGACGATGGTCATAGTGTCGATGTGACGTGAATCCCGAAGGCTTGCGAAACCCGAAGGCTTGCGAAACCCGCAGGCTTGTCCACAGGCTTCTGTCGACACTCCGGCGCATGTGCGAGCATGAAAGAAGCCCAACCGAAGACCCAAAGACATGTGCTCCGTCCGGAATGAATCCACGGCCCCGCCGGTTGCACTCGTCAGCAAGCAGTCTCCGTACAACCCGGGAGAGATGTAGATGTCCGTATCGGACGAGACCAGCACCGTCACCGACGGCATCATCCTGTCCGACGCCGCCGCGGCGAAGGTCAAGGCCCTGCTCGACCAGGAAGGCCGTGACGATCTGGCGCTGCGCGTCGCCGTTCAGCCCGGCGGCTGCTCCGGTCTGCGCTACCAGCTCTTCTTCGACGAGCGTTCCCTCGACGGTGACGTCGTCAAGGACTTCGGCGGTGTCAAGGTCGTCACCGATCGTATGAGCGCTCCCTACCTGGGCGGCGCGTCCATCGACTTCGTCGACACCATCGAGAAGCAGGGCTTCACGATCGACAACCCGAACGCGACGGGCTCCTGCGCCTGCGGCGACTCCTTCAGCTGAGCCCCCGCACATCCCGTAGCGCTACGCATACGAAGGCGGCGTCATACGAAGGCGGCGTCATACGAAGGCGGCGTCCCCCTCCGACGGGGACGCCGCCTTCGTGCACGTGTCAGCCGTTACTGCGGCTCCAGCTCCGAGATCCCGCCCTGCGGGATCTTCTTGCCGTCCGACCCGACCACCTCGCGGTCGCCGAGCGGCTGGTCCAGCTCCACGGTCCGCTCGACCGCCTTGGCGATCAGGATGCAGACCTTGTCCTCCCAGGGGGTCTCGGTCACGGTGACCGTCACCTTGCCGTCCTCCTCGGTCACCGAGGCCGAGTAGTCGCTGCACACCCCGCCCCAGAAGGTCACGGTCAGCTTGTCGCCGTCGACCGTGTAGCCCTGGATCTCGACGTCCCGCGAGGCCGGGTCCGTGGTCGGCTCGTCCGGGTCGGCCGGTGCCTCGGTCGGCTCCGACCGAGGCTCGGGGGAGGCCAGGTACTCGGGGTCGATCGCCGGATGCGTCACCGTGTAGCTCTCCGCGGCACCCTTCGGCCGTACCTCGAACATCCAGGACGGCACCAGCGCCGGCCGGCCGCCCACCTGGTGCGAGGCCAGCCCGAACACCGCCTTCTCGACCGTCACGGCCTCCGACGTCGAGGCCGTCGTGAACGGCTCCGGGCCGATCTCCTGCCCGGAGTCGTTCATCAGCTCCAGCGCCCGCTCCGCGTCGACCACGGGATACGTGTCGCTCTTCACCGGCGACTTGACGTTGCCGCTGCCGCCGACCACTTGACCGTCGGCGCCGACCTGGATGCCGGTCGCCCAGCCGTACGTGGGCAGCCCGCCGATCTCGGGATCGGCGTTCACCACCCGTACGGCGCCGAGGAGTTGGGAGGCGTCGAGCTTGGCGTCGTCCTGGCCGGCGGCCTTGAGCACCGGGGCCGCCGCCTTCTTGGCCACCGCCTCGCTCACGGGATCGCCGGCCCCGGTCGTGGTGCCGAAGGCGCAGACGGCGCCCTTCTTGCAGTTGTCGGTGCCCGCCGCGAACTTGCTGAACGTCCAGGCCCCCGGCGACTGCTTGTTGACCTGGAGAGTCGGTCCCGAATCGTCCCCCACGCTCCCGACCCGCCAGATCTCGCCCTCGGCCACGGGTGTGCCCTCCACGCCGAGCGCCTTCGCGAGCCGGGCCACCTCGGCGGCCGTCACCTCACCCTTGACCGTGTACACGGGCGCCGAGCCGGGACCGTCGGGCAGCTCGCCGCCCGCACGATAGGTCACACCGTTGGGGTTCGGCTCACCCGGGGCTATGCCGTTCACACCACCCTCGGTGTAGCCGTCGAGCGCCAGCGGCGGGGGAGTGCCGTCGCCGCCCGGAGAACTGGAACCACCGGAACCACCGGATCCGCTGGAAGCGGTAGTGGCGAGGTACGCCCCACCACCCCCGACGAGCAGCACCGCCACAGCCATCGACACGACAGCCACCCGCGAACGCCGCCGACGCGGTGGCTCGGCGCCTCCGCCGACCTCGACGACTTGCCCACGATCGCCGTCCTCGGATGCGTCACCGTCATCCGCGTCACTCCCCGTGACCGCGGCGGCCTCGCCGGTCTCATCCGTCTCGTCGGACTCGCCGGACTCGTCCGTCTTCTCGGCTTCGTCGGCCTCGGCCGAGACAGGCTCGGCGGTCGAGACAGGCTCGGCGGTCGTGCCGGACTCGGCGGTCGTGCCGGGCTCGCTGGCGTCATCCCCGGCAGCCCTGATCTCCTCGGTGGCGTCGGGCTCGGGGCCCTCGTCCGGGTTCTCGGGGTTGTCGGGTCGCTCGGAGTTCACCGCATCGCTCCTTCGGCTGGTCGTACACCGCATCCCCTATACGGGGGACAGCGATGGGACGCGACGGAGGAGCCGATGGTTCCCTGTTCGAGCCGTAGAGCCGGGCCCGTGCCCTCAGTCGCCGTAGTCGGACATCGCGTCCACGAGCCGCGCGGAAGTCGCAGGCACCTTCACCCCATGAATGAGCGAAGGGGACACCGGAGCCGTAATGACCTTCGCGGGGGCCGCCCAGTGCGGCACCATCCGGGCGCAGTCGCCGCGCAGCGCCGCGAGATCGCCGTCGAGGTCGAGCGGGGCGGTGCCGTGGATCTTGGGGTTCGTCATATCGGAACCGTATGCACCACGAGCCCCGCGAAGAAAGCCCTACTATCGGGTAGTTTTGCCTGCTTCAGAGCGCGCGGACGACCCGGTAGCGTGAACTGTCAATTGCCTCTCCCTCGCAGGAGCGTGTCCTCGCCGTGCGTATCGCAGTCTCCGGCTCCATCGCCACAGACCATCTGATGACCTTCCCCGGCCGCTTCGCCGATCAACTCGTCGCGGACCAGCTGCACACGGTCTCCCTCTCCTTCCTCGTCGATCAGCTCGACGTACGCCGGGGCGGCGTCGGCGCGAACATCGCGTTCGGCATGGGGCAGCTCGGCACCACCCCGGTCCTCGTCGGCGCGGCGGGCTCGGACTTCGACGAGTACCGCGCGTGGCTCGACCGGCACGGTGTGGACACGGCCTCCGTGCGCATCTCCGAGACGTTGCACACGGCCCGCTTCGTCTGCACCACGGACTCCGACCACAACCAGATCGGCTCCTTCTACACCGGAGCCATGAGCGAGGCCCGCCTCATCGAGCTCAAGACCGTCGCCGACCGCGTCGGCGGCCTCGACCTCGTCCTCATCGGCGCGGACGACCCCGAGGCGATGCTCCGCCACACCGAGGAGTGCCGCTCCCGGGGCATCCCCTTCGCCGCCGACTTCTCCCAGCAGATCGCCCGCATGAACGGCGACGAGATCCGGGTGCTGCTGGACGGCGCCACGTACCTCTTCTCCAACGAGTACGAGAAGGGCCTCATCGAGTCCAAGACCGGCTGGTCGGACGCCGAGATCCTCGGGAAGGTCGGCCACCGGGTGACCACGCTCGGCGCGCAGGGCGTCCGCGTCGAGCGCGCCGGCCACGACCCGATCGAGGTCGGCTGCCCCGACGAGGAGCGCAAGGCCGACCCCACGGGCGTCGGCGACGCCTTCCGTGCGGGGTTCCTCTCGGGTCTCGCCTGGGGCGTCTCGCTGGAGCGGGCCGCGCAGGTCGGGTGCATGCTCGCGACGCTGGTCATCGAGACGGTCGGTACGCAGGAGTACCAGCTGCGTCGGGCGCACTTCATGGAGCGGTTCACCAAGGCGTACGGCCAGGACGCCGCCGAAGAGGTGCAGGCCCACCTCGGCTGAGGCTCGCGCCCACCCGGCGGAGCCGCATGCTCGACACAGCCCGCGCCCCTCAAAACCAGGGGCGCGGGTATCGCCTCAACTCACCCTTCGCACCACATACGCCGAACCCCTCTCCGCCCGCTCTTCCCCCACGTACTCCTGGCCCCGCATCTCGCACCACGCCGGGATGTCCAGGCGGGCCGCCTCGTCGTCGGACAGGACCCGGACCGTGCCCCCGACCGGTACGTCCCCGATGACCTTCGCCAGCTCGATCACGGGGAGCGGGCATCGCTTGCCCAGCGCGTCCACCACGAGGACGTCGTCCCGTACGACGGCCACGTCGGCCGGTACAGGGGCCCCCAGCTTCTCCCGTACGGCCGCGACCGCCCCCGGCAGCACCGCCAGGAACCGCTCGACGTCCTCCTCCACCGCCCCGGTCGGCAGTGACACCCGCACGTTCCCCTCGCTGAGCACTCCCATGGCCCGCAGCACATGGCTGGGCGTCAACGTGCTGCTCGTGCACGAGGAACCCGAAGACACGGAGAAGCCCTCGCGATCCAGCTCGTGCAGCAATGTCTCCCCATCGACATAGAGACACGAGAAAGTGACCACGCCGGGCAGCCGGCGCGTCGGATGCCCGACCACCTCCACATCCGGCACCAGCAACGGCACCCGCGTCCGGATGCGATCCGTCAACTCCCGTAGCCGTACGGCCTCCGCGGCCGCCTCCGCCCGTACGGCCCGCAGTGAGGCGACCGCCGCCACGATGGCCGGGATGTTCTCGAAGCCGGCGGCCCGCCCCGACTCCCGCTCGTCGGCGGGCCCTTGAGCAGCGAACCGGACGCCTTTGCGTACGACGAGCAGCCCAACTCCGGGCGGGCCACCCCATTTATGGGCACTGCCGGTCAAAACCGACCATTCCCCGTCCACTCGCCCCCACCCGAGCGACTGCGCCGCGTCCACCAGCAACGGCACCCCGGCCTCCCGGCACACCGACGCCACCTCGGCGACCGGCTGTTCGGTCCCCACCTCATGGTTGGCGGACTGCAGACAGGCGAGCGCGGTGTCGGGCCGGAGAGCCTCGGCGTACGAGGACGCGGTGGCCGTACCGGTTCGATCCACGGCCACCCGCGTGACCGTTCCTCCGCCCGCCTCGAACACCTCTGCCGAATGGAGCACCGAGGAATGTTCGACGGCTGACACGATCAGGTGGCGCCCCACCCGCCGCCGCCCCGCCAACACCCCCGCGATCCCGGAGTGCACGGCCCGAGTCCCCGACGACGTGAACACCACCTCGTCCGCCCGACACCCCACGGCCTCGGCCGCCGCCTCCCGAGCGGCGTCCAACAACATCCGAGCCCGCCGCCCCTCCTGATAAAGACGAGCGGGATCGGCCCACCCCTCATCCAGTGAGGCGGCAAGAGCCTGCCGGGCAACGGGATGAAGAGGAGCGGCGGAAGCAGCGTCGAAGTAGACCACAGCTCAACGTTAGGACCTGGGCTCGGCAAATAGGGGCGCGGGCGGTGACATCAGCGGCTCCGCCGCGGGGCGCGAACAACCACAACGCACGCCGCACCCGCCAAAACACCCGAACTCCCGAGCTATTAGGCGCTCCCGCCCACCCCAGGTAACCGCTACAAGTGACCCCCGGCGAGTTGGCACCCCCTCCCCGCGCACCCCCAAATCGCGTCCAGTAGGGTTTGGTCCGCATAAACATCCAAACCCCTGCCCGTCGCAGGGCGGCGACCGACCAGCGAGAAGGCCGCAGCCATACCGCGCGGGCGAGACTCTCGGGAAGGCGCTACGTGAGTCCCAACGGCTCCGACCGCTCGCCGCGGCGCCCGATGCGGCGGAAGCTGCTGCAGGCATTGACCGCAGGCCTGGTCCTGGCGACCGCCACCGGTTGCACATGGGAGGACTTCCCCCGCCTTGGTATGCCCACCCCGACCACGGAAGAGGCTCCGCGGATCCTCTCCCTCTGGCAGGGGTCGTGGGCCGCCGCGCTCGCCACGGGCGTACTGGTCTGGGGCCTGATCCTGTGGAGTGCTTTCTTCCACCGGCGCAGCCGCACCAAGGTCGAAGTTCCCCCACAGACCCGGTACAACATGCCCATCGAGGCGCTGTACACGGTCGTCCCGCTGATCATCGTCTCGGTGCTCTTCTACTTCACCGCCCGCGACGAGTCGAAGCTCCTCGACACGTCGAAGAAGCCCGACCTCACGGTTAACGTGGTCGGCTTCCAGTGGAGCTGGTGCTTCAACTACATCGAGAACGTCGACGGCTCCACCGGCGACGCGAAGACCGACGAGAACCTGGCCGCCATCCCGGACCGGTTCAAGAAGGACTTCCCGGCGGACGCCGGCGGTGTGTACACCTGCGGCATCCCCGGTGACGAGAACCCGGACACCGGTAACCCCGGCCCGACCCTCTGGCTCCCCAAGGGCAAGACGGTCCGCTTCGTCCTCACCTCGCGTGACGTCATCCACTCCTTCTGGGTGGTGCCGTTCCTGATGAAGCAGGACGTCATCCCGGGCCACACCAACGCCTTCCAGGTGACCCCCAACCAGGAGGGCACCTTCCTGGGCAAGTGCGCCGAACTGTGCGGCGTGGACCACTCTCGGATGCTCTTCAACGTGAAGGTCGTCTCCCCCGAGCGCTACGAGCAGCACCTCAAGGAGCTCGCGGAGAAGGGGCAGACCGGTTACGTCCCGGCCGGCATTGAGCAGACGAGCCACGAGAAGAACCGGGAGACGAACCAACTGTGAGCATCCTCAACGAACCTCAGGGTGCTGCCGCCGAGGGCTCGTACGAAGACGAGCTCCCGGTCCGGCGCAAGCAGCCCGGCAACGTCGTGGTGAAGTGGCTGACGACCACCGACCACAAGACGATCGGCACGCTGTACCTGGTCACGTCGTTCGCGTTCTTCTGCATCGGCGGCGTCATGGCGCTCTTCATGCGCGCCGAGCTCGCCCGCCCGGGTACGCAGATCATGACGAACGAGCAGTTCAACCAGGCGTTCACGATGCACGGCACGATCATGCTGCTGATGTTCGCGACGCCGCTGTTCGCCGGATTCGCGAACTGGATCATGCCGCTGCAGATCGGCGCGCCCGACGTGGCGTTCCCGCGGCTGAACATGTTCGCCTACTGGCTGTACCTCTTCGGCTCGCTGATCGCGGTGGCCGGCTTCCTCACCCCGCAGGGTGCGGCCGACTTCGGCTGGTTCGCCTACTCCCCGCTGTCGGACGCGGTCCGCTCGCCGGGCGTCGGCGCCGACATGTGGATCATGGGTCTGGCCTTCTCCGGCTTCGGCACGATCCTCGGCTCGGTCAACTTCATCACCACGATCATCTGCATGCGCGCGCCCGGCATGACCATGTTCCGCATGCCGATCTTCACCTGGAACGTGCTGCTGACCGGTGTCCTGGTCCTGCTGGCCTTCCCGGTCCTCGCGGCCGCGCTGTTCGCCCTGGAGGCGGACCGCAAGTTCGGCTCGCAAATCTTCGAAGCGGCCAACGGCGGCGCGTTGCTCTGGCAGCACCTCTTCTGGTTCTTCGGCCACCCAGAGGTGTACATCATCGCCCTGCCGTTCTTCGGCATCATCTCCGAGGTCATCCCGGTCTTCTCCCGCAAGCCGATGTTCGGCTACATGGGCCTGATCGGTGCGACCATCGCGATCGCGGGTCTGTCCGTGACGGTGTGGGCGCACCACATGTACGTCACCGGCGGTGTGCTCCTTCCGTTCTTCTCCTTCATGACGTTCCTCATCGCCGTCCCAACGGGCGTGAAGTTCTTCAACTGGATCGGAACGATGTGGAAGGGCTCGCTGTCCTTCGAGACGCCGATGCTGTGGGCGACGGGCTTCCTGATCACCTTCACCTTCGGTGGTCTGACCGGTGTCATCCTGGCCTCGCCGCCCATGGACTTCCACGTCTCCGACTCGTACTTCGTGGTGGCGCACTTCCACTACGTCGTCTTCGGCACCGTGGTGTTCGCGATGTTCTCCGGCTTCCACTTCTGGTGGCCGAAGATGACGGGCAAGATGCTCGACGAGCGCCTCGGCAAGATCACCTTCTGGACGCTGTTCATCGGCTTCCACGGCACGTTCCTCGTCCAGCACTGGCTGGGCGCCGAGGGCATGCCGCGCCGGTACGCGGACTACCTCGCGGCCGACGGCTTCACCGCCCTGAACACGATCTCCACGATCGCCTCGTTCGTCCTCGGCCTGTCGATCCTGCCGTTCCTCTACAACGTCTGGAAGACGGCCAAGTACGGCAAGCCGGTCGAGGTCGACGACCCGTGGGGCTACGGCCGTTCGCTGGAGTGGGCGACTTCCTGCCCGCCGCCGCGGCACAACTTCCTCACCCTGCCGCGGATCCGCAGCGAATCCCCGGCGTTCGACCTGCACCACCCGGAGATCGCCGCGCTGGAGCAGCTCGCGCACGGCGGCCCCGGCGCCGGTGAGCTCGCGGGCAGCGGCGTCAGCAAGGAGGCCGGCAAGTGAAGATCCAGGGCAAGATGTTCATCTGGCTGAGCGTCTTCGTCCTCGCCATGGCGATCGTCTATGGCGTGTGGTCGAAGGAGCCGGCCGGTACCACGGCGCTCTTCCTGGCCTTCGGCCTGTGCATCATGGTCGGCTACTACCTGGCCTTCACGGCCCGGCGGGTCGACGTGGGCGCGCAGGACGACAAGGAGGCCGACGTCGCGGACGACGCGGGCGAGCTGGGCTTCTTCAGCCCGCACAGCTGGCAGCCGCTGTCCCTGGCCATCGGTGGCGCGCTCGCCTTCATGGGCGTCGTCTTCGGCTGGTGGCTGCTGTACTTCTCGGCCCCGATCATCATGATCGGCCTGTGGGGCTGGGTCTTCGAGTACTACCGCGGTGAGAACCAGAACCAGTAACACGCGCTGAGCACGGAAGCCCGGACACTCCGACAGGAGGTCCGGGCTTCCCCCTTTTCCCACACCGGAAGTACCCCGATCGGGTCACCCGGCGCGCCGTGCTTGACGTCCGTTTCTACGTTGAACCCATGAGCACCTCACCGCGAAACCGCATGGTCGTCAGCTGCACTCTGCTGGTCGTCTCTCTCGGAGCGGGCACCGCCGCCTGCGGTTCCGGCGGCCACCCGCTCGCGGGCAAGCCGTACGACGCGGCCGACCAGATCTCCTTCAACACCCCCATGGACGAAGGCGTGAAGGCCGACCCGGGCAAGCCCCTGGAAGTCACCGCCGAGGACGACGGCCGTATCACCGACGTGACTGCCGTGGACGCCACAGGACGCTATGTGGCGGGCGAACTCTCCGCCGATGGCGGCCGCTGGCACTCCACCTCACCGCTCGCCGCCAACGCCCGCTACACCGTCCGCGTGAGCACCGAGGACGAGGACGGCGCCCCCGGCCGTAAGACCCTCGCTTTCGACACCGGCCGCCCCCTCACCAAGAAGCGCCTGGATGTCACCTTCGGCCCGGAGGCGGGCAGGTACGGCGTCGGCCAGCCCGTCACCGCCGAACTCAGCACACCGGTCAAGGATGGGGCGGCCCGGTCCGTCGTCGAACGCGCGCTCAAAGTGGACTCCCTCCCCGCCGCGGAAGGCGCCTGGCACTGGGTGGACGACAAGAAGCTCCACTACCGCCCCAAGGAGTACTGGCCGGCCAACGCCACCATCCGGGTCCGCAGCAACCTGGAGGGCATCAAGATCGGCGACCGCCTCTGGGGCGGAAAGGCCAAGCCGATCGAGCTGACCACCGGCGACAAGATCGTCGCCGTCACGGACGCCGCCGCACACCAGATGACCGTCTACAAGAACGACAAGGTCATCAGGAAGATCCCGGTCACCACCGGCATGCCCGGCTACGACACCCGCAACGGCGTCAAAGTCGTCCTGGCCAAGGAAGGCACCGTACGGATGACCAGCGCCAGCATAGGCGCGGCCGACTTCTACGACCTGACCGTCCACAACTCCGTGAGAGTCACCAACAGCGGCGAGTACGTCCACGCCGCCCCCTGGTCCACCGGCTCCCAGGGCTACGCCAACGTCAGCCACGGCTGCACCGGCATGAGCGACGGCAACGCCCAGTGGTTCTACGACACCATCAACGAGGGCGACATCGTCCAGGTCGTCAACTCGGGCGGTGACACCATGGCCCCCTTCGGCAACGGCTTCGGCGACTGGAACCTCGACTGGGCGAAGTGGCGCGAGGGCAGCGCACTGGCCGGGGGCACCAAGCAGGGCCCTGACACGACGGCCAGGGCACGCTTGGCACCGGAGTCGGCGTGATCAGGCGCTCAACGCGCTGTTGTGCCGCAGAAGCGAAGCCAGGGCCGATGCGAACTCCACCGGCTCGACCGGCAGCGTCACGGCGGCGTCAGCCCGACTCCACGTGGCCAACCACGCGTCCTGAGGCCGCCCGATCAGCACCAGCACGGGCGGACAGTCGAAGATCTCGTCCTTGATCTGCCGGCAGACCCCCATGCCACCCATCGGCACGGCCTCACCATCAAGGACGCAGACATCGATCCCGCCCCTGTCCAGCTCCTTGATGACGGCGGCCGGCGTCGCGCACTCCACGAACTCCACCTGCGGAGCATCCGGCGCCGGACGGCGACCCGTCGCCAACCGGACTTGTTCGCGGGTGTTGGAGTCGTCGCTGTAGACCAGCACCGTGGCGGTCGGCTGCATTGTTCCTCCGTGTACTTCGGCGTCGTTGGCGTCGTACGGACAGGCCCGATGCGCGGATGCTACTCCCTTGAACACCACGTCAACAGCGGTCCGGAAGCCAGCAACACTCCGAACGGCACCCCCGGGGTGAGGGCGGGATAAGCGACCGACATAATGTCGGTCGTGGCGACAGCAACGACAGTAGACAAGGGTCACGCGCACCCGTCGGTCAACCGACCGAACCTCACCAGTGTCGGAACCATCATCTGGCTGAGTTCCGAGCTGATGTTCTTCGCGGCCCTCTTCGCGATGTACTTCACCCTGCGATCGGTGACCGGTCCGGAGTTCTGGTCTGAGAAGGCCGACACCCTGAACTTCCCGTTCTCGGCGACCAACACCACGATCCTGGTGCTCTCCTCCCTCACCTGCCAGCTCGGCGTGTTCGCCGCCGAGCGCGGGGACGTGAAGAAGCTCCGGATGTGGTTCATCGTCACGTTCGTGATGGGTGCGATCTTCATCGGCGGCCAGGTGTTCGAGTACACCGAGCTGGTCAAGCACGAGGGCCTCTCGCTCTCGTCCGACCCGTACGGCTCGGTCTTCTACTTGACCACCGGCTTCCACGGCCTGCACGTGACGGGCGGCCTCATCGCCTTCCTGCTGGTCCTCGGGCGCACCTACGCGGCCAGGAGGTTCACCCATGAGCAGGCGACCGCGGCCATCGTCGTGTCCTACTACTGGCACTTCGTCGATGTCGTCTGGATCGGCCTCTTCGCCACGATCTACATGATCAAGTAATCGGGCGGGCGAGCCGGGCGGACTTCAACGCCGCGCCTCGCACCGAGAACGACCCTTCCAGAAGCACCGACGCAGAAGATCCTGACACCGGGGTAATCCGTGAAAAAGCTCTCCGCACGACGACGCCATCCGCTGGCGGCGGTCGTCGTCCTACTCATCGCGCTGGCGGCCACCGGGGGGCTGTTCACCGCCTTCGCGCCCGCGGCACCGGCCAAGGCCGATGAGACCGCCCAGACCCTCACCATCGAGGAGGGCAAGAAGCTCTACGCCGTGGGCTGCGCGAGCTGCCACGGCACCGGCGGTCAGGGCACCACCGACGGTCCCAGCCTGGTGGGTGTGGGCGCGGCGGCCGTCGACTTCCAGGTCGGCACCGGGCGTATGCCGGCCCAGCAGCCGGGCGCGCAGGTTCCGAAGAAGCCGGTCGTCTACTCGCAGGCCCAGATCGACCAGCTCGCGGCGTTCGTCGCCTCGCTGGGCGCCGGTCCGGAGATCCCGACCGAGAACGCGTACAACCCCGAGGGCGCGGACATCGCCGAGGGCGGCGAGCTCTTCCGTACCAACTGCGCTCAGTGCCACAACTTCACCGGCAAGGGCGGTGCGCTGTCCGAGGGCAAGTACGCGCCGAGCCTTGAGGGTGTCGACCCGAAGCACATCTACGAGGCCATGCAGACCGGCCCGCAGAACATGCCGTCCTTCCCCGACACCACGCTGTCGGAGGAGAACAAGAAGGACATCATCGCGTACCTCGAAGCGGTCAACAGCGACGACACCGTGGAGCCCGGTGGCCTCAGCCTCGGCGGGCTCGGCCCGGTCAGCGAAGGCCTCTTCGGCTGGGTGTTCGGGCTCGGCACGCTGATCGCCGTCGCCGTCTGGGTCGCCGCTCGGACCGCAAAGGCCAAGAAGTCATGAGTAGCCAAGAGATTCCAGAAGAGAACCTGCCCGCTGAGCAGGGCGACGCGCACGGCGCGGTGAAGGTCGCGGACGAGAAGAACCCCTTCGCGGACCCTGGCCTCCCGCCCCACGAGCACCGGATCCAGGACATCGACGAGCGAGCCGCCAAGCGGTCCGAGCGCACGGTCGCCCTGCTGTTCACGGTGTCGATGCTGTCCACGATCGCGTTCATCGCCGCGTACGTGGCGATCCCCGTCGACAAGGCGATCTACGTCTGGCCGATCGGTCACATCAGCGCGCTGAACTTCGCGCTGGGCATGACCCTCGGTCTGGCCCTGTTCTGCATCGGCGCGGGCGCGGTCCACTGGGCCCGCACCCTGATGTCCGACGTGGAGATCGCCGACGAGCGGCACCCGATCGAGGCCTCGCCCGAGGTCCGCGCGCAGGTCCACGCGGACTTCAAGCAGGGCGCCGCCGAGTCGGTGATCGGCCGTCGCAAGCTGATTCGCCACACGATGCTCGGCGCGCTGGCCATGGTCCCGCTCGCCGGTGTGGTCCTGCTGCGCGACCTCGGTCCGCTGCCCGGCACCTCGCTGCGGCACACCACCTGGGCCAAGGGCAAGAAGCTCGTCAACATGAACACCATGGAGCCGCTGCGTCCCTCGGACGTCGCGGTCGGGTCGCTGACCTTCGCCATGCCGGACGGCCTGAACGAGCACGACCACGACTTCCAGAAGAACATCGCCAAGGACGCCCTGATGATCATCCGGCTCCAGCCGGGCGACATCAAGGACAAGCGCGAGCTGGAGTGGTCGCACGAAGGCATCGTGGCGTACTCGAAGATCTGCACCCACGTGGGTTGCCCGATCTCCCTGTACGAGCAGCAGACGCACCACGCCCTCTGCCCCTGCCACCAGTCCACCTTCGACCTCGCCGACGGCGGGCGGGTCATCTTCGGCCCTGCGGGTCACGCTCTTCCGCAGCTGAGGATCACCGTCGGTGAAGACGGCTACCTCGAAGCGGTCAGCGACTTCGAAGAGCCCGTCGGTCCTGCCTTCTGGGAGCGCGGATGAGCACTACGACCACCACCGAGGCGCGCGACAAGCGCGGCAAGGCACCGGCCGGCGAGCGAGTCGCCGACTGGGCCGACGGCCGGCTCGGGATCTACTCCCTGGCCAAGGCCAACATGCGCAAGATCTTCCCCGACCACTGGTCGTTCATGCTGGGCGAGATCTGCATGTACAGCTTCATCATCATCATCCTCACGGGTGTGTACCTGACGCTGTTCTTCCACCCGTCGATGAACGAGGTGGAGTACCACGGCTCCTACGTCCCGCTCCAGGGACAGCTGATGTCCGAGGCGTTCAACTCGACCATGCACATCTCCTTCGATGTGCGCGGTGGTCTGCTGATCCGGCAGATCCACCACTGGGCCGCGTTGGTCTTCCTCGCCGGCATGTTCGTGCACATGATGCGCGTGTTCTTCACCGGCGCGTTCCGCAAGCCGCGTGAGATCAACTGGCTGTTCGGCTTCCTGCTGTTCGTCCTCGGCATGTTCACCGGCTTCACCGGTTACTCGCTCCCGGACGACCTGCTCTCCGGCACCGGTGTCCGCTTCATGGAGGGCGCGGTCCTGTCCGTGCCGATCGTCGGCACGTACCTGTCGTTCTTCCTCTTCGGCGGCGAGTTCCCGGGCGGCGACTTCGTGGCCCGCTTCTACTCGGTCCACGTCCTGCTGCTGCCGGGCATCATGCTCGGTCTGATGGTGGCGCACCTGATCCTGGTCTTCTACCACAAGCACACGCAGTTCGCGGGCCCCGGCAAGACGAACAACAACGTCGTCGGTATGCCGCTGCTTCCCGTGTACATGGCGAAGGCCGGAGGCTTCTTCTTCCTGGTCTTCGGTGTCATCGCGATCATCTCGGCGATCGCCACGATCAACCCGATCTGGACCATGGGTCCCTACCGTCCGGACCAGGTGTCGACCGGCGCCCAGCCCGACTGGTACATGGGCTTCTCCGAGGGTCTGATCCGTGTCATGCCGGGCTGGGAGATCAACTTCTGGGGTCACACGCTCGTCCTGGGTGTGTTCATCCCGCTGGTGATCTTCCCGCTGGTCCTGGTCGCGATCGCGGTCTACCCGTTCATCGAGTCCTGGGTCACCGGCGACAAGCGCGAGCACCACATCCTGGACCGCCCGCGCAACGCCCCGACCCGTACGGCCTTCGGTGTCGCGTGGATCACCTGGTACATGGTTCTGCTGATCGGTGGTGGAAACGACCTCTGGGCGACCCACTTCCACCTGTCGATCAACGCCATCACCTGGTTCGTCCGGATCGCGTTCTTCGTGGCCCCGGTCCTCGCGTTCATCATCACCAAGCGGATCTGCCTCGGCCTGCAGCGCCGGGACAGGGACAAGATCCTGCACGGTCGCGAGACCGGCATCATCAAGCGCCTGCCGCACGGTGAGTTCATCGAGGTCCACGAGCCGCTCAGCCAGGAGCAGCTGCACACGCTCACCGCGCACGAGCAGTACGCGCCGGCCGAGATCGGTCCCGCGGTCGACGAGAACGGTGTCGCCCGCAAGATCACGCGCCGCGAGAAGCTCCGGGTCAAGCTCAACAGGGGCTACTACGGCGAGGACAGCCAGATCGCCAAGCCCACCGTCGAGGAGTACAAGGAGATCACGAGCGGCCACGGCCACCACTGATCGCCTGCCGGCCTGATCGCCGGCTCGCTTCGCCACACCACGGTCGAAGGGCCCCCGTCCGATCTTCGGACGGGGGCCCTTCGCCGTGCGTGGAGCTGGATAGGGTGGGGTTCACACTGTTCTGATCCATGTCTGTGATCTACGACACTCAGGAGCGGCCTTATGAGCGCTGTGACCCCCGCTGGAGGCGACACCGCGGCGGGCCGTTCCTGGCCCGAGGTGCTGAACGCGCTGCTGTCCGGGCGCGACCAGGACGCCGGCGCGACGTTCTGGGCGATGGACCAGATCATGCGCGGCGAGGCGACGGACGCGCAGATCGCCGGGTTCGTGGTGGCGCTGCGGGCCAAGGGCGAGACCGTCGAGGAGATCACCGGGCTGGTGCGGGCGCTGTACGAGCACGCCAACGTCATCGAGGTGTCGGGTAAGACCGTCGACATCGTCGGTACGGGCGGGGACGGCGCCAAGACGGTCAACATCTCCACGATGTCGTCGATCGTCGTCGCCGGTACGGGGGCGAAGGTCGTCAAACACGGCAACCGGGCCGCTTCGTCGGCGTCCGGTGCGTCCGATGTGCTGGAGAAGCTCGGTGTCAATCTGGAGCTGACGCCGAAGCGGGTGGCGGAGGTCGCCGAGGAGGCCGGGATCACCTTCTGCTTCGCGGTGAAGTTCCACCCGGCGCTGCGGCATGTGGCCGCGGCGCGCGGGCAGTTGGGCATCCGGACCGTGTTCAACGCGCTGGGGCCGCTGGCCAACCCCGCGATGGTCAAGGCCCAGGCGGTCGGTGTGGCAGACCCCCGTATGGCGCCGATCATGGCCGGTGTCTTCGCCGAGCGCGGCAACTCGTCGCTCGTCTTCCGGGGCGACGACGGTCTCGACGAGCTGACCACGACGGCCACGTCCCGGGTGTGGGTCGTACGGGACGGCAAGGTGACGGAGGAGTCCTTCGATCCGCGGGATGTGGGGCTGGATCTGGTGCCGGTCGAGGCGTTGCGCGGGGCCGACGCGTCCTACAACGCGGATGTCGCGCGGCGGTTGCTGGGTGGGGAGACCGGGCCGGTGCGGGATGCGGTGCTGTTGAACTCGGCGGCGGCGCTGGTGGCGCTGGAGCCGGGGGCAGGGACGCTGGCGGAGCAGCTGCGGGGTGGCATGGAGCGGGCCGCCGAGTCGATCGACTCGGGGGCGGCGCGGACGGTCCTCGAACGGTGGGTCGCGGCCACCAACCGGTAGCGCCCCCGCCGCCCCTACCCGTCCCATCCCCAGGGGCTGCGCCCCTTCGACCCCCCCGGGTGCCTTTTCGGGTGCGGGTGGGTGGTGGGTTGCTCGCGCAGTTCCCCGCGCCCCTAAAAGACGAAAAGCACGGGGCGCAGCCCCTGCTTTTCAGGGGCGCGGGGAACTGCGCGACAAGCCCCCACCCACCCGCACCCGCCAAACCACGCCAACTTCCCGAGCTATGAGGCGCCCTTGTTCCGGTATCCGGACAGGAGTTGCGCCGCGGCGATCACGTCACGTACGTTCTTCGTCAGGTCATGAGTGACAGCCACAAGGCCCCGGCCGGCTGTCCGGCAACCCTCCGTCCGTGGCGGGGTGCCCCGGGTGAAGACCAGGCCGTGGGCAGCGAGGTCCTCGGCAAGCGCGGTCGTCGAGGAGCCTTCCGTGAGCAAGCGAATGCGATAGGGCCGCAGAGCCCCGCCTCCGCACACCCCTTTTCCCCTCACCGCCGCAGAGCCATGTCCGCTCGCCGGTGAATTCCGCCTGCCTTCACGGGAGTTCCGCCATGTCTGTCTCCACCCTTGCCGCCGACCAGTCCGTTTGCACCCTGCTGCCCGTTCTGGGTCGGGATGTCACCGTCCCGCTCGTCACCGGCGGCGAGGTCACCTACGCCGCGCTCGACTACGCCGCCAGCGCCCCCGCGCTGCAGCGGGTGTGGGACGACGTGGCGGCGTACGCCCCGTACTACGGGAGCGTGCACCGGGGCGCCGGGTACCTGTCGCAGCTGTCCACCGACCTGTTCGAGAACGCCCGCCGTACGGTCGCCGAGTTCCTCGACTGCCGGGAGGACGACCAGGTCGTGTTCACGCGGTCGACCACCGACTCGCTCAACCTCCTCGCCGCCGCTTTGCCCGCCGACTGCCAGGTCTTCGTCTTCGAGACCGAGCACCACGCCTCGCTGCTGCCGTGGCGCGACGCGCGGGTCACCTACCTCGACGCGCCGCGTACGCCCGCCGAGGCCGTGGCCACGCTGGAGCGGGCGCTCGTCGACCGTGACCCGCACGGCCCCGCCCTCGTCTGTGTCACCGGTGCGTCGAACGTCACCGGCGAGATCTGGCCGGTGCGTGAGCTCGCCGCCGCCGCGCACGTGCACGGGGCGCGGATCGTGCTCGACGCCGCTCAGCTGGCGCCCCATCACCCCGTATCGGTACGGGAGTTGGCTGTCGACTGGGTCGCGTTCTCGGGGCACAAGCTGTACGCGCCGTTCGGGTCGGGCGTCCTCGCCGGGCGGGCGGACTGGCTCAGCGAGGCCGAGCCGTACCTGGCCGGTGGCGGCGCCTCCCGCAAGGTGGCCCGGCGGGCCGACGGCGGGGTCGACGTCGAGTGGCATGTCACCGCCGCTCGGCACGAGGCCGGCTCGCCCAACGTCATCGGCGCCTACTCCATCGCCTCCGCCTGCAAGGCCCTCACCGAGGCCGGGTTCGACACGCTGGTCGCGCGTGAGCAGTACCTGATCGACACCGTGCGCGCCGGTCTCGCCGAGGTGCCGGAGGTGCGTGTCCTCTCCCTCTTCGGGGACGACGCCCCGCGTGTCGGCGTCATCTCCTTCGTCGTCGACGGCTGGAACAGCTCCCACTTCGCCGCCGCCCTCTCCGCCGAGTACGGCATCGGCGTACGCGACGGTCTCTTCTGCGCCCATCCCCTGGTCCGCACGCTGCTCGGGAGCGCCCCGGAGGCCCAGGGCGAGTGCGGTGCCCCCGAGGCCGCGCCCGGTGAGAAGTCCCTCAACGCGATCCGGGTGAGCTTCGGGGCGGGTACGCCCGACGAGCACGTGGAGCGGTTCGTGGGCGCCGTCAAGGAGTTGGTGCGGCAGGGCGCCAAGTGGGACTACCGCACGGTGGACGGGCGTTGCGTACCCGCTGTCTGAGCTGTCTGAGCTGTCTGAGCTGTCTGAGCTGTCTGATCCGCGGACATTGGCTCAGGGGACATGTGTTCGGGGAAGAGGGGGGTGGCTAGAGTGATCGGTCGGTCCGGTGGGCCGATCACCAGGGGGAGAGCAGATGACCAACGGGAAGAATCGGATAGGGGTGTTCGCGGCCGCCTCGGCGATGGCGGCGGCCGCGGTGCTGTCGGGCGGCGGGACTCAGGCGCGGGCGGCCGAAGCCGGTGAGGTGGCGGCGTCCGCGAAGAGGGACTGCGTCCAGGGGCATCTGTGCCTGTGGGGCAAGAAGGACTTCAAGCGGGGCCAGGGCGCGTGGTCGGTGAAGGCGACCGACAGCCACAGGTGCGGCAAGGGCGTGTGGAAGCCGCGCGACCCCAAGCGGTTCGCGCGCTCGGTGTGGAACCGCACCACGAAGGTCTGGTACGGGAAGACCGAGAGCGGCGCGGAGCGGCAGATCGTGCGCAAGACCGGAATGTACGGGTCGCTCATCGGCTCCATCCCCAAGCCGGCCTCGATCACACAGTGGTGCTGGAAGAAGAAGTGAACCGCGGGGGGCCGCCGGGCGACGCGTAGGACCTCGCCTCCGTCACCCGCGCCCCCAACAACACCATCCGCAGCGCCCGTTCGGTGGCGTCCGTGAGGAGTTCGCTCGCGCGGAAAATGGCCTCGGCGAGAGCCATCGGCGCGGGCAGGATGCCGGTGTACGCGTCCACGCCCGGCACCTCGTGCGCCCCCTCGCCCAGGGTGCCCGCGAGGGCCAGGACCGGCCGGGCGTGCAGCTTGGCCCGGCGGGCCACTTCGGCGGGGACCTTGCCCCGGGGAGTCTGGTGGTCGAGGGCGCCCTCGGCGGTGATCACCAGGTCGGCGCGGGCGAGGCGGGCGTCGAGGTCGAGATGGGCCAGGAGGACGTCGAAACGGGGGAGCAGCCGGGCTCCCAGGGCGGCCAGACCGGCGCCGAGACCGCCGGAGGCGCCGGTGCCGGGGCCGTGGCGGAGGTCGGTGCCGACAGGGGCGAGGTCGCGAGTGAGCACGTCCGCCCAGTTCTCCAGCGCGGCGGACAACTCCTCGACCTGCGCGGGCGTCGCGCCTTTCTGCGGGCCGAAGACACGGACGACGCCGCGTTGGCCGCACAGCACGTTGAACGGGTTGCAGGCGACGAGCAGTTCCACGTCCTTGAGACGGGGGTCCAGAGCGGCCGGGTCGATACGGCTCAGCCGGGTCAACTCCCTTCCTCCCGGAGGGAGTTCGTACCCGTCCGCGTCCAGCAGCCGCGCACCCAGCGCCTGGAGGGCACCGGCACCGCCGTCCGAGGTGCCCGAGTCGCCACAGCCGACCAGGATCCGCCGTACACCGGTGTCGAGCGCGGCGCGCATCAGCTCACCGACGCCGTACGTGGTGGTCGCGCCGGGATCACGCAGGCCGCGCGGCACGAGGGAGAGCCCGGCGACGGCGGCCATCTCGACGACGGCCGTTCCCGGGTCCTCCGTGTCGCCGGTGCCGAGAAGGGCGAAGTGGGTGCCCACCGGCTCACCGATCGGGCCCGTCGCGGGCAGGGCGACGAGGCGACCGCCGGTCGAGGCGGCCAGCGCGGCGGCCGTGCCCTCACCGCCGTCCACCAGGGGGATGAGGTCGACCTCGGCGTCGGGCACGACCCGGCGGACGCCCGCCGCGATGGCCTCGGCGGCGGCCTCGGCGGACAGGGACTCCTTGAAGCCACTGGGGGCTACGGCTACTCGGTTCAGCATGGTTCTCAGGGCTCCTTGGGGTCGTGGGTGCGTGGAGTCATCAGGGGCCGCCGTGTCACGGGCGGGCCAGCGGTACGCCCAGCAGCGGCCAGACCGCGACGGCGAAGAGGACGACGAGGGCGGCGGTCAGCGGGGCCAGGACGGCGGACAGACGGAGCAGGTCGCGTGGCGTGTAGGTGGGCGTTCCGGGGAGATCGGCGAAGAGCGCGACCGGCTTCGCGGAGGCCGACAGGGTGTGGCAGAAACCCGCGGCGGCGGTGGACGCGAGCGCGGCCGCCACCGGGTTGACCCCGGCGCCCACGGCCGCCGCGACGACCAGGGGAACGAGCACCGACGACCGTGCCGAACGGGACTGCAGGACGAGATGGGCGGCCGTGCTGAGCACCACGACCGCCACCAGGAACACCAGCGGAGTGACCGCCGAGGGCAGCCCGGCGACCAGCCACTTCGCCGCCCCCGAGTCACTGAGCGCGACACCCATCGCCATGGTCGCGGCCATGAAGAGCAGCATCGACCAGGGCACCGTCCGCAACGCGTCCTTCAGCCGTACGGTGCCCAGCGCGGGCGAGGACGCGACGATCGCGCCGATCAGCGCCACCACGGCCGGCGGCACCCGGTGGAGGGGCTCGGCGCACCACAGGACCACCACCGTGGCCAGCAGCAGGGCGCAGCGCGACTCGGCGGGGGACCAGGGGCCGGTGACCGGCTGCTCACTGTGGTGCTGGATGTCCTCGACCGTGATCCGTACCGGACCGCGGCGGTCCGCGCGCCGGGTCGTCGTCAGCAGTACCGCCTCGGCCGCCAGATGGGACGACACGATCGCCAGCGGCAGGCCCAGCAGCAGCCACTCGGTGAAGCCGATCCGGTCGCCGGTCGCCTCCCACAGCACCGACACCGTGATCAGATGCGCGCCCGCTCCGATCAGAGTCGCCACCGCTGACAGAAGAATCACGGTCGGGAACAGCAGCGCCAGCATCACGACCAGTCGTTTCCGGTCGGCCAGCACCTTGGCGAGGGCCAGGAACACCGGCAGTGCGAGGGCCGCCCGGCCGGAGGTGGCGGGCACCGCGAACGCCGTCACCACCAGCGCGGCCGTCGTCAGGTGCGCCAACTGCCTCATGCTGCGCGCCCCGCTCACCAGGAACGCCGCCGCCCGCCCCGCGAGCCCGGTCCGGGTCACCGCCGCCGCCAGCACGAACGCGCAGATCAGCAGCCACACCGTCGAGTCGCCGAGGGTGCCGAAGAGGGTGTCGCTGCTGATGACCCCGGTCGCCGTCAGGGCGAGTCCGGCACCGAGGGCGATGTAGGTGTCGTCGATCGGGGTGCCGATCCAGGCGGCCGTCGCCAGCGCGAAGACCGCGAGGGTGAGGCGGGCCTCCCCGCCCAGCCCCGGGAAGTTTCCGGGGACGACGAGGAGGGAGCAGAGGGAGAGGGCCACGCACAGCGACGCGGTCAGGCGGAAGTTCAGGGTCACGTCATCAAGGGTTCAAACGGGCGGTGAGCCCGGGATGAGCCCTCGATGAAAGAAGCTTCACGTGGGGAGCCGGTAGCCCATGCCCCTCACCGTCTCCAACTGCCCTGCGCCAAGCTTCTTCCTCAGCGCCCGTACATATACGTCCACGATGTTCGAGCCCGGGTCGAAGTCGTAACCCCACACATGCGACAGAATCTGTTCCCTCGACAGCACCTGTCCCGGATGCCGCAGGAACAGCTCCAGCAGTACGAACTCCCGAGCCGTCAGGTCCACCAGCCGCTCCCCGGCCCGCGCCCGTCGCGTCCGGAGGTCGAGGGTCAGTTCCCCGCTCCGCAGCATCGTCACCTCGGGTGCCCGGGCCGCCGTACGCAGCCGCAGACGCACTCGCGCCAGCAACTCCTCGAAGCGGAACGGCTTGGTCATCCAGTCGTCGGCGCCACCCTCCAGGCCGGCCACGGTGTCGCGTACGGAGTCCCGGGCGGTCAGCACGATGACCGGCACGGTCACCCGGGCCTCGCGCAGTTCGCGGAGCACGGTGAAGCCGTCGCGGCCGGGCAGCCCTATGTCGAGGACGATGAGGTCGAAGCCGCCGGTGAGGGCGTACTCGTAGGCAGCGTCGCCGTCGCCGACCACGGTCGTGGTGAAGCCTCCGGCGCGCAGGCCCTTCTCGACGAAGGAGGCGATCCTTTCCTCGTCCTCCACGATGAGGATGCGGTTCACGTGCGGACCCCTTCCAGGGTGAGTACGAAGGTGGCGCCGCCGCCCTCGGTGTCATGGAGTCGTACGCGACCGCCGTGTGCCTCGGCGATGGCGCGGACGATCGACAGGCCGAGCCCGGCACCGGAGCCGCGGGCGCCGCGTCGGGCCGTGCCCCGCCGGAACCGTTCGAAGATCACGTCGGCGTCCTGCGGCTGCACACCGGGCCCTGAGTCGACGACGTAGAACTCGACGGCCGAACTCCCGTCGACACGCGAGCCGATGCGGATGGTCTGGCCGGTGGTGGTGTGCTGCACGGCGTTCTGGGCCAGCTGGACCATGGCCTGGGTGATCCGCTGGGGGTCCAACTCGGCTTCCCGGTCGGCGACTTCGGTGAGTTGCCAGTCGCGTTCGCCGAGGGTGCGGGCGTTGACGTAGACGTCGGCGGTGAGTTCGGCGAGCTGTACGGGCTCGGGGCGGACGAAGTCGGGCCGTTCCGCCCTGGCGAGCAGCAGCAGGTCCTCGACGATGCGGCTCATCCGGTCCAGCTCGTCGGTGACCAGCCGGATCGTCTCCTCGCGCTCGGCGGGATCGTCGCCCATCACCTCCAGATGGCCCCGCACGATGGTGATGGGCGTACGCAGCTCGTGCCCGGCGTCGTCGACGAACTCCCGCTGCGCGGCGAAGGCCCGCTCCAGCCGGTCGAGCATGGCGTTGAACGTCTCGGCGAGAGCGGCCACGTCGTCCCGGCCGTGCACCGGGATGCGCCGGGTGAGGTCCTGCTCGGTGAGCTGGGCCGCGGCGGAGCGCACGACCCGTACGGGCTTGAGGATCCGCCCGGCGACGACCCAGGCGATACCGATCGTCATCAGCAGGGCGACCCCGGAGATGGCGAGCAGCACCCGGAACACCTCGTCCGCGCGCCGCTCCTCCCGCTGCGGGTGGAAGGCGACCACGAACGCGGCGTCCGGCTCACCGCCGTACCGGGCCACCTCGACCTTCGCCCAGTGGATGTCTCCGGACGCCCGTTCCAGGACACCCGTGGAGTCGGGCGACTCGAAGATCGCGAGCTGGGCGTCGTCGTCCTTGTGCAGGGGCAGCGCGACGGGGATGTCGCGCCGCTGGATGATCTGCGCGGGGTCCCGGCCCGGCCGGGCCACCAGACCGATCAGTTCCTCGTCCAGGTCGGCGTTCTGCCGGTCCAGGAAGACGTACAGCAGCCGCGACGGTTCCGTGAACGGCTCCCCGGTCTCCGGATCGACGCCCCGCGCCTGAAGATTGGCGAACTCCCCGGCCTCCTGCGCGAGCAGTCCGTTGATCCGCTGGTCCGCGTCCCGCAACAGGATCGAACGCGTGGTCCCCGCCACCGACGCCAGCGCCACCGCCATCACGAGCAACAACCACAGCAGAATCCTGACCCGCGCGGACACCCGCCACCGCGCCCCGTCAGCCGTCGTCGCCGGCTCCGTCGTCGGCGTCGTCCTGGCCGTCCTCGCGTCGGTCGTCGTCATCGTCATCACTCGCGGGGCCGTCGGTCACCGGAGGCCGGGGCACGACCTCGTCACTCGGAGTCGCCGACGGCCGCGTGGACGTGGGCGTCGGCGTAGGACTCGAAGCCTCCTTATCCAACTCCACCTTGGGCGGCACCTTCGGGGCCTCGGGACTGTCGGTCAGGGCAAAGCTGGTGGCGGCGATCCCGAGCGGAATGGCCACGACGGCGGCGAGAGCCGCGATACGACGAGAGAAAGCCATGGGAACGATCGTGCGGATGGCAACCGCGACAGAGGATGAGCCGAAGATGAGGGTTCTTTCATCTTCGGGCGCCTGCAGCGTCCCTTCAGGGGCGCGGGGCTGTGACATATGCGGCTCCGCCGCGTGGGCGCGACCAGCCACAAATCACCCGCACCCGCCGATGATCCCTCAGTTGTCCAATCCGATGGCGAACGCGGCCTCAAGGTCATGCTGGGAATACGTCCGAAACGCCACATGCGTGTCCGTCGCCAGCACCCCGGGAATCTTGCTGATCGCCCCCGGAATCACATCAGCCAGATCATCGTGGGCCTTCACCCGAACCATGGCGACCAAATCGTACGTACCGGTCACCGAAAACACCTCGCTCACGGATTCGAGCGCGGCGATCGACTCCGCGATCTCCGGAATCCGGTCCACGCTTGTCTTGATGAGCACGATCGCGGTGATCACGGCTGGTTCTCTCCCTCAGGGGCCGGAGCTGGGACGTTCGCTGGGCCTTTCACTCTAGCCCTACGCCCATAACGCCCCCACGCGTAGCCGAACCCCACCCCGAACCCCACCAGGTGCGCCAGATACGCGACCCCCGGCCCCGACGTCTCCCGCCCCGCGGCCAGCCACTGCAGGCTCACCCAGAACGGCAGCGTCACCCAGGCCGGGAACCGCAGCGGGAGGAAGAACAGGAACGGAAAGAGGCTCGTCACGCCCGCTCGGGGGAACAAGAAGAGAAACGCGCCGAGGACCGCGGAGATCGCCCCGGACGCGCCGACCAGCGACTGCGGGGACCCGGCGTGCGCGGCCGCGTACGCAGCGAGGGCGAGGTAACCGCAGCCGACGTAGAAGAGGGCGAACTCCACATGGCCCATGCGTTCCTCGGCCATCGCCCCGAAGACGAAGAGGAAGAGCATGTTGCCGAGGAGGTGGAGCCAGCTGCCGTGGACGAAGAGCGCGGTGAGGGGGGTGAGCGCCGCGCGCGGGGAGCCGGTGAAGAGCTCGACCGGTACGACACCCCAGCGGCGGAAGTACGACCGCTGCGCGGCCAGCAGCTCGTCACCGGTGCCGTACGCCGGATTCAGGCCGGCCGCCGGCCCGATCAGGAAGATCACACAGCAGAGGATGATCAGCCCGTACGTCACCGGCGCCGACTCATTTTGTACGGTCTTTCCGATCATGATCAGAGCATGACGTAACGGGACCCACCCGCCCAGACCGCCTCGCCGCCGGAGGTGATCGGCCTCGGCCTTGGTGCCGCTCCGTAGGCGGAGCGGCACGGGACAGCGGTCAGGCCGTAGGGTTACGAGCCACACGCACCGGGAGGCCGGCGCGTCACGGAGACTGGAAGAAGGAAGAGCAGCCACGATGACGGTTCCCCTGCCGACCGCCACGACCCGCTGGCGCTGCACCCTGTGCGGCAACCTCACGCGCTTCGACGTGACCCGCTCCTCGAAGGTCGTCGAGTACGTTCACCTCGACCTCGCCGGGGAACCGAAGATCGAGGAGCGCGAGGTGGTCAGTGAGACCATCGAGTCGGTCCGCTGCCGCTGGTGCAACGCCGTGGACCAGGTGGAACTCGTGGACAGGCCGGGCGCCGACTCCTGAGGGAGGCGGCCCCGCACGGACAGTGGGGTGACGGATGGTGGAGACCGCAGGCGGGGGGCCGGGCGACGGCGCCGCTGAGGTGCTCGACCGTCCGCTGCCCGAGGGCGTGCGCAAGCGTGTCGTGCAGATCGTCTCCGACGGCTTCGGCGGACTGACCGTGGGTGAACTGCCCGCACAACTGCGACAGTACGCCCGGTTCGCACCGAATCGCCGGGTGAAGTTCGCGGGCAACGCGATGGCGGCCGCGCTGGAGAGCGACACGCTGTTCCGCCAGCGGATCGGGGAGCGGTTCAGGGAGGCCCACCCGGAGCTGTCCGGCGCCCTCGACACGGGTGCCCCGCCCCCGGCCGCCGATCCGCTGGACGTGGCGGCCGCCGCGTACGTCCTGCGCCCCACGGGCTGGGTGAAGCTGGTCACCGCGGCCGGCGAGGAGGCCCTGCGGGCGGACGCGGAGCGCGCCGACGAGGAGAACCGCGCCGAGCTGGAGCGGCTGCGCCAGCAGCTCGCCGAGGCGCGCGGCCAGACGAAGGCGGAGACCGAACGGCTGCGTACGGAGCTGGAATCGGCCAAGAAAGAGGCCGACTCGCTGCACCGCAAGCTCCGCTCCGCCCTCAGCGACGTCAAGCGCGGCGAGGCCGCCCTGCGCAAGCTGCACGCCGAGATGGAGACCGTACGCGCCGAGGGGCACGCCCAGGTGTCCGCCGCCGAGAGCGAGACCCGGCGGCTCAAGGCCCGGCTCGGCGAGGCGGAGGCGGCTCTGGAGGCCACCCGACGGGCGGCCCGCGAAGGGCGCAGCGTCGAGGACATGCGCGTACGGCTGCTCCTGGACACCGTGCTGGACGCGGCCCAGGGGCTGCGGAGGGAGCTGGCGTTGCCGCCGGTGTCCGTACGGCCCGCCGAGACCGTCGACGCCGTCGAGCCGGGGCGGATGACGCCGAAGGACATCGCCGCCCGCGCGCTGTCCGAGAACGACCCCGCGATCCTGGACCAGTTGCTGGCGCTGCCGCAGGCGCATCTCGTGGTCGACGGCTACAACGTCACGAAGACCGGCTATCCGCAGATGCCGCTGGAGAAGCAGCGCCTCCGGCTCCTCGGGCAGCTCTCGCAGCTCGCCGCGCAGACCGGCGCCGAGGTGACATGTGTCTTCGACGGGGCCGAGCTGGCCGCGCCCGTCCTGCTCGCGCCGCCGCGCGGAGTACGGGTGTTGTTCTCCAAGCCGGGTGTCACGGCCGACGAGTTGATCCGTCAGCTGGTGCGCGCCGAGCCGCCCGGGCGGCCGGTCATCGTGGCCTCCACCGACCGTGAGGTCGCCGACGGGGTCGCCAAGGCGGGCGCCCGGCCGGTCGCTTCCGCGATGCTCCTCAAGCGGCTTTCCTGACGTTTCAGCCTTCTCGGCCCCGTCCGCCCCAACGGCGACGTACGGGTGCTATGTCCGAATTGGATCGAACTGTTGCGCAACGTAGCGTCAACGGAACATCACTACATGTGTGTTGAGTGTAAATAGTGCGCCGTGGGGCGGGATTTTTCCTGTGGGGGATTTGAAGTGATCATCATTAGGTCACTAGGGTCTGGGCTCAAACCTCTCAACGGGTGATCATCACCGGAGTCCCCGCCGGGTGATCGCTCACATGAAGGAGTTCCCTACCGTGGCGTCCCACCGTCGACCGAAGCAGCCGAGCCGTGCGCGTGTGACCGTGCTCACCACTGCCGCTGCCGCTGCCGTGGCCCTGACCTCCCAGGCGGCCAACGCCGCGCCCGGCGACAAGCCGAGCAAGGAAGAGGTCAAGACCAAGGTCCACGACCTCTACGAAGAGGCCGGGCGGGCCACCGACAAGTACAACGGGGCCAAGGAGAAGGAGAAGAAGCTCCAGAAGGAGATCTCCACCATCCAGGACAACGTCGCCCGCGGCCAGGAAGACCTCAACGAGCTGCGTGAGGGCATAGGCCAGGCCGCCAGCGCCCAGTACCGCTCGGGTGGTATCGACTCCTCGATCCAGCTCTTCCTCTCCGCCGACCCGGACGACTATCTGGACAAGGCCGCCACGCTGGACCAGTTGAGCAGTCAGCAGGTCGACGCGCTCAAGAAGATCCAGGAGAAGCAGCGCTCGCTCGCGCAGCAGCGCCAGGAGGCCAACGAGAAGCTCGCGGACCTCGCCGAGGTCCGCGCGTCGCTGGGCAAGAAGAAGAAGGAAGTCCAGTCGAAGCTGGCCGAGGCGCAGAAGCTCCTCAACACCCTGACCGCCGCGGAGAAGGCGGCCCTGGACAAGGAGGAGACGCGCGCCAGCCGCTCCGCCGGTGAGCGTGTCGACCTCGGCAACGAGGTGCCCGCCTCCCAGCGCGGCGCGGCCGCCCTCGCCGCCGCCGCCACCCAGCAGGGCAAGCCGTACGTCTCCGGCGGCAGCGGCCCCAACTCGTACGACTGCTCCGGGCTGACACAGTGGGCCTACGCCCAGGCGGGTGTGTCCATCAGCCGGACCACGTACACGCAGGCGAACGACGGCACCCGGATCACGCGCGACCAACTCGCCCCCGGCGACCTGGTGTTCTTCAACAACCTGGGTCACGTCGGCCTCTACGCCGGCAACGGCACGATCATTCACTCCCCGTACCCGGGCAAGGTCGTCCGCTACGAGTCGATGAGCACCATCGGCACCTTCCAGTTCGGCGTCCGTATCTGACGCCTGATCCGACGCCTGCTTCGGTTCCTCGAGGGCTTCTGAGGGCTTCACGGCTCCGATGGTCACGCGGTGTGACCATCGGAGCCGTTCTGCTTCGAGATCAGGACGCAGGGCCGTCCGAACGGGCGAATTCCCGCACCTCACGCTGACCCCATGCCCCGCCGGTGACCTGGGTCCCGAGCGGGGCGTCACGCTGTGTGTCCGCGTAGGTCTTTGGCTGTGACAGGCTCGCGCGGCTACTGTCGGCCGCGCTTCCCTCACTGGCCGTGAGGGCGCCCCCTCCGGGTGCCTCTGCGGCTTCGGGGAGGGCCCTGTCCGCCGTCGAAGGGAGTGCGGCTTCCCGTGGTGTCCCACAGTCGCCTTGTACCGTCCGGGTTCGACCGGGGCGCAGCCGCCGCCCTGAGCGTGCTGTCCGCCGCGGCCACCGCCTTCGGCGCCGTCCCCGTCCAGTCGGCCGTCGCCGCCCCGCACGACCACCACACCCGCGCCGAGGTCGACCGGCTGTACGAGGAGGCCGAGCAGGCCACCGAGGCGTTCAACAAGGCCGACGAGCGCGCCGACAGACTCGGCGACCAGATCGGCACCGCCCAGGACGCGATCGCCCGGCAGCAGGACCGCATCAACACCATGCGGGAGTCGCTGGGTTCGCTCGCCGGGGCCCAGTACCGCTCCGGCGGCCTCGACCCGTCCCTCGCCCTGCTGTTCTCCGACAACCCGGACGACTACCTCGACAAGGCCGCCGCCCTGGACCGGATCGGCGCCCACCAGGCGGGCGAACTCCACGCTCTCCAGCAGGCCATGCGCGACATCGCCCAGCAGCGCGCGGAGGCCTCCGGCAAGCTCACCGAGCTGGAGAAGAGCCGCAAGGCCGTCGCCTTGCACAAGCGGACGGTCGAGCGGAAGCTCGCCGAGGCCCGGAGGCTGCTCGACTCCCTCCCGGACGACGAGCGCGCCGAGTTCGACCGTGCCTCCCGCTCCGGCGGCAAAGGCCGCTCCGAGATGGAGAGGCCCGACCTCACCGGCGCCGGCGCCCCCAACGCCCGCGCGGCGGCTGCCGTCGCCGCCGCGCGCTCCGCCCTCGGCAAGCCGTACGTGTGGGGTGCGTCCGGCCCCTACGGCTTCGACTGCTCGGGCCTCATGGTCTGGTCGTACTCCCAGGCCGGGGTCGCGCTTCCGCGCACCTCGCAGTCCCAGCGATACGCCGGCACCCAGGTCCCGCTGTCCCAGGCGCAGCCCGGCGACCTGGTCACGTATCGGTCGGATGCCAGCCACGTAGGTATGTACGTGGGCGACGGCCAAGTCATTCACGCTCCCTACCCGGGCGCCCCCGTCCGCTACGACCCTGTCGGCATGATGCCGATCGCCTCGGTCACCCGCCCCTGACACTCCCACACAGGTCCAGGGCCCCCTCCGCCGTACGCCCGCACCGCCCTGCCGTACGGCGACGGGGGCCCCGTACGATCGGGAACGTGGCTGGTCGAAGGCGTACGACGCGTCCCCGGCCCGGGTCGGGGGTCCGGCACGGGCACCCGGGGCGCAGAGGCCTCCCCTCGGCCCTGGGGCGTGTTGCGAAAGTCCCGCCTGCCGCCCGACGCCTGGTACGCGCTCTCGTCGCCCGACGCCTGGTACGCTCCCCGACTCTCGGCTTCGCTCGAGCGGGAGGGGCCTCATGACGCCGCCCGGCCCGCCCTCCGGGCGGACGACGGGACTTTCCCCATACGCCCTGGCCCTCACGCTCGCCCTCCTCGTCGGCTGCGGCGGCAACCCGGCAGCTGACTCCGCCCGCGTCGACGTCGAGCGGATGCTCGACCGGCGGGCGGAGGCGGTTCTGGAGCGGGACGAGACGGCGTTCCGGGCCACGGAGGCATCCGCCGACGCGGTCCGGCCCGAACTGGCCGGCGGGTCCGCCGAGTTCGCGAACCTGCGGGAGCTTCCGCTGGCGGGCTGGTCTTACGACCTCACCGGCTTCGACCGCTCCGGCGACCGGGCCACGGCCGAGGCGGCCCTGCGCTACCGGATACGCGGCTACGACAGGGCGCCCGTCACCGCTGTACGCACGCTGTCCCTGGTCCGTGACGACGGCGCCTGGTACGTCGCCTCCGACGAGCCCTCGGAGAAGGGCACCGAGCAGCTGTGGGAGCAAGGGGCGATACAGGTCGTGCACGGCGAGCGGAGTCTGGTGCTCGGGGTGGGCCGGCCGGAGGGGAGCCTACGGGAGTACGCGCGGCTGGCGGACCGGTCCGTGCCCGCCGTGACCGAGGCGTGGGGCGAGGACTGGGCGCGCCGGGTCGTGGTCCTCGTGCCGCACTCGCTGGAGGAGATGGCGGGGCTGCTCGGGGCGCCCTCGGACGGGTATCAGGGGATCGCCGCGGTCACGACCGGCGAGGCGGGAGGATCAGCGAAGGCCCCCGCCGACCGGATCATCGTCAACCCCAACGCGTACGCCGTCCTCGGCGGCTTCGGCAAGCAGGTCGTCCTCACCCACGAGACCACCCACGTCGCCACCCGCGCCCACACCAACGCCGCCACGCCCCTGTGGCTCTCCGAGGGGTACGCGGACTGGGTCGGCTACCGGGCGACCGGCCGTTCGGCGTCCGAGGTGGCGCCGGAGCTGCGGCGCGCGGTGGCGGAGGGCAGGGCCCCGGCCGAGCTCCCCGAGGACGCCGACTTCGGCTTCTCCGGCGACTCCGGCGGGCTCGCCCAGGCCTACGAGGGCGGCTGGCTGGCCTGCCGGATGATCGCGGACCGCTGGGGCGAGGTCCGCCTGAACGAGTTCTACCGGGCCGTCGGCGAGCATGGGAAGCGGGCCGAGGCGGTGGAGACCGCGCTGCGGGAGGTGCTCGGGACGACACCGGGGAGGTTCACCGAGCAGTGGCGGGCGTATGTGAGGACTCAGCTGGGCTGACACGGGGGTCGTGCCGCCGGCGCCGCGGCGGAGCCGCACATCGACACAGCCCCGCGCCCCTTGAAGGCACCGGGCGCGACCCGTGCCGTCACGGGGCGCGGGGCTGTGACATCTGCGGCTCCGCCGCGTGGGCGCGAGCAACCACGAACCACCCGCAGCCGCCGAACAAGCCGCCCCCCCCGAGCTCTCCCGCGATCACGAGCCCATGGGTTCCTTCGTGCGGGTCGGCTGGTCAGGGGCCGGCAGGGGTACCCGGCGGGGGACCGTGGCCTGCCACAGTTCGAGGGCGGCGAGGAGGGTGGCGAGGACGAGGAGGCCGTTGCGGGCGAAGAGGAGGATGATGCCGAGCCCGTCGCTCATGACCACGTGGGAGAACCAGATCGGGAACTCCAGGACGGTCACGAAGGACGCGACCAGGACGAGCCTCGCGGGCACCACCATGCGGCTGCCCCGGAAACAGAGGCAGACCGCCGCGAGGCCGACCAGCCACACCATGTACTGGGGGCTGATCACCCGGCTCGTGGTGGTGAACATCAGCACCGCCACGAACGCGGCGTCCGCGAGAGTCTGCGGGTCGAAACGCCGCGCGCGCACCCGCCACAGCAGCAGCCAGCCGAAGGCCACCGCGCTGAGCGCCAGGGCCGCGTTGCTGACCACGTCGACGTAGTCGCCGAGGAACTCGACCGAGCCGTAGTTGAGCAGCACCTGGCCGTTCCAGCCGAACTGCCGGGCGACGTGGAAGACGAGGGCGCCCAGCGACTCCACCTCGGTGCCCCGGTCGCGCTGGAAGGTCAGGAAGGCGAAGGCGCCGGGCATGGAGACGGCGAAGAGGGCGGCCAGCGACACGGCGGTCACCGCCGCCGAGGCCCAGGCCCTGCGGCCGCGGGCGCCCAGGAGCAGCAGCACCGGCCACACCTTCAGCAGGGCCGCGAAGGCCGTGAGCGCCCCCATCAGGCGCGGGTGGCGGCCGCCGGCGAGGAGGGCGGCGACCGCCACCGCGGTCACCATCACGTCGTAGCGGGCGTACACGGTCGGGCCGAGCAGTGGCAGGCCCACCACCCACACCCAGGCGCCGCGCCAGGTCCTTCCGGGGCGGGCGCCCGCGTACAGGAGCAGGGTGAGCACGACCAGGTCGGCGAGGAAGGCGAGGGCGAAGAAGGCCGACGCGTAGTCAAGGAAGGGCAGCAGGCCGGGGGAGAGGATCGCGAGGGCGGCGGCGGGCGGGTACTGCCACGTCACATCGTCCAGGGGATACGTTCCTGTGCGCAGGATCTCGTACCAGCCCTGGTAGATCACCGACACATCGCTGGTGACGTCGGGGCCGGGGAACACGTACACCTTGAAGACGAACAGCAGCAGGAGCAGCCGGGTCGCGCCCCAGGCCGTCAGCAGCCCGAACGGGAGCCGTCGAGTGCCCGTCATGTCCACCTGAGCCACCTGTGCCCCTGTCCGTGTGTTTCGCGCGTGTGGGGACATGATCCCCTGCCCGGCTGTGAAGCGACTGTGAAGCCCGGCCGGACCGTGTGAGGAGTGGGTGCGGACACTCTGGCGATCGCCTGTTCGGTAGGGTCGGCGGCGATGCACAAGACCCTGATCGTGACCAACGACTTCCCGCCCCGGCCCGGCGGAATCCAGGCCTTCCTGCACAATATGGCGCTGCGGCTGGACCCCGAGAAGGTCGTCGTCTACGCCTCGACCTGGAAGCGGAGCCGGGAGGGCGTCGAGGCGACGGCCGCCTTCGACGCCGAGCAGCCCTTCACCGTCGTACGCGACCGGACGACCATGCTGCTGCCGACGCCGGGCGCCACGCGTACGGCCGTCGGTCTGCTGCGGGAGCACGGCTGTACGTCGGTGTGGTTCGGGGCGGCGGCACCGCTCGGCCTGATGGCGCCCGCCCTGCGGAAGGCGGGCGCGCAGCGGCTGGTCGCCACCACGCACGGCCACGAGGCGGGGTGGGCGCAGCTGCCGGCCGCCCGGCAGCTGCTGCGGCGGATCGGCGAGGCCACGGACACGATCACGTACCTGGGCGAGTACACGCGCTCCCGGATCGCCACCGCCCTGACCCCCGAGGCGGCCGGACGCATGGTCCAGCTGCCGCCCGGCGTCGACGAGAAGACCTTCCACCCGGGCTCCGGCGGTGCCGAGGTCCGGGCCCGGCTCGGGCTCGCCGACCGGCCGGTGGTCGTGTGCGTCTCCCGGCTGGTGCCGCGCAAGGGGCAGGACACGCTGATCCTCGCGATGCCGACCATCCTGGCCAAGGAACCGGAGGCGGTGCTGCTGATCGTCGGGGGCGGACCGTACGAGAAGGAGCTGCGCAGGCTCGCCTACGAGACCGGGGTCGCCGAGTCCGTCCGCTTCACCGGGGCCGTCCCCTGGTCCGAGCTGCCCGCCCACTACGGCGCCGGTGACGTCTTCGCCATGCCGTGCCGCACCCGGCGCGGCGGCCTTGACGTGGAAGGGCTCGGCATCGTGTACCTGGAGGCCTCCGCGACCGGCCTGCCCGTCGTCGCCGGTGACTCCGGCGGCGCCCCCGACGCCGTGCTCGACGGCGAGACCGGCTGGGTCGTGCGCGGCGGCTGCACGGAGGAGGCCGCCGAGCGTGTCGTCACCCTCCTCGGCGATGCCGAGTTGCGCCGCCGCATGGGGGAGCGGGGGCGGGAGTGGGTGGAGGAACGGTGGCGGTGGGACCTGTTGGCCGAGAAGCTGGAGTTGTTGCTGTAGGGGCAAACGGGGCATCCCGTATCTCTGGTGTGAACGCGGACGTCCGCAGATCCTGTGAGCATGACAGAGAAACTGACGCAGCATCAGCTTTCCCGCCGTCGCATACTCGGTATGGTCGCGCTCCAGGCGGCCGCCACGGCCGGCCTCACCCGGGTCGGCCTCCAGTCGGCCCAGGCCGTCGAACCCGCCGCCGTCGACAACTCCCCGGCCATCGTGATCGGTTCGGGCTACGGCGCCGCCGTGGCCGCCCTCCGCCTCGGCCAGGCCGGCATCCGCACGCTCGTCCTGGAGATGGGCCGCCTCTGGAACACCCCCGGCTCCGACGGGAAGGTCTTCTGCTCGACGCGGGAGCCGGACGAGCGATCCATGTGGTTCAAGACCCGCACGGAGGCCCCGCTCGCCACCTTCCTGTGGCTGGACGTCGTCAACAGGGGCATCAACCCCTACCCCGGAGTCCTCGACCGGGTCCGCTACGCCAACATGTCCGTCTTCGTCGGACGCGGCGTCGGCGGTGGCTCACTGGTCAACGGCAGCATGGCCGTCACACCCCTCCAGTCGTACTTCGCCGAGCAGTTCCCGACCGTCGACACCGCCGAGATGTACGCCACGTACTTCCCGCGCGCCCGCGCCATGCTCGGCGTCAACACCATCGACCCGGCATGGTTCGAGTCCACCGAGTGGTACCGCTTCAGCCGGATCTCCCGCGCCCACGCCGAGAAGACCGGCCTGAAGACCACCTTCGTGCCGAGCGTCTACGACTTCGCGTACATGCAGCGCGAAGCCGCCGGTACGGCGGCCAAGTCGGCCCTCGCCGGTGAGGTCATCTACGGCAACAACCACGGCAAGCGCAGCCTCGACAAGACCTACCTCGCCGCCGCGCTCGGCACCGGCAACGTCACCATCCACACCATGGAACGCGCCAAGGGGATAAGAAGAGCGAGCGACGGCACGTACGTCATCACCGTCGACCGCATCGACGACACCGGCGCGGTCGTCGAGACCAAGGAGTACGGCTGCACGTACCTCTTCCTCGGCGCGGGCAGCGTCGGCACCACCGAACTCCTCGTCCGCGCACGGGCGTTGGGCACGCTGCCCGCGCTGGATGCGAGCGTCGGGGCGGGCTGGGGCACCAACGGCAACGTGATGCTGGGCCGGGCCAACCACCTCTGGGACACGGTCGGCGCGAACCAGTCGACCATGCCGGTCCTCGGCATCGACGACTGGGCCAACACCGCCAACCCCGTCTTCGCCGAAATCGCCCCGCTGCCCACCGGGTTGGAGCACTGGGTCAGCCTCTACCTGGCGATCACCAAGAACCCGCAGCGCGCGTCCTTCACCTACGACGCCGCGAGCGACTCGGCGAAACTCGGCTGGAGCGCCGCCCAGAGCGCGGTCTCCGTGTCGATGGCCAAGAAGCTCTTCGACCGGATCAACTCGGCGAACTCCACGATCTACCGGTACGACCTCTTCGGCTCGTCCAACAAGGTGTTCGCCGACGACTTCACGTACCACCCGCTGGGCGGCTGCGTGCTGGGCAGGGCGACCGACAACTACGGGCGGGTGAAGGGCTATTCGAAGCTGTACGTCACCGACGGCTCGCTCGTGCCCGGCTCCATCGGGGTGAACCCGTTCGTCACGATCACCGCGCTCGCCGAACGAACGATGGCGCGGGTCCTCGCCGAGGACACCGCGCCATGAGCTGTACGACCGCTGGCTACTTCTGTTGAAGCTCTCTCCCGGATGAATTCGGGAGACTCTCCCCTGGATCGCTCCGGGGAGTTTGACAGGCCATGCCTGTCCGACGACGACCCTTCCGGCCGCCGGAGCGAGTACAGGACTCCCTCGGGTTGTCGGGGACTTGGTTGTCGCCCCCGACGATGTACTGAGCGTATCAGCCGCGTCACGGAGTGACGCGATAGATCGCCTCGATCTCGTCCGCGAAGTCCTTCGCCACCACATTGCGCTTGAGCTTCAGGGACGGCGTCAGGTGGCCCGAATCCTCCGTGAACTGGGAGGAAAGAATGCGGAACTTCCGCACCGATTCCGCCTTCGACACCGCGGCGTTGCCGTCGTCGATCGCGGCCTGGATCGCCGCGTTCAGGTCCGCGTCCGCACGCAGCGACGCCGCGGTGGAGCCCGCCGGCTTGCCGTGCTCGGCGGCCCAACGGCCCAGGAACTCCTCGTCGACGGTGACCAGCGCACCCACGAACGGGCGTCCGTCGCCGACGACCATGCATTCGGCGACCAGCGCGTGCGCCCGGATACGGTCCTCGATCACGGCCGGGGCGACGTTCTTGCCGCCCGCGGTGACGATGATCTCCTTCTTGCGGCCGGTGATCCTGAGGTAGCCGTCCTCGTCGAGGGTGCCGATGTCACCGCTGTGGAACCAGCCGTCCGCCAGCGCCTCCTCGGTGGCGGCCGGGTTGTTCCAGTACCCCTTGAACAGGTGGTCGCCGTGCAGCAGCACCTCGCCGTCGTCGGCGATGCGGACCACCGAGCCGGGCAGCGGCTGGCCGACCGTGCCGATCTTCTGCCGGTCCCAGGGGTTGAAGGCGGTGGCGGCACAGGTCTCGGTCAGGCCGTAGCCCTCCAGAACCGTGAAGCCGATGCCGCGGAAGAAGTGCCCGAGGCGCTCGCCCAGCGGGGCACCGCCGGAGATGGCGTACTCACCCTTGCCGCCGAGCACCGCGCGCAGCTTGCTGTAGACGAGTCTGTCGAAGACCATGTGTTTGATCTTCAGGCCGAGGGGCGGGCCCGACGGGGTGTCCAGGGCCTTGCTGTACGCGATCGCCGTGTCCGCGGCCTTGTCGAAGATCTTGCCCTTGCCGTCCGCCTGTGCCTTGGCGCGGGCCGAGTTGTAGACCTTCTCGAAGACACGCGGGACACCGAGGATCAGCGTCGGCCGGAAGGAGGCCAGCTCGTCGGTGAGGTTCTTGATGTCCGGGACCGTGCCCAGCTTGATCGGCGCCATCATCGGCGCGACCTGCACCAGCCGGCCGAAGACATGCGCGAGCGGGAGGAACAGCAGGACGCTGCACTCGCCCGTACGGAACAGCGGCCGCAGCCGCTCGACGACGTTGCCGCACTCGGCGAAGAAGCTGCGATGGGTGAGGACACACCCCTTCGGGCGGCCCGTCGTACCGGACGTGTAGACGATGGTCGCCGGATCGTCGGCCTTCGCCAGCGAGCTGCGCTCCTCGACCGCCGCGTCGGTGACGTCCTGGCCGAGCCGCCCCAGCTCCTCGACACCACCGCCCTCGATCTGCCACACGTGCTTCAGCGCGGGCAGTCGGTCGCGCACCGACTCGACGGCGGCCGAGTGACCGTCCAGCTCCACGATGCAGGCGGTCGCGCCCGAGTCGGAGAGGATCCACTGCACCTGCTCCGGCGAGCTGGTCTCGTACACCGGCACGGTGATCGCGCCGGCCGACCAGATCGCGAAGTCCAGCAGGGTCCACTCGTACCGGGTACGGGACATGAGCCCGACCCGGTCGCCCGGCTGGACGCCGGTGGCGATGAGCCCCTTCGCGGCGGCCCGCACCTCGTCGAGGAACTGAACAGCGCTGACGTCCTGCCAGGCGCCGCCCACCTTGCGGGCGATGACGGCGACATCGGGATGCTGCGCGGCGTTTCTACGGACGATGTCGGTCAGGTTGCCGTCCGTCGGGACCTCGTACAAAGCCGGAAGGCTGAACTCGCGCAAGACTGCTGCTCCTCATAGGGCGCCGACGCCACGACTGACGTGCGTGCTGCGACGGGCGGTCCAAGGCTGGGGCGGTCGCTCAGGCCTCGCGTGGTTCCTTGTGGTCCCCCGCTGGTTGAAAACCTGAGCACAACTGGACTGCCCGGACGTTACCCGCCGGTATGGCTTCTACGCGAGGGGGGCCCGGCGAGATGTTCTCCGCGTCACACAGGTGGTTTCTCCCCGGGAACAGTAATCCAAGCACTTACTGACTGGCCAGTAACCGCAGGACCCATCGACTCTGTTCACGTATGCCGCACACGCCTAGGCTTGATCGTCATGGCAGGCACACCGGGCGACACCCGCACAACACGGATTCATGTGGTCAGCGACGTGCACGGCAACGCACGCGACCTGGCCCGGGCGGGCGAGGGCGCGGACGCCCTGGTGTGCCTCGGTGACCTGGTCCTTTTTCTCGACTACGCCGACCACTCGCGCGGCATCTTCCCCGACCTGTTCGGCGCCGAGAACGCGAGCCGGCTCGTCGCGCTGCGCACCGCCCGGCGCTTCGAGGAGGCGCGTGAGCTGGGGACCCGGTTGTGGGCGGGCGTCGGCGGCGACCGGGCCGCCGTCATCGAGAAGGCGGTGCGCAAGCAGTACGCCGAGCTGTTCGCTGCGTTTCCCACGCCGACGTACGCCACGTACGGCAATGTCGATATGCCGATGCTGTGGCCGGAGTACGCCGGTGAGGGGACCACCGTGCTGGACGGCGAACGGGTGGAGATCGGGGGGTGGGTCTTCGGGTTCGTGGGCGGCGGGCTCAGGACTCCCATGCGGACGCCGTACGAGATCAGCGACGAGGAGTACGCGGCGAAGATCGAGGCGGTGGGGGAGGTGGACGTGCTGTGCACGCACATCCCGCCGGAGGTGCCGGAACTCGTCTACGACACGGTGGCGCGGCGTTTCGAGCGGGGGAGCCGGGCGCTGCTGGAGGCGATCCGTCGTACACGGCCCCGGTATTCACTCTTCGGACATGTCCACCAGCCGCTGGCCCGGCGGATGCGGATCGGAGCGACGGAGTGCGTGAACGTGGGGCACTTCGCGGGGAGCGGGAAGCCGTGGGTGCTGGAGTGGTGAGCGCGCGCGGTAGCCTTCACGCTGCACATACGTGCGCACCACCCTCCCTCACCGGACCGTCTCTGGAGGAGCCACGGCGATGGCGGAATTCACCAGTTCGAGCATCACGATCGAGGCTGCGGCGGCCGATGTCATGGGAGTGATCGCCGACTTCGCCCGCTACCCGGACTGGACGGGTGAGGTGAAGGAGGCGGAGGTCCTCCGGACGGATGAGCAGGGGCGGGCCGAGCAGGTCCGACTGGTCATGGACGCGGGGGCGATCAAGGACGACCAGACGCTGGCGTACACATGGACCGGGGCGAACGAAGTGTCCTGGACGCTGGTGAAGTCGCAGATGCTGCGGTCGTTGGACGGGTCGTACATCCTCAAGCCGGTGGGGGACGGGGTGACCGAGGTGACCTACCAGCTGACCGTCGACGTGAAGATCCCGATGCTCGGGATGATCAAGCGCAAGGCGGAGAAGGTCATTATCGACCGGGCGCTGGCGGGTCTGAAGAAGCGGGTCGAGTCGGGCGCGTGATCGCCCACTCACCCACTCACCCACCCACCCGCCCGCCCGCCCGTCTCGCCATGTTGGTGAGGGGCGCCCCATCGTCCACTGGCTCGCTGCGATGTGGTGGGGCGCGACTGCGGGTGGGATGTGGTTGCTCTCGCGCGGTACGGGTGGCGCGGCGGCGCCCTGTCCGCGCCGGGATGCGTGACCCCGCCCCGGTCCGCGCCCGCGCCGGGCGCCCGCTCGGATACCGTTCACGTTCATGCGCACCATCCTGATCACCGGGCAAGGCGGCAGCGGCCGTACGACGGTTGCTGCGGCCACCGCGCTCAAGGCGGCCCGAGAGGGAGCCCGCACGCTTGTGCTGAGCGCGGACCGGACGGACAGTCTGGGGGCCGTGCTGGGGGTGGGCACGGGCGCCGAGCCCGTACGGGTCGCACCGGAGCTCACCGCTTGGCGGCCCGACGCCGCGGCGGACTTCCGGGAGGACCTCGTCGCGTTTCAGGCGCGGGCGGCGTCGGTGCTCGATCTGCTGGGGGCCGGTCGGCTGGACGCCGAGGAGCTCACGCCCCTCCCCGGTGCCGAGGAGCTGGCGTTGCTGCGGGCGCTGCGTGATGCCGCGCTGTCCGAGGCGTACGACCTGGTCGTCGTCGACCTGCCGCCCGCGCCGCAGGCACTCGCGTTGCTCGGGCTGCCGGAGGAGCTGCGGCGTTATCTGCGGCGGCTGCTGCCGGCGGAGCGGCAGGCGGCCCGGGCGCTGCGGCCGGTCCTCGGCCGGCTGGCCGGGGTGCCGATGCCCGCGGAGTGGCTGTACGAGACGGCGGCCCGCTGGGACGTCGAGCTGGCCGCCGTCGCCGCGATCGTCGAGGACCCCGGCACGACCGTACGGCTGGTCGCCGAGCCCGGCCCGGCCGGCGCCGACCACGTGCGCGTCGCGAGCGTCGGCCTCGCCCTGCGCGCCCTGCCCGTGGAGGCGCTGATCGCCAACCGGATCCTCCCGGAGAACACGCACGACACCTGGCTCGGCGGCCTGGTCGCCCAGCAGCGAAAGGTCCTCGCGGAGTGGCGGGAGGACCGTCCCCTACGGGAGGTCGCCCACCTCGGCCGTGACCCGCGCGGCGCCGACGACCTCACCGCCCTCGACGTACCCGGTGTCGACGACATCCACGGCGCTGCCGCCCGCGTCGAGTGGCCCGTCGTCGACCGGCTCGGCGACGGGTCACCCGACGGGGTGCTTGTCTGGCACGTCCCGCTGCCCGGCGCCATACGCGACGAGCTGGACCTCATCCGGCGCGGTGACGAGTTGGTCGTCACCGCGGGCCAGTTCCGCCGTATTGTTCCGCTGCCGTCCGCGCTGCGCCGCTGCACGGTCGACGGCGCAGCCCTCAGGGACGGCGAGCTGAGGATCCGCTTCGCGCCGGACCCGCGGTTGTGGCCGCAGGGTCGGTGAACCGGATACCCCCGTTCGGGTAACGTCGAAGGTACGAACCGTAGGCAGGAGTCCGCCATGAGCGAAGAGCGCCCCACGTCCGATGCCGCCGGGGAGGACGCGCGCTCGGCTGACGAGCGCACGGCTGACGACAGGGTGCGTGCGACCGACGCCGACGCCTGGGCCACGGCGTGCGAGGAGGACCTCGCCGCGGAGAAGGCCCGCCGCCGCGCGAAGTACGGGCCCCCGCCGGGCTCGGCCGCCGAGGAGCTGCGCAAGCTGGTCGACACCGTCGCCGGCAAGCTCTCCGGTCTGCAGTCGCCGCTGTTCGGCGCGGTGGCCGGCGGCGCGGCCCAGCAGATGGTCAACCAGGTCGTCCGCCAGGCCAAGGCCGCCGTCGAACCCGTCATCGAACGCAACCCCGACGTCTTCGACCACCTCGCCGCCGCCGGAGGCGAACTCCTCGCCGCGTACCGCTCGGCCGTCGAGGCCCAGGAACGACGCTGGACGACCCGTGACACCGCCCACCGGGAACGCCGGGACGAGGGCGACGATCCGGGCCCCGGCGAGCGTATCGACCTGGACTGACGCCGGGCTGTCCGCCGGGCGGACGACGGGCGTCCGGGGACAGGCCCTCGGGTACGGTTGGCCGTAGCGGGGCTCGACCGAAACTGAGGGATTCATGGGACTCACCATCGGCGTCGACATCGGCGGTACCAAGATCGCGGCGGGCGTGGTCGACGAGGAGGGCAACATCCTCTCGACCCACAAGGTGCCGACCCCGGGTACGCCCGAGGGGATCGTGGACGCCATTGCCGCCGCCGTCGAGGGCGCGCGAGCCGGGCACGACATCGTCGGCGTGGGCATCGGCGCCGCCGGCTATGTCAACCGGCAGCGGTCGACCGTGTACTTCGCCCCCAACATCGACTGGCGCAACGAGCCGCTGAAGGAAAAGGTCGAAGCACGCGTCAAGCTCCCCGTCGTCGTGGAGAACGACGCCAACGCGGCCGCGTGGGGCGAGTACAAGTTCGGCGCCGGCAAGGGCCACCGCAACGTCATCTGCATCACCCTCGGCACCGGCCTGGGCGGCGGCATCATCATCGGCAACAAGCTGCGCCGCGGGCACTACGGCGTGGCCGCCGAGTTCGGACACATCCGGATGGTTCCGGACGGGTTGCTGTGCGGCTGCGGCTCCCAGGGCTGCTGGGAGCAGTACGCGTCGGGCCGTGCGCTCGTGCGCTACGCCAAGCAGCGCGCCAACGCGACCCCGGAGAACGCCGAGATACTCCTCGGCATGGGCGACGGCACCCCCGACGGCATCGAGGGCAAGCACATCTCCATGGCCGCCCGCCAGGGCGACCCCGTCGCCGTCGACTCCTACCGCGAACTCGCCCGCTGGGCCGGCGCCGGCCTCGCCGACCTCGCCTCCCTCTTCGACCCGTCGGCGTTCATTGTCGGCGGCGGCCTCTCGGACGAGGGCGAACTGGTCCTCGACCCCATCCGCAAGTCCTACAAGCGCTGGCTCGTAGGCGGCAACTGGCGTCCGGTCGCCGAGGTCATCGCCGCCCAACTGGGCAACGAGGCGGGCCTGGTGGGCGCGGCCGACCTGGCGAGAGAGCCGGACCCGATCATGTAAGGGCGACTTTTCACCGCAGGATGCCACCCGCGCCCCTTCAGGGGCGCGGGGAACTGCGCGACAAGCCACCGCGCACCCGCAGACGCCAATGGATGAAGCCCCCGAGCTGATAGGCGCTCAGGCCCCGAGCCCGACGTACATTGATCCACATGCCGACGCCGCCGCTCCCCAACTCCGGTACCGAACCCGACGGTTCGGCAACCATCCGCGTCCTCAGCTACAACATCCGCTCCATGAGGGACGACACGGCAGCCCTGGCCCGTGTCATCGCGGCCTGCACTCCCGACCTGGTCCTCATCCAAGAGGCACCCCGCTTCTTCCGCTGGCGCAAAAAGCTCGCGCGGCTGGCCGCGACCTCCGGCCTGGTCACCCTCTCCGGCGGCGCCACCGCCTCCGGCCCGGCCCTGCTGTGCAGCCTCCGAGCCACCGTCGAACGCGCTGAGGACATCCTCCTGCCGCTCACCCCCGGCCTGCACCGACGCGGCTTCGCCACGGCAGTGGTCCGCTTCGGCCGGGCCCGCCTGGGCGTCCTGTCCTGCCACCTCTCCCTCCAGCAGGACGAGCGGTACGAGCAGGGCGGCATGCTCCTCGACCGCCTCGCCGGGCTGGGCGTGGAGCACGCCGTCGCGGGCGGCGACCTCAACGAACGCCCGAACGGCCGCACGTTCCAACGCCTCGCCACCGAACTCCAGGACTGCTGGACCACGTCCCCCTGGGGCAGCGAGTACACCTCCACCCCCGCCGACCCCCATCAGCGCATCGACGCGATCCTGGCCACGCCCGGCATCGAGGTCCTCGGCTGCGGGGTCCCCCTCGACCACCCCGGAATCACCGAGCACGACCTGAGGGCGGCCACGGACCACCTCCCGGTCCTGGCCGCCCTCAGAGTGCCCGCCGCGTCCTAGGCCCTGTCGCCAAACTCCCGTCTGCCGCGCGACGCCATGCACGCTCCCCCACTCTCGGCTTCGCTCGAGCGGGAGGGGCCCCACCGCCGCACCGGGCGAAAGCCCAAGTACATCCAGTACGAGGCCTTCCGCCCGGCACGCCGAGAGCACGCACCTGACGCCGCGCGGCCGCCCTTCGGGCGACGACGGGAGTTTGACGACAGGACCTAGAAGTCAGACGACCGCGCCCCGACCCGGATCGTCGTCGTCCTCGTCGTCGTTCTTCATGCGCATCACCAGCGTGGCGAAGCCGCCGAGGAAGCCGCCGATGCCGAGGGTGGTGAGCCACCAGGTCATGTCCCAGCCGAGCAGGACGGCGAGCAGCAGCAGGACCGGCCCGCCGACCACCCCCAGCCAGGCGAACTTGGCGGTCGTGTCGGCCTCGGGCAGTGGGGGCGGCTCGGGCGGTACGAAGTGGCCCTCGTCGCCGTCTTCGTCGTCGCCCTCGGCGGTGTCCTCGCCGACGGGGTCGGGCACGCTGTAGTCGCGCGGACCGACGCCCACGCCCGGCGCGAACGCGACCGAGCTGCCCAGCGGCTTCGGGGCCGCGGGCCCAGCGGTGTCGGAGGAGTCGCCGGGGGACTTGTCCGCGGAGTCGTCCGGCTCGGCCTCGAGCAGCGCCAGGTCCTCCACCGACTTGAACGGTTTGGCGCCCGGCGGGTCCGGCGGCTCCTCGCCGAACCCGGCGACGATGGCCCGCCACGCGGCGTCCTCGTCGAACGGCACGTGCTGCTCCTTGCCCGGCGACGCGCCGGAGGAGGCGCCCGCGGAGCCGCCCGAGGAGTCACCGTGGCGCTCGCCGAGCGGCCCGCCCTTCTCCTCCGGCTCACGCTCGGAGTCGTGCTCAGCCACCAGTGGCCGTCCCTTCCCTCTGCCTCACGGATCCCGCACCGGACTGCTCACCGGACACGGAACCGGACCTCTCGTCGGATCCCGCACCGGACTCCTCGTCGGATCCGGCTCCCGACCTCTCGTCGGATCCCGCACCCGCCCCCGACCGCTCCTCGGATCCTCTATCGGACTGACGTACGGATCCTGCCCCGGACTCCCTCACAAGACGGGTGACGAACGTGTGGGTTTCCTCGAAGATCCGGTCCGCGTCATGGTCCAACGTCGCGACATGGTGGCTCTGTTCCAGCAGGATTTCCGTGACGTCCGTCGAGGACACCCGGCCGAGGACGCGCTCGGAGTCGGCGGGCGGCACCACATGGTCCCCCGGGCTGCGCAGCAGCAGCAATGGCTGTGTCACCTGGGGCAGCTCGCCGTCGACGAGCCGCAGGAAGGTCCGCAGCGAGTGCGCCGCGTGCAGCGGCACCCTGTCGTAGCCCAGCTCCTCGACGCCCTCCTTCGCGATGTCGCCCGTGATTCCCCTGGTCGTGGGGACGAGGTGCCGCAGCAGAGGGAGGGCGTGCGCGGCCAGGCCGTGCACCTTGTTGGAGGGGTTGACGAGCACGACGCCGCCGACCGCGCCTCCGTGCTTCGCGGCCAGCCGCAGCGCAAGCGCGCCGCCCATGGACAGCCCCGCGACGAAGACATGCGCACAGCGCTCGCACAGGGCGCGCAGCTCGCGGTCCACCTCCGCGTACCAGTCCTGCCAACCGGTGACCCGCAGCTCCTCCCAGCGCGTGCCGTGCCCCGGCAGCAGCGGCAGCGCGACGGTCAGGCCGCGCCCGGCGAGGTACTCGGCCCAGGGGCGCAGCGCCTGCGGGGAACCGGTGAAGCCGTGGCACAGGAGGACTCCCACCTCACCGCCCTCGTGGCGGTAGGGCTCGGCTCCAGGAAGGACCGGCACGTTCGGTCTCCTGTTCATGAGAAGGGTGTGAAACGAGTCCGGGTGTGCTTCACCGTACGCGACCGCACTGACACCGACCAGGGGCTTCGGCCGCCGGGGAGGCGGCGGAGGGCCGGTGGGGGGGAGTCGGCCGGTGGCCCGGCACCAGCCGGGGCATCGGCTTCTTCCTCAGCCGTCCGGGTTAAGGTCTGATCTACAGACCACAGAGAGGCACTCGGTTGTTGTATGGCGCGATGAAGGTCGCTGTCGGGGGACCGTTGAAGGTCACCTTCCGGCCCTGGGTGGAAGGCCTGGAGAACATTCCGGCCGAGGGCGCGGCGATCCTGGCGAGCAACCACCTCTCGTTCTCGGACTCCTTCTTCCTGCCCGCGGTGCTCGACCGCAAGGTCACCTTCATCGCGAAGGCCGAGTACTTCACCACGCCCGGCGTCAAGGGCAAGCTGACGGCGGCCTTCTTCAAGGGCGTGGGCCAGCTCCCGGTGGACCGCTCCGGCGCGCGCGGCGCGGGGGAGGCCGCCATCAAGAGCGGCATACAGGTCATCGAGAGCGGCGAGCTGTTTGGTATCTACCCCGAGGGCACCCGCTCGCCCGACGGCCGCCTCTACCGCGGCAAGCCCGGCGGCCTGGCCCGCGTGGCCCTCGCCACCGGCGCGCCCGTCATCCCCGTCGCCATGATCGACACCGAGAAGATCCAGCCGCCGGGCAAGGTCCTGCCGAAGGTGATGCGCCCCGGCATCCGTATCGGCACGCCCCTCGACTTCAGCCGCTACCAGGGCATGGAGCACGACCGCTTCGTCCTGCGGGCGCTGACCGACGAGGTCATGTACGAGATCATGAAGCTCTCCGGCCAGGAGTACGTCGACATGTACGCGACCGCCGCCAAGCGGCAGATCGCGGACGCGGCCAAGGCCGAGAAGGAAGCCGGCAAGGCCGCCAGGGCGGCGCTCGCCAAGGCCGAGAAGGAGCAGGCGGACAAGGAACGGTCGGGTTCGTAGGCCCGTCGGGACGGGGTGGGGTGGGGGGCGTGCCCAGGCGCGAGAGAGTCATGAGGATGTCGGTCGAGCAGCCGCTGTGGCGCGCGCTCACCGGCTACCGCGTCCTGACGATGGTCTACGCGGTGGGCCTCTTCATCAGCGCGTGCAACAAGTTCGAGCGCCCCTGGCTGGCCGTCGCCTACTTCGCGTTCCTGGCCGGCTGGACCCTGGTGACCCTGCCCAAGGTCGCGAACGCGGCCAGCTGCACCAAGCGGTTCCTCGCCGCCGACCTCACCGTCGCGCTCGTCGGCATCCTGCTCACCCGGTTCGCCGACTCGACCGCCCGGGTCGAGGCCGGCGGTCCGACGTTGCCGTCGATATGGACCGCCGGCGCGGTGCTGGCCTTCGCCATCAAGGGCGGCTGGCGCTGGGCCGCCTTCGCCTCCACGCTCGTCGCCGTCGCCAACCTGCTCCACCGCGGCGCCCCCACCCGTGACACCATCCACAACGTGCTGCTGGTCTGGGTCGCGTCCATCGCCATCGGCTACGTCGTCGAGGTCGCCCGCGCCTCCGAGCGCACCCTCGCCCGCGCCCTGGAGATCGAGGCCGCCACCCGCGAACGGGAACGCCTCGCCCGCGACATCCACGACAGCGTGCTCCAGGTCCTCGCCATGGTCCAGCGACGCGGCACCGCCCTCGGTGGTGAGGCCGCCGAGCTGGGCCGGATGGCCGGTGAGCAGGAGGTCGCGCTGCGCACCCTGGTCTCCGGCGGCCTCGTACCCGTGTCGCGGATCTCCGAGGACGCGGCCGAGGGGGCGCTCGTACGGGCCGTGGAGGAACCGGACGCCCCGGACACCACGGACGACGCGGCGGGCCCGCTGGACCTGCGCACCCTCCTCGCCCCGTACGCGGGCGCGAAGGTCACCCTCTCCGAGCCCGGCAACCCGGTCCCGCTCGTCCCGTCGGCCGCGCGCGAGCTGGCCGCCGCCGTCGGTGCCGCCCTGGACAATGTGCGCAAGCACGCCGGAGACGGGGCCCGGGCCTGGATCCTGGTCGAGGACTGGCCGGACGAGATCATCGTGACCGTACGGGACGACGGCCCCGGCATCCCCGAGGGACGGCTCGCCCAGGCCGAGGGCGAGGGACGGCTCGGGGTGGCCCTGTCCATCAGGGGGCGGCTGCGCGACATCGGCGGCACGGCCGAGCTGATCTCGGTCCCGGGCCAGGGCACGGAAGTCGAACTGAAGGTACCGAAGGCCTCCGAGGGGCCGAAGGACGCACGGGGGAAGGCGGAGAAGCGGTGACGGAGAGCGGTAGGACGGAGAACGGTGGGCCGGTGGACGGACTCGACGGACAGCCGGCGCGGGGCCCGATCAAGGTCATGGTGGTCGACGACCACCCCATGTGGCGCGACGCGGTCGCCCGCGACCTGACCGAGTCCGGCTTCGACGTGGTCGCCACGGCGGGCGACGGAGAGCAGGCGGTGCGCCGTGCCAAGGCCGCCGCGCCCGACGTCCTCGTACTGGACCTGAACCTGCCCGCGAAGCCCGGCGTCCAGGTCTGCAAGGAACTGGTCGGCGCCAACCCCGCCCTGCGCGTCCTCGTCCTGTCGGCGAGCGGCGAGCACGCGGACGTCCTGGAGGCGGTCAAGTCCGGCGCGACGGGCTACCTGCTGAAGTCCGCCTCGACCGAGGAACTCATCGACGCGGTACGCCGCACCGCCGTCGGCGACCCCGTCTTCACCCCCGGCCTCGCCGGCCTGGTCCTCGGCGAGTACCGCCGTCTCGCCTCCGAGCCCGCACCCGCGCCGGGCGCCGACGAGCCCAAGGCCCCGCAGCTCACCGACCGCGAGACCGAGGTGCTCCGCCTCGTCGCCAAGGGGCTGAGCTACAAGCAGATCGCCGAACGCCTCGTCATCTCCCACCGCACCGTCCAGAACCACGTCCAGAACACCCTCGGCAAGCTCCAGCTCCACAACCGCGTGGAACTGGTCCGTTACGCGATAGAGCGCGGCCTGGACGACGAGTAAGCCGATCCGGGACGAGTAAGCCGATCCGGGACGAGTAAGCCGATCCGGGACGAGTAGTAAGTCAATCCGAGGAGTAAACCAAACTCCCGACAGTTCACCGGAATTGCCCTTACCCGGTCATGTCGAAGTGACCTGCATCACCATTACCGTGCTGCGGAAGGCTTACGGCAACCGCGGCGAAGGGACATTTCCATGCGGGTCGGAGTACTGACCGGAGGCGGCGACTGCCCCGGGCTCAACGCCGTCATCCGGGGCATCGTCCGCAAGGGCGTGCAGGAGTACGGCTACGACTTCGTCGGCTTCCGGGACGGCTGGCGGGGTCCTTTGGAGAACGACACCGTCCGCCTCGACATCCCCGCCGTACGCGGCATCCTGCCGCGCGGCGGCACCATCCTCGGCTCCTCGCGCACCAACCCGCTCAAGCAGGAGAACGGCATCCGCCGCATCAAGGACAACCTTGCCAAGCAGGAGGTCGAGGCGCTCATCACCATCGGCGGCGAGGACACGCTGGGGGTGGCCGCGCGTCTCTTCGACGAGTACGGCGTGCCGTGCGTGGGCGTCCCGAAGACGATCGACAACGACCTCTCCGCCACGGACTACACCTTCGGCTTCGACACGGCCGTGGGCATCGCGACGGAAGCGATCGACCGCCTGCACACCACGGCCGAGTCCCACATGCGTGTCCTGGTCGTCGAGGTGATGGGCCGTCACGCCGGCTGGATCGCCATCCACTCCGGCCTGGCCGGCGGCGCGAACGTCATCCTCATCCCCGAGCAGCGGTTCGACGTCGACAAGGTGTGCGCCTGGGTGACGTCCCGCTTCAAGGCGTCGTACGCGCCGATCGTGGTCGTGGCGGAGGGGGCGATGCCGAAGGACGGCGACATGGTGCTGAAGGACGAGTCCCTGGACTCCTTCGGCCATGTCCGCCTCTCCGGTGTGGGCGAATGGCTGGCCAAGCAGATCGAGAAACGAACAGGCAAGGAGGCCCGTACGACGGTCCTCGGCCACGTCCAACGCGGCGGCACCCCCAGCGCCTTCGACCGCTGGCTCGCCACCCGCTTCGGCCTCCACGCCATCGACGCCGTCCACGACCGCGACTTCGGCAAGATGGTCGCCCTCCGCGCCACCGACGTCATCCGCGTCCCCATCGCCGAAGCCACAGCCAAACTGAAGACCGTAGACCCCAAGCTGTACGAGGAGGTGGGCGTCTTCTTCGGCTGAGGCTGAGGCTGACGCGGGAGGGGGGCGGGTGCGGAGGTTCGTGGGCGGGTGCGCGTTGTGTGTGGGTGCTCGCGCAGTTCCCCGCGCCCCTTAAAAGACAAAAGCACGGGGCACAGCCCCTGCCTTCAGGGGCGCGGGGAACTGCGCGACCAGCCCCCACCCACCCGCAGCCGAACACCCCACCCCCAGGGGGCGAAGGGGCGCAGCCCCTGGGGATGGGACGGGTAGGGGCGGCGGGGGCGAAGAACCCTAGAGCGCACGCAGGGACTGAAGCCCCGCCACCAACTCCCGCACCACGGACATCCCATCAAGCGTCAGCACGGACTCGGGATGGAACTGCACCCCCGCGAACCCGGCCCCCCGCAACGCATGCACCTCCCCACCCGCACTCCGACTGACCTCGATCCCATGCGCGGCCAGCTCCGCCGCCGCCCCGTCGTCGCAGCGCGCCACAAAGCTGTTGTAGAAGCCAACCGTCTCGGCCCGCCCAAACAGATCGATCGACGTCTGCGCCCCCTGATACGGCACCTCCTTCCGCACGATCTCCAGCCCCAACTCCGCAGAGATCAGCTCGTGCCCGAGACACACCCCGAGCACCCCGTGCCGGTGCCGCCGCAGAACCTCCGCCGTCAGCCCGCGCAGGAACCGCATCTTGGGATCATCACCGTCCCCAGGATCCCCGGGCCCGGGCCCGAGCACCACCACCCCCTCGTGCGCGAGCACACCCTCCCGCAGCCCCGGCGAGTCGTACCGCCGTACCGTCACCTCCAGGCCGGCCGACCGCAGCAGATGCGCGAGCATGGCGGTGAACGTGTCCTCGGCGTCCACGACGAGCGCATGCCCCGTCAGGTCGGACGTCCGCTCCTGCATCCGCAGCCAGAACGGCGCCAGCGAGGCCCGCCGCCCGTCCAAGGCCGCCCGCACCCGCGGATCCTCCGCCAACCCGGGCCGCACCCGCTCCCGGGCGGGCCGCCCGGCGCGTACGCCCAGCGCCGCCAGCACCCCCGCCGCCTTCGCATGTGTCTCGGCGACCTCACTCGCGGGATCGGACCCCCGTACGAGCGTGGCGCCCACCGGCACCTTCAGCCGACCGTCCGCGGCGATGTCGGCGGTACGGATCAGAATCGGCGAGTCCAGGGTCTGCCCACCACTCGCGTCCCGCCCCACCAGCGCCAACGCCCCGGCGTAGTATCCCCGCCCACCCACTTCGTACCGCTCGATGACCCGGCACGCGTTCTGCACCGGCGACCCGGTGACCGTGGCGGCGAACATGGTCTCCTTCAGGACCTCCCGCACATCCAGCGACGACCGTCCGCGCAACTCGTACTCCGTGTGTGCGAGATGGGCCATCTCCTTCAGCCGCGGCCCGACCACGACCCCGCCCATGTCGCCGACCGTGCACATCATCTTGAGCTCCTCGTCGACGACCATCGAGAGCTCCTCGATCTCCTTGCCGTCGGCGAGGAAGGCCAGCAGGTCCTCCGGTGTCGGCCCGCCGGCCGGGTAGCGGTACGTGCCGCTGATCGGGTTCATCACGACCGTCCCGCCCGCCCGTCTCCCACCACCGCCCTCAACCGAGAGCGCTTCGCGCTCGCCCCTCCTGCTCGACATCCGGACGTGCACCTCGGGGCTGGCCCCCACCAAAGTCCGCTCCCCGGTGTGGACCACGAACGTCCAGTACGCGCCCCGTTCGCCCTCCAGCAGCCGCCGGAACAGCGCGAGCGCGTCGGCGCGGCCGAAGCCCGGGATCGCGCCCTCGTACGTACGCCGGATCACGAAGTTCGCGCCCTCACCCCGCCCGATCTCCTCGCGCAGCACCCGGCCGACGATCTCCGCGTACTCCTCGTCGGGCACGTCGAAGCCACCGCCCTCGACCCGGACGTCGTGCATGGGCAGCTGCGCGAGGGCCCGCTCCAGTGGGAGGGCGTACGACTCCTCCGGCGTCAGCACGGACAACGGCGTCCCGTCGTCGCGGACGTCGAACCCGCGTTCGCGGATCTGGCGGAAGGGGACGAGGGCCAGCCCCTCGTCGGGGATGTCGGCGAGCCGCTCGTAGGTGCGGACCGGGCCGATCAGGATCTCCACGGTGTCGTGGTCGTGTCCGGGTGTGCGGCGGCGCAGCAGCGCGAACGGGCGGGGATCGTCGAGCAGGAAGGGCAGGTCGGGCACATGCATGGCGTGGGTTCCTTCTCAGCTGGATCAGATGGATCAGATGGATCAGCTGGATCAGCTGGATCAGCTGGATCGGTTGGAGAGGAACGGCCGGGCCCGGAAACACCGAAGGCCGCCCCTCGGGCGGCCTTCGCGAAGTGTTGCGTACGCGCAGTCAGTGGGCCGCCGGATGAGCGGTCCACCACCAGTTCTGAATCGAGTGCGCGAACATGCGCCGCACCTTACCGGACCATCCACGGGAACTCACGTGATCCGTACTCAGTGTTCACCCTATGATCACCCCTGGTTTTTTCTTTGACATGTTCTGGGCCAATTTCCAATGTCTGGACCAATGTGTGGATCACGGAAGGGTGAGTGTGTCACTCATAGGGAGAATGAGGCCCCTGGCCTTCGTCGCGGCGGCGGCCGCTCTGTTCGCCGGGCTCACCGGACAGCCCGCGGTGGCCGCGGACGAGCCGACGATGACGAAGCTGGCCCTCAGCGGCGACCGGTTCAAGATGACCGACACGAGCACCGTGTCGGCGGCGACCACCCTCGACGGCAAGCTGGCGGACGCCGACCTCGCCGACGTCGTCACCACCAACTACACGACGAACTCCTCCGGGGCGACCGACCCCTGGATGAACCTGCGCACCATGCGTGACTGCGTCGGCGACGAGACGAAGGCCCTGCCGCCGGTGACGCGTAAGGTCGCCTGGTGCTGGTCCTCGGCGCACGCCGACGACACCACTCCGCGATGGTGCCGCAGGGCCTGAGCAGCACCGGCACCGCCGACGGGGGCGACGGCGCCATCCAGGACAAGCGGGTCACGGCGGTCGCCTGGCACTCCAAGACGTTCAAGACCAACCTGGCCGGTGACGTCGAGGCCAACGACAAGTGCCGGACGAACAACCTGCTCAAGCTCAGCTTCATCGACCGGGACACGAAGAAGTACCGCCACGTCCTGCTCGTCGAGCCGACGGAGAGCGGCGCGGACTTCAAGTTCGTCACCGGCCACGGCGGCGGCATCGTCTGGTACGCGAACTGCATCTACGTCACCGACACCTCGAACGGCATCCGGGTCTTCGACATCAACAAGCTCGGCAAGGTCGACACGTACGGATCCGGCCTCAACTCCCACGGCTTCGACAGCGCCGGCAAGTCCAGCGCCTGCGGCTACCCGTACGTGCTGCCCCAGGTCCGCTACTACAAGCAGGCCACCCCGCCGCCCTCGGGCGGGTGCGACGCGGATGCCGCGAGCGGTACGCCCGCCGCCAACTCCCTCTGCTACGCCTGGCTCTCCCTCGACAAGTCCGGCGGCAGCCCGTACAAGCTGGTCACCGGCGAGTGGTTCGGCGACGTCCCGGGCGGCCGGGTGGTGCGCTACCAGCTCAATCCGACCAGCGCCTCGACATATCCGGGGCTGCTGAACATGTCCGGCGGCAACACCGTGATCCAGGACGCGTACGAGGCCTCCCGCTACCAGGGCCTGCAGGGCGGCATGACCTGGACCGACGACGCGGGACTGCTGAACTTCGCCTTCCACAAGGGCCGCTCCCTCCAGCCCGCCGTGTTCTCGCGCACCTGGGTGGGTGACACCCGGGCCCTGACGGTGTGCACGCAAAGGGTCGGCGAAACCGACTTCTCCAGGGGCAACTGGGCGGTGGGCACCCCCCAGGGCCCCGAGCCACTGGAGGAGGCTCGGCACGCAGCAGGTGGAGGAGCTGTGAGGGCTGACGGAGCACTTCTGCGCCGGTACCACGCTGCGGTCGAGCTTCCCGTACGAGTTCGAGGCCGTCAACGTGAACCCCGAGCGGAAGAACGCGTGTGACGAGTACAACAGCGCGGCCAATCTGTCCCTCCGTACGGTCTTCGCCGTCGGCTTCGACGACAGCGCGGTCATGAACCTCCACTGACGCCACGCACCCCGACGAACCCCGCTCCGATCGAGCGGGGTTCGTCTCACTTGATGAGCAGGTGGATGGACCCCCGACACAACCCCGTAATGTGGACGTCGTGACCGTGAACGCTAAGTCCAGCGCGAGCGCTGGCAACACCTGGCGAGACCTGCCCGCGGCGCAGCAGCCCGAGTACCCCGACGTCGAGGCTCTGCGCGCAGTCGTTGCGGAGCTCGAGTCGTATCCGCCGCTCGTCTTCGCGGGCGAGTGCGACCAGCTGCGCGCCCGGATGGCGGCCGTCGCCAAGGGAGAGGCGTTCCTCCTCCAGGGCGGCGACTGTGCCGAGGCCTTCGACGCCGTCTCGGCCGACCACATCCGCAACAAGCTGAAGACGCTGCTCCAGATGGGCGCGGTCCTCACGTACGCGGCCTCCGTGCCGGTCGTGAAAGTCGGCCGGATCGCCGGCCAGTACTCCAAGCCCCGCTCCAAGCCGACCGAGACCCGTGACGGCGTGACGCTCCCGACCTACCGGGGCGACTCCGTCAACGGCTTCGACTTCACCGAAGAGGCCCGTATCCCGGACCCCGAGCGTCTGAAGCGGATGTACAACGCCTCCGCCTCCACGCTCAACCTGGTCCGCGCCTTCACCACCGGCGGTTACGCCGACCTGCGCCAGGTGCACGCCTGGAACCAGGACTTCGTGAAGTCGTCCCCGTCCGGTCAGCGCTACGAGCAGCTCGCCCGCGAGATCGACAACGCGCTGAACTTCATGCACGCCTGCGGCGCGGACCCGGAGGAGTTCCGCACCGTCGAGTTCTTCTCCTCGCACGAGGCGCTGCTGCTCGACTACGAGTCGGCCCTGACCCGCGTGGACTCGCGCACGGGGCAGCTGTACGACGTCTCCGCGCACATGGTGTGGATCGGTGAGCGCACCCGCCAGCTGGACCACGCGCACATCGAGTTCGCCTCACAGATCCGCAACCCGATCGGCATCAAGCTCGGCCCGACGACGACGGCCGAGGACGCGCTGCAGTACATCGAGCGCCTCGACCCCGACCGTGAGCCGGGCCGCCTGACCTTCATCGTCCGCATGGGCGCCGACAAGGTCCGCGACAAGCTGCCCGAGCTGGTCGAGAAGGTCACCGCCTCCGGTGCGACCGTGGCCTGGGTGACCGACCCGATGCACGGCAATACCTTCGAGGCGGCTTCCGGTCACAAGACCCGCCGCTTCGACGACGTGCTCGACGAGGTCAAGGGCTTCTTCGAGGTCCACAAGGGCCTGGGCACCCACCCGGGCGGCATCCACGTCGAGCTCACCGGTGACGACGTCACCGAGTGCGTGGGCGGCGGCGACGAGATCTTCGTCGACGACCTGCACCAGCGCTACGAGACGGCCTGCGACCCCCGTCTGAACCGCAGCCAGTCGCTTGACCTGGCGTTCCTCGTCGCGGAGATGTACCGGGACCAGTAGCGGATCAGCTGGTGCCGTGCCTGTCGCAGGGCATGGAACAGGACATGGAGTGGGGCGCGGATCACATACGATCCGCGCCCCACTCCACTTTTGAGCTGCCCGAATGCCGGGTAAGGTTAGGTTAGCCTCACCGATCAACGGGGACGGCGCCACTTATCGATCCCGGCGGGAGGTGACCGCGTGTACGTCTGCAGTTGCTTCGGCATCACCGAGCAGCAAGTCAAGAAGCACGCGGCGGACGGTGCCTGCACCCCTCGCCAGATCGCGTCGGCCTGCAAGGCGGGCACCGACTGCGGCTCGTGCGTACGCCGTATACAGGCCCTGCTGGGCAGGGGCGCGTGTCCGCGCCGTGAGCTGGCCGACCAGGGTGAGTCGGTCCTCACCGGGCTTGAGGAAGCGGCGTAGCTCAGCTCGCTCAGCTCTCCGGCTGCTCGATCAGCTGCGCGATGTAGAGAGCCTCACCGAGCTTCTCCAGCAGCTCCAGCTGGGTGTCCAGGTAGTCGATGTGATGCTCCTCGTCCTTGAGGATCGACTCGAAGATGTTCGCGGACGTGATGTCGCCCTTGTTGCGCATCACCTCGATGCCGCGCCTGAGGCGGTCGATCGCCTCGACCTCGATCTGCCGGTCCGCCTCGAACATCTCCTTGACCGTCTGGCCGACGCGGACGTGGAAGAGCCGCTGGTAGTTCGGCAGCCCCTCAAGGAACAGGATCCGGTCGGTGAGGACCTCGGCGTGCTTCATCTCGTCGAAGGACTCGTGCCGCGTGTACTTGGCGAGCTTCGTCCAGCCGAAGTTCTCCTGCATCTTCGCGTGCAGGAAGTACTGGTTGATCGCCGTCAGCTCGGCGGTCAACTGCTCGTTGAGGAATTCGATGACCTCGGGGTCGCCCTGCATCGCAGAGGCTCCTTCCAAGCGGGGGACTGGGAGGTTGCGCCGCGATGATTGCACCCGCCGTTGAAGATCGTCCAGTAAGTACAAGCTTAGTAAGTAAGCGCAGCCTTAGTCCGTTTTGCCTGGATCGGGGCGACCCTGGTCATGTGCACCACTCGGGGTCTGTCAGGATGGAGTCATGGGTCAGCCGGTGGAACGCGAATCAGGAGATCGCGGGTCTGAGAAGTCCGAGAACTCCGGGAACGCGGCACAGCCGCAGCTTCCGCCGGGACAGCGACTCCAGCGCGGCTGGCCGGTCACGCACTACGGACCCGTCCCCAAGTTCCGCCCCGAGCGATGGGACTTCCGGGTCTTCGGCGCCACCGCCGACGGCGAGAAGCACTCCTGGACCCACGAGGAGTTCACCGCTCTGCCGTACGCCTCGGTCGTGGCGGACCTGCACTGCGTGACGAAGTTCAGCATGGTCGGCGCCGAGTGGGGCGGCATTCCGGCCCGTACGATCGTGGAGATCGCGCCGCCGGCCGCCGAGGTCACCCATGTGATGGTGTGGGCCGAGTACGGCTTCAGCTCCAACCTCCGCCTCGACGACTTCGTCTCCGACCGCACGATGTTCGCCACCCACAAGGACGGCGAACTCCTCACCGCTGAACACGGCTTCCCCCTCCGCCTGGTCGTCCCCCATCTGTACGCCTGGAAGGGCCCCAAATGGGTCCGGGGCATCGAGTACATGACCACGGACCGCCGCGGCTTCTGGGAGGAACGGGGCTACCACAACATCGGTGACCCGTGGCGGGAGCAGCGGTATTCGTATCAGGAGGAGCCGGGGGAGGGGCCCGAGCTCTGAAACTGCCGGCAAGCTCAGCGCCGGTTAACAGGACAACCGTGCAGGAGAGCCAAGATGGCCGTCCTCAATGTGATCTTCTCGGAGGCCGCGGCGCGCGTGCGCGACGGCCTTCCGGACGACCGCCTGGAGGTGTTCCACGAGGGGCTCGCCATATTGGCCAAGGATCCCCGCACCAAGATCTCCGCAGCCATCTCCGGTGACGAGAACACCCGCTCGGTCGCGCTCTCCAACACCATGGCGATCGAGTACGTCATCAGTGACGGCCTGCTCATCGTGCTCGTGGTTCATATCGTCGACACTTCGCACGTGCTGGTCGAGAACAAGGACTGACCCGGCGTCGACGGGGTCAGCCGTCCCGCAGCTTCTTCAGTCGCTCCACGTCTGCCGCGTGGCCCTCCTTGCCGCCGGGCGTCTCGATGATCAGCGGTACGCCCTCGGTGGCGGTGTGGGTCATGAGGGCGCGGAACGGGTCCTCGCCGATGTGGCCGGAGCCGATGTTCTCGTGGCGGTCCTTGTGGGCGCCGACGACGTCCTTGGAGTCGTTGGCGTGGATCAGCTTGAGGCGGCCCTCGCCGACGGTGTCCACCAGGAGGTCGAGGGTCTGGTGCATGCCGTCGGGCCCGGTCAGGTCGTGGCCCGCCGCGAAGATGTGGCAGGTGTCCAGGCAGACGCCGAGCTTGGGGTGGGCGTCGAGCGCCTCGAAGTAGGGGCCGAAGTCCCAGGTGCGGGAGCACAGCGAGGACCCCTGGCCGGCGGTTGACTCCAGCAGTAGATACGGGTCGTCGTCGTGGGTCAGCTCGTCCAGCAGCGGCAGCATGTACGCGCGGACCTGCTTCAGCGCCACCGACCGCTCGCGGCCGCCCGTCGCGCTCCCGGTGTGCACGACCACCCCCAGCGCGCCGATCTCCCGGCCCCGGCGCAACGAGTGCCGCAGCGACTCCACCGACTTCTCCACCGTCGCCTCGGTGTGCGAACCGAAGTTGATCAGGTACGGGGCGTGGACGTACGCAGGGATCGACTCGGCGGCGCAGGCCGCGCGGAACTCCTCGTCCTGCCGCGGGTTCCCGGCGGGCGTCGCCCAGCCGCGCGGGTTGGCGACGAAGACCTGCACGGCCTCGGCCTTCAGATCACGGGCGTACGTGAGCCCGACGGAGTTCAGACCACCGGCGACGGGCACATGACCGCCGACAGGGTTGCGGGAAGGGCCGGGGAGGGCGCCGGAGGGGCCGTGCAGGCCGGGGGACTGCTGAGTACTCACCGCCCCAGGGTGTCATGCGGCCCGGGGCACCCGGTCGGCGGATACCGCGGCGCGCCGAGCACCTGAGCGGCGTCGGCATGCCGGTGCTGCCCGTCGGGGACGTCTGGCCGCGCCGTTCTGCAACCGCCCCGCGGCCGGGCGGCCGCGGGGCGGCCGCGGGCCAGGCCCGGCACGCCGGCGGCGCGGATGCCGCCGGACAGGCGGCCCAGCAGGAAAAGGACAGCCTGACCGTCACGGACGTCGACCTCCGGTGCTGACGGGCTTGACCCGCTGGTGTGGGTGCTGACGGGCTTGACCCGCTGGTGTGGGTGCTGACGGGCTTGACCCGCTGGTGTGGGTGCTGACGGGCTTGGCCCGCTGGTGCTGGTGCGGGCTGGGTTGGTCGGTGGGTGCTGGTGCTGGTGCCGACGGGCTTGGCCCGCTGGTGTGGGTGCTGACGGGTCTGGCCCGCTGGTGCTGGTGCGGGCTGGGTTGGTCGGTGGGTGTGGGTGCTGACGGGCTTGACCCGCTGGTGTGGGTGCTGACGGGCTTGTACCGCTGGTGCTGGTGCGGGCTGGGTTGGTCGGTGGGTGCTGGTGCTGGTGCTGACGGGCTTGACCCGCTGGTGTGGGTGCTGACGGGCTTGGCCCGCTGGTGCTGGTGCGGGCTGGGTTGGTCGGTGGGTGCTGGTGCTGGTGCTGACGGGCTTGACCCGCTGGTGCTGGTGCCGACGGGCTTGATCGGCCGGTGCCGGTGCTGACCGGCCTGGCCCGCCGCGCCGGGTGCCGACCGGGTGGGGCTGCCTTACTTGGCGCCGCCCGGGTCGGCCGCCGGCGGTCAGCCGATCTCGATCGTGATCGTCGAACCCTTGGCCGCCTGCTCGCCGCCTGCCACCGACTGTCCCTTCACCTCGTCCCCGAAGAGCCCGAGCAGACCTCGGTCCTCCTCGACCTCGAAGCCCGCGTCCTGGAGCTTCTGGGTGGCCTCGTCGACGCTGTCGCCCACGACGTCCGGGACCTCGATCATCTCGGGCCCCTTGGAGATCGTCAGGGTGACGGTGTCACCCTCGCCGACCTGCTCGCCCGCGCCCGGCGACTGCTCGGCGACCAGCCCCTTGTCGAACTCCGAGTTGACCTGCTCCGAGGCGATCTTCACCTTGAGGCCCTCCCGCTCCAGCAGGTCGGTGGCGTCCTCGACCGAGGAGCCGGACACCTCGGGGACGTCCACCGGGGCACCCCGGCTGACCACGAGCGCTACGGCCGAGCCCGAGGAGGCCTCGGTGCCGACGCCCGGCTCCGTACGGATCACCTGGCCCCTGATGACGTCCTCGCTGAACTCCCGTGTCACCAGGCCCGGTGCGAGCCCGTCGTTCTTCAGCCGGGTCTTCGCCAGGTCCAGCCGGTAGCCCTCCAGGTCGGGCACCTTCACGATCTCCGGGCCCTTGGAGATCGTCAGGGTCACGGTGTCGTTGTCCCGGATCCGCTCCCTGGGCCCCGGATCGGTACGGATCACCTGGCCGCGCTTCACCGTGTCGCTGAACTCACGCTTGGTGCGGGCGTCGAGCCCGGCGCCCTCGATCCGCTTCACCGCGGCCGCCTCGGACACGTTCAGCACCGCCGGGACCCTCGTGAACTGACCCGAAGTGATGTACCAGACACCTCCGCCCGCCCCGAGAGCGAGCAGCACGGCGGCGACGATCGCGAGCAGCCCGCGCCGGGGTGCCACGGAGCCGCGGGCACGAGTCCGCCGGGGCGGCGCGGGCGTCTCCAACCGGCTTGTGCGGTTGAGCTGTTCAGGCCCCGGCGCCCCCGTCCCGGGCAGGGACAGCGAGCGCGGAATGACACTCGTCCGGTCCTCGGCGTTGTCGTGGCCCCCGGCTATCGCCTGCGGCGGCACCGCGTCCAACTGCTCGTCGCTCAACGCGGACCGCGCCTGACGCGCCTGGGCGAGCAGCGCGACCGCGTCGTACGGCCGCAGCTCGGGGTTGCGCGCCGTCGCCGAGGCGACCAACTCGTCCAGCTCGTACGGCAGCGCGGGCACGGCGGCCGACGGCGGCGGCACGTCGTCGTTCAGGGCGCGGTAGAGCACCTGGGCGGGGGAGTCCCCGGAGTGCGGCTTGCCGCCGGTGAGCATCTCGTAGAGCATCACCCCGCACGCGTACACGTCGACACGGGTGTCCGTGGTGCCGTGCTCCAGTTGCTCCGGGGCGAGGTAGGAGACGGTGCCGAGGACGGTACCCGTGGTGCTCGTGACGGTGTCCACGGCCCGTACGAGCCCGAAGTCGGCGACCTTCACCCGGCCGTCGTCCCCTATGAGCACGTTCTCCGGCTTCATGTCCCGGTGCACGAACCCGGCACGATGCGCGGCCCCGAGCGCGGCGAGCACCGGCTCCAGGATGTCGAGCGCGGCCCGCGGCTGCAGAGCCCCGCGCTCGCGCAGCACGTCCCGCAGCGTGCAGCCGGCGACGTACTCCATCGCGAGGTAGACGTACGACCCGTCGGTGCCCTGGTCGAAGACCCCCACCACATTCGGATGCGACAGCCGCGCCACCGACTTGGCCTCACGGATGAACCGCTCCACGAACGAGCCGTCGGCCGCCAGCGTCGGATGCATCACCTTGAGCGCGAGCACACGGTCGAGGCGGGTGTCCACGGCCCGATAGACCGTGGCCATCCCGCCGACCGCGATCCGCGCCTCGACTCGATACCGGCCGTCGAGCACATGGCCGACAAGCGGGTCCTGAAGGGTCGTGTCCACGCAGGTGAGTGTACGAGCCACCACGGACACCCTGCCGGGTACTGCGCCGGGCGAGACGGACTGCAGCAGACCTGTGACGGGCGCTCCGCGGTGGTGCCGGGCGCCCGGGAACTAGGTGGGTGCGGTTGGGTGGCGGCTGCGGGTGGTGTGTGGTTGCTCGCGCAGTCCCCCGCGCCCCTTAAAAGCACGGGGTGCGGCCATGTTTTCAGGGCGCGGGGCTGTATCGATATGCGGCTCCGCCGCGTGGGCGCGACAAGCCCCCATCCACCCGCACACGTCACACAACCCCTCCCACCCGAGCTCGAAGGCGTGGCGGGGTCGAAGGGGCGGCCGCCCCTGGGATGGGACGGGTAGGGGCGGCGGGGGCGAGACCAAGGTCAGAACGCCGGCCGTTCCGGATCCAGCCGCGCCATCCCCTCACTCGGCGAAGACGCCTCCGCGAAGTGCCGCCGAGGAATCCGCCCCGCCCGGTAGGCGAACCGCCCCGCCTCCACCGCATGCCGCATCCCCTCGGCCATGAGCACCGGCTCCTGCGCCCGAGTCACGGCGGACGCCAGCATCACCCCCGCACACCCCAACTCCATCGCGAGCGCGGCATCCGACGCCGTACCGGCCCCCGCGTCCAGAATCACCGGCACACGCGCGTGCTCGACGATCAGCTGGAAGTTGTGCGGATTGCGGATGCCGAGCCCGGACCCGATGGGCGACCCGAGCGGCATGATCGCCGCGCACCCGACATCCTCCAACTTCCGCGCGAGGACGGGATCGTCGTTCGTGTACGGCAGCACGGTGAACCCGTCGTCGACCAGCGTCTCGGCGGCGTCCAGCAGCTCGATGGGGTCGGGAAGCAGCGTGCGCTCGTCGGCGATGACTTCAAGTTTGACCAGATCGGTGCCGAGGGCCTCGCGTGCGAGCCGCGCCGTGAGCACGGCCTCCCCCGCGGTGAAGCAGCCGGCCGTGTTGGGCAGCACCCGGATGCCCAGCCTGTCGAGCACGGACAGCACCGAGCCGTGCACGGAGGCGTTCACCCGGCGCATGGCGACCGTCGTCAGCTCCGTACCGGAGGCCGCGAGGGCGCGCTCCAGGACATCGAGACTGGGTGCGCCGCCGGTGCCCATGATCAGGCGGGACGAGTAGGTCGTACCGCCGAGGACGAAGGGATCGTCTGCCATGGGTCAGCCTCCTTGGACGGCGGTGAGGACCTCGACACGGTCCCCCTCGGAGAGGACGGTCGACGGCCACTGCGCGCGCGGGACGACGGTCTCGTTGAGCGCGGCGGCGACCCCGGAGGGCGACGCGGTGAGCGTCGACACGAGCGCGTCGAGGGCGGTGCCCGGAGCGACCTGCCGCTGTTCCCCGTTGACGAAGACGGTCATGACGTGGGTCGTGTTCATCGAGCTCATGCGGGCAACTCCGTGAGTTCCCTGAGGTTCCCGAGCCCCTGTGGCCCACTGCCCTGGAACCGCAGCGGCGTGAAGTCGCGGGCCTCCTCCGGCAGTTCCCCGGTGGTGAGCACCTGCGCCATGACATCGCCGGTGACCGGGGTGAGGAGCACCCCGTTGCGGTAGTGGCCGGTCGCCAGGAGGAGACCGTCGAGAGCGGTGGGTCCCAGGAGCGGCGCGTTGTCGGGGGAGCCGGGGCGCAGTCCCGCGCGGGTCTCGGTGAGCGGGAGTTCGGTGATCCCGGGGACGAGTTCATGGGCGTCGCGCAGCAGCTCGTACACTCCGCCCGCGGTGACCGTCGTGTCCCAGCCGAGCTCCTCGCTGGTCGCGCCGACGACGAGTTCGCCGTTCTCGCGCGGCACCAGGTAGACGTGGCTGCCGCGGACCAGCGCGCGCACGGTCCGGCTCAGGAAGGGCGCGTACCGCTTCGGCACGGTCAGCCGCAGCACCTGCCCCTTCACCGGCCGTACCGGCGGCAGCACCTCGTCCGGCACTCCCGCGAGCCGCCCGCTGAGGCTGCCCGCGGCGAGGACGACCTGCCCGGCGGCCAGCAGCGTGCCGTCCGAGGTGCGAACCCCGGCCGCCCGCTCCCGGGCCACAGACAGCTCCTCGGCCCAGGCCCGGTGGAAGGCCACCCCGGCGCGCTCGCAGGCCGTCACGAGGGCCCTGGCGAGCCGCCTCGGGTCGATCTGGTGGTCGCCGTCGACCCGCAGCCCGCCCCGCACGCCCGGCGCCAGCATCGGCTCCAGACGGCGGCAGTCGCGACCGCTCAGCCACTCCGACGCAAGGCCCGACCGGCGCTGCAGGGCGTGCAGTTCCCGCAGATGGGCGCGGTCGTCGGCGTCCAGCGCCACCGCGAGCGTGCCGGACCGGCGGTAGCCGAGGTCCAGGCCCGTCGCCTCGGTCAGCTCGGCCGCGAAGTCCGGGTAGCGGCGCGCGGACTGAAGGTTGAGCCCCAGCAGCGTCTGCTCGCCGTAGTGCAGCTCGGTGACCGCGGCGAGCATCCCGGCGGCCACCTGCGCGGCCCCGCCACCGGGCTCGGGATCCACCACGGCCGTGGCGAACCCGCGCTGCGCGGCCCGCCACGCCGTGACGAGCCCGATGATCCCGCCCCCCACGACGAGGACGTCCGACGTGCCTGATGTGTGCGTACGCGACATGGGCGTCCAGCCCCTCCCTTCGCCGGCATGACCCGGATCAGGTTCGTACGGTCGGAGGCCGCCAGCCTCCCTCTCAGCCCGGTGCGTCCGGGCTCCCGCGAGTAATCTTCTGTGCTGGGGGTCCGGGGGCCGTCCCCCGGGAGATGCAGCACGGTGGCCCACCCTAGCCCGTGCCCCGTGCCTCAGTAAGGGAGCCTCCGCCCATGGCCCGCTCGCTCGACGGTCTCGTCCTCGCCCCCGTCGCGGACCAGGCGCCAGGTCAGGTCGGTACGCGCACCCGGTTCGCGTACCACGAGAAGGACGGCGAGATCTGGGCCGAGTACGCGGGCGGCGACGTCGTTCGCGGCCACCTGATCGGTACGCGCGAGGGCGACCGGCTGGACTTCCGGTACGTGCAGCTGAAGACGGACGGGACCACCTCCTGCGGGCACTGCGAGTCCCTCGTCGTCGAACTGCCCGACGGGCGGGTCCGTCTGGAGGAGACCTGGGAGTGGGAGTCGCAGCCGGGCAGCGGGACGAGTGTGGTGGAGCAGGTCGACGAGGCCGGCGGGGGTGTGCAGGAGTTCACGCGGCACGACCACTGACTGACCATTCGTCAGTGTCTATGGTGATCAGGTGAGCGAGCAGACACAGGCACCGGTACGGACCGTGCGACGGGTCGTCGTCGTGGGCGCGGGCATGGCCGGGGTGCAGACCGCGGTCGCCCTGCGGGAACAGGGCTTCGCCGGCGACGTGACGCTGCTCGGCGCCGAGCCGCACCAGCCGTACGACCGGCCCCCGCTGTCCAAGGCGGTGCTGCTCGGCAAGGCCGAGGGCTCCGCCTTCGACGTCGACTTCGAAGCGCTCGGCATCGAACTCCAACTTGGCCGCGAGGTGCTCGGCGTACGCCCCGGCGAGCATGAACTCGACACGGCCACCGGACCCGTCCCGTACGACCTCCTGGTCCTCGCCACCGGTGCGGAACCGATCCGGCTGCCGGGTACGGAGGGTGTGCCCGGGGTGCATCTGCTGCGCACGCTGGACGACGCCGAGCGGCTGCGGCCCGTACTGGCCCGGCAGCACGACATCGTGGTCGTGGGCGCGGGCTGGATCGGCGCGGAGTTCGCGACCGCCGCGCGGGAGGCGGGCTGCGCCGTCACGGTGGTCGAGGCGGCCGACCGCCCGCTCGCGGGGGCGCTGCCCGCGGAGGTGGCCGCGCCGATGACCGCCTGGTACGCGGACAGCGGGACCACACTGCGTACGCACGCGCGCGTGGAGCGCGTCGAGTCCGGAGCGGTGGTCCTGGACGACGGCTCCCGGATCCCAGCCGGAGCGGTGGTCGTCGGCATCGGCGCCCGCCCGGCCACGGCCTGGTTGAAGGGCTCCGGCATCGAGCTCGGCGTCTATGGCGAGGTAGTGGCCGACGACCACCTGCGTACCTCCGCGCCGGACGTCTACGCCGTAGGCGACTGCGCCTCGTTCCCGTCGGGCCGATACGGCGAACGCCTCCTGGTCCACCACTGGGACAACGCCCTCCAGGGCCCCCGCACGGTCGCCGCGAACATCGTCGGCGAGACCCCCGAGCCGTACGACCCCGTCCCGTACTTCTGGTCGGAACAGTTCGGCCGCTTCGTCCAGTACGCCGGCCACCACGCCTCCGCCGACACCCTGATCTGGCGCGGCGACCCCGCGGGCGCCGCCTGGACGGTCTGCTGGCTCCGCGAGACCCGCCTGATCGCCCTCCTGGCCGTAGGCCGCCCGAGAGACCTGGCCCAGGGCCGCCGCCTGATCGAAGCGGGCACCCCGATGAACCCGGACCGCCTGGCAGACCCGGCGAGTCCCCTGAAGGCAGCGGCGGCATAACCAGCACGACAGCACACCCTGTCGGCCCCGCCGGAGGCGTCTCGGCTACCCACTGTCAGTCCCAGATGGCAGTCTTGGTGACGTGACCGAGATTGACGCAAAGATCGATGCTCTCGTCCCCGCGTGGCTGACCCTCCCCGACATCGCAGAGATGCTCGACGTCGAGGTGACGCGCGTGCGGCAGCTGGTCAAGGAGGGCCAGCTCATCGCCGTACGCCGTGGTGAGAACCGCGCGCTGCACGTCCCCGCCGCCTTCATCGACGGGGACAGGGTCGTCAAGGGCCTGTCCGGCACCCTGACGCTGCTGAAGGACGACGGCTTCACCGACGAAGAGATGCTGGAGTGGCTCTTCACCCCCGACCCGAGCCTGCCCGGCACCCCGGCCCAGGCCCTGAGCGAGAATCGCGGCACGGAGGTGAAGCGCCGCGCGCAGGCGCTCGCCGTCTGATCCGAAACATCCGAAACACCTGAGCCCGAGCACCTGAACACACCGGAACAACCGCTTGTGCGGCGTACGGACCCCGCCCCGCGGGGGTCGAGGTCCGTACGCCGCATGCCATCGCACCGCCAACGGGGGACTTCACATGCCCAACGCCGCCGACCGGCTCGCCGACGCCCGGCTCTACCTCTGCACGGACGCCCGTACCCGCCAGGGCGACCTCCCGGAGTTCCTGGACGCTGTCCTGAGCAACGGCGTGGACATCGTGCAGCTGCGCGACAAGGGCATCGAAGCGGCGGAGGAGCTGGCGCACCTGGAGGTGTTCGCCGACAAGTGCCGCGAGCACGGCAAGCTCCTCGCCGTGAACGACCGGGCCGACGTGGCGCATGCCTCCCGCGCCGCGCACCCGTCCGGCGCCGCCGTTCTGCACCTCGGCCAGGGAGATCTCCCGGTCCCCGCCGCCCGCGCGATTCTCGGCGACGACATCCTCATCGGCCGCTCCACGCACTCCGAGGAGGAGGCCGCGGCCGCCGCCGTCCAGGAAGGCGTGGACTACTTCTGCACGGGCCCCTGCTGGCCCACCCCCACCAAACCCGGCCGTCCCGCGCCCGGCCTGGACCTCGTGCGCCACACCGCCGCCCTCGCCACCGACCGCCCCTGGTTCGCCATCGGCGGCATCGACCTCGGCAACCTCGACGAGGTCGTCGAGGCGGGCGCCCGCCGTGCCGTAGTCGTCCGCGCGATCACGGAGGCCGACGACCCGGGAGCAGCGGCCGCGGAGTTCGCCAAGCGTCTGCGTGCCCTCTGACCTGACGTGAAGTGTCCAAGGGATGGACAATAGGTCGGCGAAACGGACAAAAGGTCCTGCTCTGGTTGGGGGACCGGTCCGACCTGACTAACCTGCCGGTATGGCCCTAGGAACCGCCTCCATGAGGACTGATCGCGCACGCACTGTGCGCGACATGCTCGCGACGGGCAAGACCACGTACTCCTTCGAGTTCTGGGCGCCCAAGACCGAGAAGGGCGAGCGGAACCTGTGGAACGCCCTCCGCAGGGTCGAGGCGGTGGCCCCAAGCTTCGTCTCCGTGACCTACGGAGCGGGCGGCTCCACCCGCGCCGGTACGGTCAAGGCGACCGAGCAGATCGCCGCCGACACCACACTCACCCCGGTCGCCCACCTCACCGCGGTCAACCACTCCATCGCCGAGCTGCGCAACATCATCGGCCAGTACGCGGACGCCGGTATCCGCAATATGCTCGCGGTCCGCGGCGACCCGCCCGGCGACCCCATGGGCGAGTGGGTACCGCATCCGCAGGGCCTGACCTACGCAGCCGAACTCGTCCAACTCATCAAGGAGTCGGGCGACTTCTGCGTCGGCGTCGCCGCCTTCCCCGAGATGCACCCGCGTTCAGTGGACTGGGACACCGACGTGGCACGCTTCGTGGACAAGTGCCGGGCCGGCGCCGACTATGCGATCACGCAGATGTTCTTCCACCCGGACTCGTATCTGCGTCTGAGGGACGCGGTCGCGAACGCCGGCTGTGAAACCCCCGTCATTCCCGAGGTCATGCCCGTCACCAGCGTGAAGATGTTGGAACGGTTGCCCCAACTCAGCAACGCGGCCATCCCGGACGTCCTGAAAGAGCGGATCGGCACAGCCAAAGACAATCCGGCCGCTGTACGCTCCATTGGTATCGAGTTCGCTACGGAGTTCTGCGCGAGGCTGCTGGACGAGGGAGTCCCCGGACTTCACTTCATCACTCTGAACAACTCCACGGCGACACTGGAAATCCACGAGAACCTGGGCCTGCACCACCCACCGAGGGCCTAGACCGGTCGCACTCGCGTACGACACACTGCGTAGCGGCCACAGGGAGAGGGGCGTACATGGGCTGGACGGTCCTCTACATCGCGTTCGGCGTCGTCGCGTTGTGGCTGCTGGGCGAGGTGTTGCTGCAGTACAAGGCGCGGCTGCGCTGGCGGCTGCTCGCCTTCGTCGGTTTCCTCGGTGTCGTCCTCGGCGTACTCATCCCCTCGGTGTTGGTCATCGCACTGGGCGCGGTCGGGTTCGCGGTCGGCCAGACCTATGTGACGCTCTCGTTCCGCCGTGGCTTCGAGGCGGGTTGGGCGGTCCGCCCGCGCTCCGCTGACGGCGAGGTCGAGGGCGACAAGGGTGCCAAGAGCGGCAAGAAGCGGCGCCGTGGTGAGCCGGAGCGTCAGGAGCCGACCCTGGAGGTCTCCGACCTGCAGTCCGCTGCCGGCGGTGCTGACGGAACGTACCCCCAGGACGGGGCCCCGTTCGACGACGACCGCGACGACGATGTGTTCGCCCGCCCGCAGTCCAGCCCCGCCGCGGCCGAGACCACGACCGTGTACTCCCCGGAGCCCCTGCCCGACGACACCAGCAGCTACGGCGTCTACGGCGACGACACCGCCTATGCGGGCGCCCCACAGCCACAGCAGTCCCAGCAGTCCCAGGACGAGGCCTTCGCCTACTACGGCTACGACCAGCAGAGTTACGGCTACGACGCCGCTCAGCAGCAGTACTCCGCCTACTCCGACCCGTACGTCGGCACGCAGACCTACGACACCTCCTCCTACGACCCGTCCTATGGCCAGCAGCCGTACGGGCAACAGGGTTACGGCCAGGACCAGTACGGCAACGGCGGCTACGGCGACACCCCGCCCGGCGGTGTCTGGGTGCCGCAACAGCGCAACACCGACACCTCGTTCGACGCGTTCGGTACTCAGCTCCCGCCGGAGCAGACGTATCCGCAGGAGCAGAACGGCAACGGTGGGCAGGGGTACGACGAGCAGCAGTACCGTTTCTGAGAAGTCCGCTTCACTGCGAGCCGCGGAACTCCGGCCCCTCCACGATCAGCCCGGCCACCAGCGCGCCCGACATCCCGGCGTGCGGAAGACCGCCGCCGGGATGGGACCAGCCGCCGACCGTGAACAGGCCGGGTATTCCGGTGCTGTTGGACGGGTGCAGCCAGCCGCCGTCGCCCGCGGCAAGCGCCGGGGCGGGGATCGCGCCGCCCTCCGCCCCGGTCGCCCTCGCGATGTCGGCCGGGGTACGGACCTCGTGCCAGAGGAGGCGGTCGCGGAGGCCTGGTACGGCGCGCTCGGCGGTGGTGATCAGCCGCTCCGCGTCCCGGCCGAGGGCTTCGGGCTCCGCCCGGTCCGGCTCGGCCGGCACCGTCGAGGTGAGGACGATCGCCTCGTGGTCGATGTCCGGCACCAGCGCCGGATCGTCGGGGCGCAGCACCGTAACCGTCGGCTGCGCGACGGCCCCGGAGGCACCACCGAACAGCAGGTCCAGCTCGCTCTCGCGCTCCTCCGTGTGCACCACGGTCCGGTGCGCCGTCCCCTCCGGGCGGCCACCGCGCAGCGCCAGCAGGACAGTCAGACGGCTCGTCGCCACGCGCCGGGGCGGCACGTCCCCGTCGCTCCGCACAGCCGACTGCTGCACGACTCGGCCCAGGACCTCGGGCGCGACCCCGGCGACCACGAAGTCCGCCTCGGTCACCGTCCCGTCCGCGAGGTCCACCCCGGTCGCCCGGCCGTCCTTCTCGATGATCCCCGTGACCTCGGCGTCGAAGACGAACTCGACCTTCCGGGTCAGGCACCGCTCGTACAGCGCCCGCGCCAACTCCCGTATCCCGCCCCGGACATACCAGGTCCCGAAGGCGTGCTCCATGTACGGCAGCACGGCCGCGCTCGCCGGGGTGGCGCGGGGATCCAGGCCGTACGCGAGGGCGTGACTGTCCAGCAGGGCCGTCAGCCGGGGGTCGCGCAGCTCCCATGCGCCGACCTCGGCCAGGGTGCGGGCGCGGCGCGTGCGCAGGAGCCTCTTGTGGGGCACCGCTGGGTACGGTTCGCGCTCGCCGAGCATCCGCCAGTTGGGCCACAGCGGCTCTTCCAGGAGGGGCCGCCGGGTGCGGTCCCAGGCCTCGCGGGCCCGCACCAGGAAATCGCCCCAGCGGTCGCCGGCGCCCGGGCCGAGGGCCGTGTTCAGGGCGGCGACGACGCCCGCGCGTGAGGCGTTCGGCAGCAGCAGGTCCGTGCCGTCCGCGAAGACGTGGCGTGCCGCCGGGTCCACCTGGACCAGGTCCACGCACTTCTCCAGCGGCTCCCTGCCGGTCTTGAGGAAGAGGTCGCGGTAGACGGCGGGCAGCGGCAGCAGCCCCGGGCCCGTGTCGAACACGAAGCCGTCGCGCTCGAAGCGGCCCACGGCGCCGCCGTACGTCGCCGTGCGCTCGTACACCACCACCCGGTGGCCCGCGACGGCCAGCCGGGCGGCGGCCGCCATCGCGCCCAGCCCGGCGCCGATCACCACGATCTTTGCCATGCCAGGGACTTTATCGGGCGGCGCTGACAATCCCGCCGGGTGCCCTCGGGGCCCGGGCGCGGGACCCGGCGCGAGTACGTGCGCGGACGCGATCGTCACCAATTGGCAACAGTGTGGTCTGGGCGTGAGTGCGCAGCTCTGAGTACGCGTACCTAGTGAGCGAGATGAGTACGCGCGCGGATGGGCTCCGACCTGCGTGAACGAGAGAGTGGAGGCACGGGAAGGGGCGCGGCTCCGCACCGCCGACACGGGGCGGCGGAACGGCACTCGCGCTCTTGACCGCTCCTTCCGTCGACGGCGTCGACGCCTGCGGCGAGTCGGCGGGAGCGAGGCACGGGGGAAACCCGGGGGGGCCGTACGGACCGACGGGGGACGGACGGGAACAGGGGAAAACGGGGAACGGGGGGAGGCGCCGGTTCGAGGTGGCCCGCGGGGGACGCGGCCAGTTCGGACCGGCGCTTTCACATGTGTCCGGCCAGGTGCATGCGCCCGGCCAGGTGCCCGGTCGGGCTACCGGTTGCCGCTCACCCGTCCATGCAGCAACCGGGACAGCGCCGCGTGGACGTCGTCCAGCGAGCGCTCCGGCTGGAAGGCCTTCCAGTCCAGGGCCGCCACCAGGACCATGCCGACCAGCGCCGACGCCGTCAGCCCGACGTCGATCTCGTCGCTCAGCTCTTCCGCCTCGACGCCCGCGCGGAGCACATCCTCGACGACGGCGACCGCCTCCTGCCGGACCACCATGAGCGTGGACTGCCAGGCCCGGTTGGTGCGCCACAGCTCGGCCACGTACAGCTGGGTGAAGGACGGGTAGTGGTCGATGAAGACGAGCCCGGACCGGATCATCGCGTCCAGTGCGTCGACCTTGCTGCCGCCCTCCTCGGCGGTCCGCTCGGCCGCCTCCCGAAGGGAGGCGGTGAGAAGACCCACACCGTGCCGCAACAGCTCCTCGAAGAGGACCGACTTGCTCGCGAAGTTGTAGTAGACCGTGCCCTTGGCGACGCCGGCGCGCTCGGCGATCTCGTCCACCGTCGTGGCGGAGAATCCCTGCTCCGCGATCAGGGTGACGGCCGCCTCGTAGAGTTTCTGCCGGGTCGCCTCGCGGCGGCCCCCGCCTGCGCCGCCGGGGGCGTTGCTGCTTTCCATGGCCCTGATTCTCACAGGAACCGTGTGGTGCTCGGGAACGGTGCCCTGCGCGGTCACAGCGCCAACTCCGGGTGCAGTCGGTCGAGGGTCCACACCTGCTTGCGGCGGGCGGACAGGGCGGTCAGTGTGAGGGCGCCGACGGTGAAGGTCACCAGCACCGCGCAGGCCTGCCAGACCGGGCCCAGACCACCGCCCGTGATGAGCCTGCGCAGGGCGTCCACGACGTGGCTCATCGGCAGGTAGGGGTGGACCGCGTTGAAGAAGTCCGGGCTGGTCTGCACGGGATACGTGCCGCCCGCGGACGTCAACTGGAGCATCAGGAAGGCGAGGACGAGGATCCGGCCCGCCGCCCCGAAGCGCGCGTTGAGCCACTGCACGATCGCCGCGAAGCACGCCGTCGCCAGGAACAGGAAGCCCACCGTCCCGGCCGCCCGCGCCATCTCCAGGCCGACCGCCCAGTGCAGCACCGCCATCAGCGCGACCGTCTGCAGCACCCCCAGCGCGGCCACTGGCAGCCAGCCCGCCAGCGCGATCCGCCACGCCGAAGCGCCGGCCGCGAGGGCGCGCCGGTTGAGCGGCTGGATCAGCATGTACGCCACCATCGCGCCCACCCACAGGGACAGCGGGATGAAGTAAGGGGCGAACCCGGTGCCGTAGTTGGGTGCCTTGTGCAGGTCCCTGGTGGCCAACTGCACCGGATCGGCCATCACTTCGGTGCGTTGGTCGCGGTCCTGCTTGTCGTAGTCCGGGATCTGCTCGGCCCCGTCGTGCAGGCCGCCCGCCAGCTTGCCCGAGCCGTCGGCCAGCTTGTACATGCCGCCCTTGAGGGCGTTCGCGCCCGTCTTCAGGTCGCCGACGCCCGTATCGAGGTTCTCCGCGCCCGTCTTGGCGGTGCCGAGGCCGGTGTGCAGCGTCTTGGCTCCCTTGGCGACCTTCTTGGCGCCCTTGTCGAGCGCGTTCACCTTGGCGACCGCGTTGTCGAGGTCCTCGGAGAGGGTGGGGGCCGCCTCGGCGAGGGCGCGGGCCTGCTTCTCCAGGGTCTCGAGGTCCTTGTCGAAGGCTTTCATGTCACCGTCGTAGTTCTTCACCACCGTGTTGACGTCCTCGGTGCGGGTGGCCGCCTCCGCCGCCGCGTCCTTCGCCTTCTCCAGGTCCGCACAGGCCGCGTCCGGCAGCACCGGCTCCTCGCAACGTCGCTCGTAGACGCCGTCCAGGGTGTCGGAGGCGGTACGGGTGCCGGTCGCGGCGGCCGGGACCGTCTTGACGAAGGTGTCGAGGTGGCTCCGGATCGTCGCCGCCGAGTCGGCCACCAGGGTCGCGGTGTCGGCGATCGTGTCGCCGTTCTCCTCGAGGAACGGCCGCACCTGGTCGGCCACTCCGTTGACCTTCTCGGCGAGCTTCTGGGTGCCGTCCGCGACCTGCTGGGACCCGTCCTCCAGATTGCCCGCGCCCTCGTCCAGGTCCTTCAGCCCGCCGGACAGCTTCCCACTGCCCTCCTTCGCGCTCTTCAGCCCGTCCGCCAGGTCCTTGGAGCCCTTCTCCGCCTTGTCGATACCGCCCTTGAGGTCGTCGGCGCCGTCCGCCGCCTTCTCGGTCTCCTCATGGAGGTCCGAGAACGAGATGAAGATCCGGTCGAGGAACGACCGCGACGCCTTCGTCGACGCCGCCGTACGCACCTCCGAGAACACGGTCCGCGAGATCTGCCCGACGATGTAGTTGTTCGCGTCGTTCGTACGCACCTGAAGGGCGCCCGTCTCCGGCGAATCCCCGGAACTGGAGGCGATCCTCTCGCTGAAGTCCGACGGCATGGTCAGCGACAGGTAGTACGTGCCGTCCTCCACGCCCCTGCGGGCCTCGGCGGCGCTCACCCGGTGCCACGCGAAGGTGTCGCTGTCGCGCAGCCCCTCGGCGATGTCGTCCCCGGCCGTGAGCTTCTGCTTGCCGACCGACGCACCCTTGTCGTCGTTCACCAACGCCACCGGGATGCGGTCGAGACGGCCGTACGGGTCCCAGAAGGACCACAGGTACAGGGCGCCGTACAACAGGGGCAGCAGCAGGAGCGAGACCAGGGCCGCACGCGGCAGCTTCCCCCGGCCGAACCGCCTGAGCTCAAGCGCGGCCAGCCTCGGCGAGCGCATCGGCCTTCTCCTTGTCGTCGTTGTCGTGGCTTACGTCCTCACGCGCGCGTGCCGCCCTCTCCGGCGCCGTCGACACCACGACCGCCCCGTCCGGAGCCTCGCTGCATACCGCCACGACGGTGATCCCGGACTCGGTGAGGGACCTCAACAGGGCCCACATCTCAGTCCGTTCGTCGTCGGAGAGCTTCAGGTCGGTGTCGTCCACGCCGAGCAGCCGGGGCCGGCCCATGAGGGCCAGGGCGAGGGACAGCCGCAGGGCCTGAAGCCGGTCCAGGTCGCGTACGGCGGTCCGGGAGCCCTTGGGCAGCGACTCGAGGTCGAGCCCGGCGGCGGTCAGCGCGGTGTCGATCCTGAGCCGCGACTCGGCGGCGCGCTCGGTGCGGGGCCGCAGCAGTCCGCGCAGGGAGCCGTCGAACCGCCGCTGCAGCAGCGCCCGTTCGCGGACGTGCTCCCCGACGGTCAGGGCGGGGTCGAGGTCGGTGACGCCGGGGACATGGGCGAGGGCGCTGATCCGGCGGACCGCCGCCATCCGCTTCGGCAGCCGGAGGGAGCCGACCGTGGCATGGCCCTCGCCGGGCTTCATACGGCCGGTGAGCGCGAGCAGCAGACAGGTCCGCCCCGACCCGGACGGCCCCTCGACGGCGATGAGCGAGCCGGGCGCCGCGTCGAACCCCACGCCCCGGAACGCCCAGCCGCCCGGGCCCTTGAGCCCGAAGTCCGCCGCGACGACAGCGACACCCTCGGCCGTACGCGACGTCTCGGCGACCGCCGCCCGTGGCTCGTCCATGTTCCCCGGACCCTCATCCCATTTTGAACTGACTGGTCAGTGCAAAATCTAACCCGAACCTCTGATCGAAGCAAAAGGCCAGGTCAGAACGGATTGTCAGTGGCATACCTCACGATGGGCACATACGGCACCTCGTATGAGGGTGTGCCGTCACGAAGACGACAGGAGGTTCGTCATGGCCAGCTACCACGCAGCAGCCGCCAACCGGCGCCGCGCCACCGGCCCTGCCCCCTCACTGACCGGCCCGGCGAGCGACGTGCACCCCGTGCTGCGCCGGGCGACCGCCCCAGCCGCCGCCCTCGACCTGCTCGCCCAGGCCCGTGCCGGACTCGACGAGGCGTCCGCGCACCAGACCCCGAACGATCGCTATGCCACGGCCCATCTCGCCGCCCTGCGCACCGCCGCCGCGGTGCTCGCCGCCCGCGGCCGCCCGGAACCCACCGCGAAGCGCCGGGCCAAGATCCGGAGCGCTTGGGAAGTGCTCCCCGAGATCGCGCCCGAACTCACCGAGTGGAGCGTGCTGTTCGCCTCCGGCGCCGCCCGCCGGGCTCGTGCCGAGGCGGGCATACAGGGCGCGGCGAGCGCGCGCGACGCCGACGACCTCATACGTGACGTGGCGATGTTCCTGCGCCTCGTCGAGCGGATGCTGGTGCTGCAGCCGGTGCTGCCCCAACCCCGGCAGGACGGCGACCAAGGAGTCCCGGACGCGGGCTGACCGACCGCCCCGGCGCCGCCCATTAGGGTTGGGGGCACCCGCGACCTCCGCCGTGGCCACCCGGCCACCGGCGGAGGAGCAAGCCCACCGCTCCGCCGCACACCAGGCGGTGCCGCGCCGAGGAGTCAACTGCCGTGTCGGACCCGATGCGACCCCGAGCCTCTCTCCGTACCGCCGTGGTCTGGGAGGTACTTCAGGACGCCCTCGACCGCAGGGTGAAGGCCACGGGGCGTGAGTCGCTCGACGTACTGGACACCGGCGGCGGCAGCGGCAAGTTCGCGGTGCCCGTGGCCCGCCTCGGCCACCGCGTCACCGTCGTCGACCCCAGCCCGAACGCGCTGTTCGCGCTGGAGCGCCGGGCCGCCGAGGCCGGCGTCGCCGACCGTGTGCAAGGCGTCCAGGGCGACGTGCACGGTCTCTTCGACGTGGTCGAGCGCGGCGGGTACGACGCAGTACTGTGCCACGGCGTCCTGGAGTACGTGGACGACCCCGCGGAAGGCATCGGCAACGCGGTCGCCGCGCTGCGCCCCGAGGGTGTACTCAGCCTGCTCGCCGCCGGCCTGGGCGGCGCGGTGCTCGCGCGGGCCCTCGCCGGGCACTTCAAGGAGGCCAAGCAGGCGCTGGACGACCCGAACGGACGCTGGGGCGAGGGTGATCCGGTGCCTCACCGTTTCACCGCCGAGCAGCTCACCGCCCTCGTCGAGGGCGCGGGCCTGGCCGTGGCCGCCGTGCACGGCGTGCGGGTCTTCGCCGACCTGGTCCCCGGGGTCCTCGTCGACACCGAGCCCGGGGCCCTGGACGCCCTGCTCAAGCTGGAGGCCGCGGCCGCCGAACTGCCCGCGTTCCACTCCGTGGCCACGCAGCTTCATGTGCTGGGTGAGACCCGGAGTGCCGACGAGGTCTGAGCCGTCTCCCGTGGCGAGCCCGCTGATCAGCGGCTCGGCGGCGGATGGAGTACGCCACAGGCCCCCCGATCGGGCGCTCGGAGCCGTATGATCGAGGGAGACCGTCCGGCATGACGGGCCGTTCGCTGGGGAATTCACACCTCAGCGAGTCGGGGTGCCATGGCGGGTTCCGGTTGGCGAATTGGCGTAGAGGGGCGGGTTTCAAGGGGGCGATTCCCTGCCTATCCTGAAGAGGACCCCCCGGGTCGCCCCGGCGACCGCACGATGAGGAGGACTCCGTGCCGCTCTCAGAGCACGAGCAGCGCATGCTCGAGCAGATGGAGCGAGCGCTGTACGCCGAAGATCCCAAGTTCGCGTCAGCGCTTGAGGGAAGCGGGCTGCGTACGTACACCCGGCGGCGGGTCTACCAGGCGGTCGCGGGCTTTCTTGTGGGTATCGCGCTCCTCATGGCCGGAATGGTCGCACAGCAGATCTGGGTCAGCGTGGTGGGATTCCTCGTCATGCTCGGCTGCGCGGTGCTTGCCGTCACCGGTTGGCGCAAGGCCCCCAAGCCGGGTGAGCAGCCCACGACCGGCGCCGCAGGCGCCGCCGGGGCGCGTCGACAGACACGACAGCGCCGCTCTATGATGGACAGGATCGAACAGCGCTGGCAGCGCCGCCGCGACGAGCAGGGCGGCCACTGAGCCCTCGCGCTCACCGGCCCGACCCCCACACCCGAAGACGGACGAAGGGGGACCACCCCAAGGGGCGGTCCCCCTTCACGCACGCCCGGAGAGTTGTTGCTGAGTTGCCCGGGCACCGCGCTGCCGAGAGGCCGAGCCGACCAGTCTCCGGCCCGTCGAGCCACCACCCCGCTCAGGCTGCCGGGCCGCACAGCGCCCACCTCTTGGCCCCCGCCGGGCCGCGTGAGACCCCGTTCTGCATGCGTCTGCCCCCGCCGGGCGAACCCGGCGGGGGCAGACGCACACACGGAGCCTCAGTTGTTCTGGCTCGTCGACGGACGTCGTAGGCGTGGTCGCAGGGCCGCGAGTCGGGCGATCAGTTCGTCTCTGGTCTCCGCCCAGCGGGCCGACGCGGCCCAGGCCACTCGGATGGTCGAACGGGGCAGCAGCAGGGCTCGGAGCTTCGTCCAGCGGCCGGCGTGTGCGCGTAGGCCGGTTCCGACCTGGTGGGCGTCGCGGGCGAGCCCAGCCGGGATCTGGGGCTGGGGAGCGAAGAGGACCTGCTCCACCGCCGTCGCCACCCGGTGCACTGCGTCCGCGGCCGTCGGTTCGAGCTGCCCGAGCCGCACGATCCGCGCGGCGGCCTTGCGGGGCGTCTGGGACTCGTCCGGCGGGATCCCGTAGTCCCACGCCGTGTCGGTCACCTCCCGCCAGGCGGCCAGCGCATGGGCCGCCGCGGCCTCCGTACGGGGGTAGGCCGTGGCTCTGCCCGGTGCCTGGGATCCGCCGGGAGCGCTCCCCTCGTAGGTCACCGCCTGCGAGACGGCCTGCCCACCGGCCGCCGCCACCGCACCCTCGTGCGCGCCGAGCCGCACGGACCGCACCCGCAGCCGCCACAGCATCGGCAGCAGCGGAATCGCCAGCACCGCGAGCGTGCCCGGGAGCACCAGCAGGGTCCACGGAGAGAAGAACAGCAGACCCCAGAAGGAGCGCTCGTCGTCGTCGGAATCCGTCGAGACCGCCGCGGACGGGGTCCCGCAACCGCCTTCCAGCCTCCGCTGCTGAGCCGTGCAGGTCTCGCGCGCGGACGGCTCCGCGGACGGTGCCGCGGAGGCCGACTCGGTGGGCCGGGGCACGTCCGGGAGGCCACTGGTGCCGGACGACTCGGGCTGGGTGTACTCGGGAGTCGTGCCCCGGTTCGGGGTCGGCTCGAAGCGGGTCCAGCCCACACCCTCGAAGTACAGCTCGGGCCAGGCGTGCGCGTCCCGCAGCCCCACCGACATCGAACCGTTCGACTGCGGGGTGCCGGGGGTGAAGCCCACCGCCACCCGGGCCGGTATGCCCATGGTGCGGGCCATCGCCGCCATCGCGAACGAGAAGTGGACGCAGAAGCCTTCCTTCTGCTCCAGGAACCGCGCTATCGCCCGTGAACCGCTGCCGACCTGGACCTCGGTGTCGTACGTGAACTCGCCGCTGAACGCGAACCAGTCCTGGAGCTTCACCGCCCGCTCGTAGTCGTTGGCCGAGCCCTCGGTGACCTCGAGCGCGGTCCGCGCCACCTCCGGCGGAAGCGACGCGGGCACCTTGGTGTACTCCCGCCGCAGGGCCGGCGGCGGCTCCGGCGCCGAGGAGAGCTGTTTCGCGGTGGGCTGCACGATCAGGCTCTGGACCTTGTACTGCACGCCCTTGGTGTCCTGCTTGTGGTCACCGACGAGCGTGCGGCCCACCGGCTCGTACCGCCAGTCGCCGTCAATGTCCACGTCGGTCACCGGATACGGCATCGGCAACCAGTCCTGCTCGTAGTCCTTCGCCGCGACGACCTGGGTCTGGATCACGGTCCGCTTGACGTCGGGCCCGAGGCCGATCGGCGTGCCGAAGTCGTCCGGAACCTTGGTGATGGACCGCTCGGTGGGCTTCCAGGAGGTGCCGTCGAAGTCGTCCAGGGAGACGATCCGCAGATACATCTCCTGCGTGTTGTCGGTGTTGGTGCGGTAGGCCAGGACCTCGCGGTCCTCGTCCACGTTCAGGCTGTCGCGCAGCGACACCAGCGGGTTCACCGCGGAGATCGTGCCGCCGCCACCGGAACCCGAGCCGAGGCCGGCGCCCGCGCCGTCCAGCAGTCCGCCGTCGAGGGCGGGCAGTCCGAGCGGCACCACCAGGGAGATGCCCAGTGCGACCACGCCGATCCGCCGACCGGTGCGGACCGGAGCGACGGCGCCGCCCGCGGACTCCGCACCCGGGCTACGGGAGGCGCTGCCGAAGACACGTCCCCACTGCGAGAGCCGGTCACGGCTCTCCGCCAGCAGCAGCATCAGATAGCCCGCGGAGGCGATCAGGAAGAACAGCCACGCGGCGCCGTCGGACAGTCCCGCGGCGACCGAGTACAGCGCGAGCAGCGGCAGACCGGCCGGAGCCGCGCTGCGGAACGTCACCGCGAGCGCGTCGACCATCAGCCCGATGATCAGGACCCCGCCGATCACCATCAGATGGATGCCGTCGCTCAGCGGCGCCGGGATCGCGTACCGCCCGACGTCCTCGGCGCCGGTCTGCAGCAGCGTCCCGAAGTACCGGAACGCCTCCGGACCGGGGACGATCCCGGCCACCGCCTGCTGACGGGCGAAGACCAGCGTCAGCATCATCAGCGTGACCAGGGACTGTGCCGCGATGGTCAGCGGCCGGGCCAGCGGGACCCGCCGGGTGAGCGCGCCCACCCCGGTCTGCACGCCCAGCATGAGGGCGGCCTGGAAGATCCAGGTCGCCGGTTCCACCAACGGCAGCAGCGCGCACGCCGCCATGATCGTGGCGGCCCAGGCACACAGCGCCAGCCTCGCCCGACCGCTCATGATCGTCCCCCCATACCGCCCCCGGTCACCACGCCGGTGCGCTGCCGGTCCGCCTGGCGCCACAGGTCCGTCAGCGAGGCGCCGCGCGGCACGAGCAGCGCTGTCCAGCCCGCCTCGTGCAGCAGGCGCAGCGTCTCCTCGGCGGCGCTCTCGGCGCCGGGGCCCGCCACGTCGCCCGGTTCACGCGTCCAGATCTCGCTGTCCAGCAGGAAGGCGACCGCCCCGCCACTGCGCTGACGCATCTTGCCGATCACCGTCGCCTGCTCCTCGTCGAGGTCGCCGAGGAAGGCGACCAGCAGCCCCTCGTTGCCGCCGCGCAGCACGTCGTACGCGGGCGACAGGCTCGTACCGTCCGAGTGGTCGATCACCGAGAGGGTGTCCATCATCAGCCCGGCCGCGTCGGCGGACTCCTGGCTGGCGCCCGCGAACCCGTCGGCCCCCTCGCCGGGCACCGAGCTGCCCGTGTCCGTCAACAGCCGTACGGAGAAGCCCCGTTCGAGCATGTGGACCAGCATGGAAGCGGCGCCGGAGACGGCCCACTCGAAGGCCGAGTCCGGACCCGCGCCCAGGTACGACTCCGCGCGGGTGTCCAGCAGAACGGTGCAGCGGGAGCGCTGCGGCTGTTCCTCGCGGCGCACCATCAGCTCGCCGTAGCGCGCGGTCGAACGCCAGTGCACCCGGCGCAGGTCGTCGCCGTGCCGGTACCCGCGCGGAATCACATCGTCCTCGCCGGCCAGCGCCAGCGAGCGCTGCCGCCCGTCGCCGTACCCCTTCGCCTCACCGGTCAGCCGCACCGGCGGCAGCGGTTCCACGCGGGGGACGACCGTGAGCGTGTCGTATGTGGAAAAGGACCGGGTCAGCTCGCACATGCCGAACGGGTCGGTCAGCCGCAGCTGGAGCGGGCCCAGCGGATAGCGGCCGCGCAGGTCGGACCGTACGCGGTACGACACCTCGCGGCGACCGCCCGCCTCCACCCGGTCCAGGACGAACCGGGGGCGCGGCCCGAGCACATACGGCACCCGGTCCTGGAGCATCAGCAGCCCGGTGGGCAGCCGCGAGACATTGTCCATCCGCAGGTGGACCCGGGCCTCGCTGCCGGCGGGCACACGCGCGGGGGAGAGGCGTCGGCTGCCCGCCACTCGGTAGCGGGTGCGGTACAGCACGGTCGCGCAGACCAGCGGGAGTACGGCGAGCAGCAGGCCGACCCGGAGCAGATCGCTCTGCCCGAGAACGTACGCGCATATGGCGGCCGCTATGCCGGCGGCCAGGAACGAGCGCCCGCGGGTGGTGAGACCGGCGAGGGCCGTGCGCAGCCCGCCCTTGTCCTGCTCCGGGGCGGGCGCGGGCCCCGCGGTGGTCATCCAAGCCTCCGCGGCGGCTGCTGCGGATACGCGGGCGTGGCGTGGCCCATGCCCGCGTATCCGCTCTGCGGGGGCGCCTGCTGCGGCACAGGCGTGCGCTGGAGGATCTCCTGGACGACCTGCTCCGGTGTCCGGCGGTTCAGCTGGGCCTGCGCGGTGGGCAGCAGCCGGTGGGCGAGGATGGCCACGGCGAGCGACTGGACGTCGTCCGGCAGCGCGTACTCCCGGCCGCTGAGGGCGGCGGTCGCCCTCGCCGCGCGCAGCAGGTGCAGCGTGGCACGCGGAGAGGCGCCGAGTCTGAGGTCGGGGTGGGTGCGCGTGGCGCCGACCAGGTCCACCGCGTATCGCCGGACCGTTTCCGCGACGTGCACGCCGCGGACCGCCTCGATCAGCTTCACGATGTCGTGCGCGTGCGCCACCGGCTGCATGTCCTCCAGCGGGGAGACGCCGCCGTGGACGTCGAGCATCTGCAGTTCTGCCTCCGGGCTGGGGTAGCCGACGGAGACCCGGGCCATGAAGCGGTCGCGCTGGGCCTCGGGCAGCGGGTACGTGCCCTCCATCTCGACCGGGTTCTGCGTGGCCACCACCATGAACGGGCTCGGCAGCTCGTACGTCTGCCCGTCGATCGTGACCTGGCGCTCCTCCAGGGACTCCAGAAGCGCGGACTGCGTCTTCGGCGAGGCGCGGTTGATCTCGTCGCCGATCACGATCTGCGAGAAGATCGCGCCCGGCTTGAACTCGAACTCCTTGCGCTGCTGGTCCCAGATGGACACGCCCGTGATGTCCGACGGCAGCAGGTCCGGCGTGAACTGGATGCGTCGCACCGAGCAGTCGATGGACTTCGCCAGCGCTTTGGCCAGCATGGTCTTGCCGACGCCGGGTACGTCTTCGATCAGAAGATGTCCCTCGGCGAGCAGCACTGTCAGCGAAAGCCGTACGACCTCAGGCTTGCCTTCGATCACTCCTTCGACCGAACTGCGGACTCGCTCCACAGTGCTGGTCAGATCAGTGAGGCTCGCTCGATCGTCATAGGTCGTCACCCGGCCCTCCTCGGCCCGTTCTTTCTTCCAGGCCGACGCTCTGCGATGCGGACCGGCCCACCCCGAAACACGGACACCACGCGAACAGTGCTGGTTCGACGTGACGTCATACCCGTCATTCTTGCTGCCGTTACCGATTCGTGTCACTCGCCTGTGGATAACTGACAGCGATATGTCAGGGCTTACGGCCTTTGAGTGCCAGAGTGCCAGGGAATTGACAGGTTTCAGGGGCTGCGGAGAACCCGCCGGGGCGGTAGAGGGCCGCCCGGGTGGGCCGCTTCGACACCGCTCAGCCCGGGAGGATCTCCCGCAGCAGGCCGGTCTGCACATCGAAGACGAAGCCGCGTACGTCGTCGGTGTGGAGCAGGAACGGGTTGGTCCGCACCCGCTGCATGGACTGCCGTACGTCCTGGGCGACGTCCCGGAAGGACTCCACCGCCCACGCCGGGCGCTGGCCGACCTCCAGCTCCAGCTCGGTGCGGAAGTCCTCGGTGAGGGACTCGAGGCCACAGCCGGTGTGGTGGATGAGCACCACGCTGCGGGTGCCGAGCTTGCGCTGGCTGATGGTGAGGGAGCGGATCACGTCGTCGGTGACCACACCGCCCGCGTTGCGGATCGTGTGGCAGTCGCCCAGTGCCAGGCCGAGCGCGTCGTGCAGGTCGAGTCGGGCGTCCATGCAGGCCACGACGGCGACACGGAGAACGGGACGGGCGTCCATCCCGGGGTCGGTGAACGCGGCGGCGTACCGCTCGTTCGCTTCGACGAGACGGTCGGTGACGGTGCCGTCGGATATGGCGCCTTCGGGTCCGGTGGGAACAGCTGCGGAGGTCGTCATAACGAAGACGGTACTGGTCACGGCCGCTGAGGGCCCTTTGTGAGAGAGGACAAAGAACATCATTGAGGCTTGTTGTGAGGTAACCCACAGGAGTGGCGAGATTGCGCAAGATCAAACCCGTACGGGTGATTTCTTCCCGCTCAGGTGTTCGTTTCCGGGAAGGCGTCGCGACGCGCAAGCCGGTTGATTGACCGCGAAGGGCCGTGGACTAAAGTGACGCGGAGCGGGAGGCGAGGCCTCCTGCTGGACTGAAATCCCCAGGAGACCCGGTGACAGCCCGGCATCTCCCCGCGTGCGCGGCGCGTACGTGCGGCTCGCGCAGGATCCTTGAGAGGGCCCCTTGAGCAACAGCCGCCACGTCCCCGTCATGCTCCAGCAGTGCCTGGACATGCTGGCCCCGGCCCTCACGGAGCCCGGAGCCGTCGTGGTCGACTGCACGCTCGGCCTCGGCGGCCACAGCGAGGCGCTCCTCACCCGGTTCCCCGAGGCACGTCTCGTCGCCCTCGACCGCGACAAGGAGGCGCTGCGCCTGTCCGGGGAGCGGCTCGCCCCCTTCGGTGAGCGCGCCACGCTGGTGCACGCCGTCTACGACGAACTCCCCGACGTGCTCGACCGCCTGGGCCTCCCGCGCGTCCAGGGCGTCCTGTTCGACCTCGGCGTCTCCTCCATGCAACTCGACGAGGCCGACCGCGGTTTCGCGTACGCCCGAGACGCCCCCCTCGACATGCGCATGGACCAGACGACCGGCATCAGGGCGGCCGAGGTCCTCAACACCTACCCGGCGGGAGAACTCGTCCGGATCCTCAGGGCGTACGGCGAGGAGAAGCAGGCCAAGCGGATCGTGTCCGCGATCGTGCGCGAACGCGAGAAGGAGCCCTTCAGCAACAGCGCGCGGCTCGTCGAACTGATCCGTGACTCCCTGCCGCAGGCGGCCAAGCGCACCGGCGGCAACCCCGCCAAGCGCACCTTCCAGGCGCTGCGCATCGAGGTCAACGGTGAACTCGCCGTCCTGGAGCGGGCGATCCCCGCCGCGGTGAAGGCTCTCGCGGTCGGCGGCCGGATCGCCGTGCTGTCGTACCACTCGCTCGAAGACCGCCTCGTCAAGCAGGTGTTCGCGGCGGGCGCCGCCACCACCGCGCCCCCCGGACTGCCCGTCGTCCCCGAGCGCTACCAGCCGCGGCTCAAGCTCCTCACCCGCGGTGCCGAACTTCCCACCGAGGAAGAGGTCGCCGAGAACCGGCGCGCGGCCCCCGCTCGGCTGCGCGGGGCGGAGCGCATCCGGGAGGAGTGGGACAAGGAGTGAGTCCGAAAAGCGAACTCGCCGGGAGGGTGCGTGAGTAGGAAACCCGAACTGAGGGGTCGGGCCGCTCGTCTCGCACGGCTCCTGCCCGTCGGCCGGGGCCGCGCCGCCCGCACCCCGTTCGTCCTCCTTGTCGTCCTTCTTCTGGGCGGCGGCCTCATCAGCCTCCTCGTACTGAACTCCGCGCTCAGCGAAGGGTCGTTCAAGCTCGACGACCTCCAGGACGACGTGAAGAGCTACACCGACGAGGAACAGGCGCTCCAGCGGGACGTGGACGCCTACTCCGCCCCCGAGGCCCTTCAGCGCCGCGCCCGCGAGCTGGGTATGGTGCCCGGCGGCGACCCGGCCTTCCTGAACCCCGACGGCAGCGTCAAGGGAGTTCCCGGGCCCGCCACGGCGACTCCGGCCGTCGCGAGCATGCCCCTCGTCCTCTCCCCCGAGGTGCTCTACCCCGGGCCGGCCGAGTACCCGACCCCCACACCGACCCCCACGCTGCCGGAATACCCGACGCCTACGCCGACGCTGCCGGACCCGCAGGCCCTCACCCCCACACCCACCAGCCCGTACGCACAGTCCACCCCGCTCTCGACGAACCCCGGCAGGTGACGGAAGTGGTCGATTCAGGCAGGCAGCCGCCCCGCCGCCGGGTACCCGGACCCGCCAGGCCCGTACGCCCTGGCAACCAGCAGCGCCGCCCGGGCCCCGGCGCCCGCCCCGTCGCGCAACGCCGCCCGGGCACCCCCCGGCAGCCGCCCCAGCGCATCCGCCTGGGCAGCCCCCGCCCTCGCCTGCGCATGGTGAGCCTCGCACTGACCCTGGTGATGATCGCCTTCGTCGTACGGCTGCTCCAGGTGCAGGCCGTCGACGCGAGCGAGTACGCCGCCAAGGCCGACCAGAACCGGTACGTCGGCCGCGTCCTGGCCGCCGAGCGCGGCGGGATCACCGACCGCAACGGCGTCGCCCTGGCGATCAGCACCGACGCCAACGACATCACCGCCGACCCGACGATGTTCACGCGCAAGCAGCTGAAGATCGACGACGGGCCCGAGCAGGCAGCCGCGCTCCTCGCGCCGATCCTGGACGCGGACCAGGAGACGATCGCCCAGAAGCTGCGCACCGAGAACACCCGCTACGTGCTGCTGGCCCGCCGCCAGACCCCCCAGGTCTGGAACCAGATCAGCGACCTGAAGTCCGCGCTCGTCGAGAAGGCCCGGGACGACAAGAGCACGGTCAATGTCCTGGCGGGCGTCTTCCAGGAACCCAGCAGCCAGCGCGTGTACCCCAACGGCGATCTCGCCGCCGGGCTGCTGGGCTGGGTCAACGCCGAGGGCAAGGGCGGCGGCGGCATCGAACAGCAGCTGAACAAGCAGTTGGCCGGCAAGAACGGCAAGATCCGCTACGCCCAGTCCGGCGGCCGTCTGGTGCCCACCGCGGGCTCCACCGAGACCCCCGCCGTGGCCGGCTCCGACGTCGAGCTGACCATCGACCGCGACATCCAGTGGGCCGCGCAGAACGCCATCGCCGAGCAGGTGGAGAAGTCCCGGGCGGACCGCGGCTACGTGATAGTGCAGGACACCCGGACCGGCGAGATCCTCGCCATGGCCAACTCGCCCGGCTTCGACCCCAACGACCTCACACGGGCGAACCCGGACGCCCTGGGCAACGCGGCCCTCCAGGACGCCTACGAGCCCGGCTCCACCGCCAAGGTCATGTCGATGGCCGCCGTACTGGAGGAGGACGTCGCCACGCCCGAAACGCACGTCACCGTGCCCAACCGGCTGCACCGCGGCGACCGGCTCTTCAAGGACGACATCAACCACCCGACCTGGTATCTGACGCTCAACGGCGTGCTCGCCAAGTCCAGCAACATCGGCACCATCCTCGCCACCGGCGAGCTCGGCAGGACGCAGCAGGAGTCCAACCGGATCCTCCACTCGTACCTGCGCAAGTTCGGCATCGGCGGCTACACGGGAATCGGCTTCCCCGGCGAGACCAAGGGCATCCTCGCCGCGCCCGGCGACTGGTCGACCTCACAGCAGTACACGATTCCCTTCGGGCAGGGCTTCTCCATCAACGCCATGCAGGCGGCGTCCGTCTTCTCGACGATCGCCAACGGCGGCGTACGCGTGGAGCCCACGCTCGTACGCGGCACCAAAGGACCGGACGGGCGCTTCACCCCCGCCGAGAAGCCCAAGAAGACACGGGTCGTGAGCGAGAAGACGGCGAAGACCCTCGCCCGGATGCTGGAGTCCGTCGTGGACGACGAAGAGGGCACCGGCACCAAGGCGCGCATCCCCGGCTACCGGGTCGCGGGCAAGACGGGTACGGCCAACCGCGTGGATCCGGCCACCGGCAGGTACAGCGGTTACACCTCGTCGTTCGCCGGATTCGCGCCCGCGGACAACCCGAGGATCACCGTCTACTGCGCGATCCAGAACGCCACCCAGGGCAACTACTTCGGCGGCCAGATCTGTGGGCCCATCTACAAGGAGGTCATGGAGTTCGCCCTGAAGACCCTCCAGGTTCCACCCACCGGCGCGAAGCCCGCGAACCTGCCCGTCACCTTCAGTCCCTGACCCACGTCCCGACCCACGTCCGGACCCGCCTCCTGCCCGCCTCCTGATCCACCCGCTGATCAGCGCAACCCGCCAGGAACCGACTCGTGACCATGATCACTCCCGACTCCGGGAACCACGCACTCCCGGCCCGCTCGCACAAACCCTCGCCCACCCGTCACCCACCACCACCCTTGCCGGACCGCGCTTCGCGCGGGCTCCCTTTTAGCTCCGGCAGGGGTGCGCCCGGTACGCTCACGGCCGTGCCACACGCTGATCAGTCCCAAACCACCCAGAAGGGCGTTCCTGTGACATATCCGGGACCGCCCAGGCCGGCCCAGGTCTCCGCCACACCCCTCGCGGAGCTCGCCGACCAGGCAGGTGCCGAGCAGTCGGGGAGCGCCGCGGAGGTCACGGGCATCACCCACGACTCGCGCGCCGTCCGCCCGGGCGACCTGTACGCCGCCCTGCCCGGTGCCCGACTGCACGGCGCCGACTTCGTGACCCAGGCGGCCGGCCTCGGCGCCGTCGCCGTCCTCACCGACCCGAGCGGGGCCGAGCGTGCCGCCGCCACCGGGCTCCCGGTCCTCGTCGTCGACGACCCGCGCGCGCGGATGGGAGAGCTGGCGGCCACGATCTACGGCCGCCCGGGCCGCGACCTGCTGCAGATCGGCATCACCGGCACCTCCGGCAAGACCACCACCGCCTACCTCGTCGAGGGCGGCCTGAAGACGGTGCGTTCCACCGGCCTCATCGGCACGGTCGAGATGCGCATCGGTGACGAGCGCATCAAGTCCGAGCGGACCACCCCCGAGGCCACCGATCTCCAGGCCCTGTTCGCGGTCATGCGCGAGCGCGGTGTCGACTCGGTCGTCATGGAGGTCTCCAGCCACGCCCTGGTCCTCGGCCGGGTCGACGGCTGCGTGTTCGACGTCGCCGTCTTCAACAACCTCAGCCCGGAGCACATGGAGTTCCACTCCGACATGGAGGACTACTTCCAGGCGAAGGCACAGCTGTTCACGCCGAAACGCAGCAGACTCGGCGTAGTCAACTTTGACGACGAGTACGGTCGCAGGCTCATCAAGGAGGCCTCCGTTCCGGTCGTCACCTTCTCCGCCGAGGGCCACCCCGACGCCGACTGGCGCACCGAGGACGTCCAGGTCGGGCCGATGGACTCGACGTTCACCGTGATCGGCCCGAAGGAGGAGCGGATCACCGCGAAGTCGCCGCTCCCCGGCCCCTTCAACGTGGCCAACGCCCTCGCGGCGATCGTCGCGCTGGCCACCGCCGGGCTCGACCCGCAGACCGCCGCCGACGGCGTCGCCGCCGTACCGGGTGTGCCGGGCCGCCTGGAGCGTGTGGACGCCGGGCAGCCGTACCTCGCGGTCGTCGACTACGCGCACAAGACGGACGCCGTCGAGTCGGTCCTCAGGGCGCTGCGCAAGGTCACCGAGGGCAGGCTGCACGTCGTGCTCGGCTGCGGCGGGGACCGGGACAGGACCAAACGCTCGCCGATGGGCGCCGCGATGGCCCGGCTCGCCGACACCGCCGTACTGACCTCGGACAACCCCCGCTCCGAGGACCCCCTCGCCATTCTGGCGACCATGCTCCGGGGCGCGGCGTCCGTGCCGGCGCACGAACGCGGTGAGGTCGTCCTCTTCGAGGACCGGGCCGCCGCGATCGCCGCGGCCGTGGCCCGTGCACAGCCGGGCGACACCGTGCTGGTCGCGGGCAAGGGCCACGAGCAGGGCCAGGACATCGCCGGCGTGGTCCGTCCCTTCGACGACCGCCAGGTGCTTCGCGAAGCTATCCAGCAGACCCAGGGATGAACTTGTGATCGCCCTCTCTCTCGCCGAGATCGCAGAAGTCGTCGGCGGGCAGACGCACGACATACCGGATCCGTCGGTCCAGGTCACCGGACCGGTCGTCCGGGACTCCCGTGAGGTGGAGCCCGGCAGCCTCTTCGTCGCCTTCGTGGGCGAGCGCGTGGACGGCCACGACTTCGCGGCCGCGGTCGTCGAGGCGGGCGCGGCGGCGCTGCTGGCGTCCCGTCCCGTCGGCGTGCCCGCGATCGTCGTGGACGACGTCCAGGCGGCCCTCGGCGCCCTCGCCCGCCACGTCGTCCAGAAGCTCGGCACGACCCTCGTGGCCCTCACCGGGTCCGCGGGCAAGACCAGCACCAAGGACCTCGTCGCGCAGGTCCTTCAGCGCAAGGCGCCGACCGTGTGGACGCCCGGCTCCCTCAACAACGAGATCGGGCTGCCCCTCACGGCGCTCAGCGCCACCGAGGAAACCCGTTTCCTCGTCCTGGAGATGGGCGCCCGTGGCATCGGCCACATCCGTTACCTCGCCGACCTGACCCCGCCGAAGATCGGCCTGGTGCTCAACGTCGGCACCGCCCACATCGGCGAGTTCGGGGGCCGGGAGCAGATCGCGCAGGCCAAGGGCGAGTTGGTCGAGGCACTTCCGGAAGACGGCGCCGCGATCCTCAATGCCGACGACCCCCTCGTACGCGCCATGGCGTCCCGTACGAAGGCGAAGGTGGTCCTCTTCGGCGAGTCCGGCGAAGCGGACGTACGTGCCGAGAACGTGACGCTCACGGACGCCGGACAGCCTGTGTTCAGGCTTCACACACCCTCCGGTGCAAGTGATGTGACCATGCGCCTGTACGGTGAGCACCACGTGTCGAACGCGCTCGCCGCGGCCGCCGTCGCCCATGAGCTGGGCATGTCCGCGGAAGAGATCGCCACCGCGCTCTCCGAGGCGGGCTCCCTCTCCCGCTGGCGTATGGAGGTCACCGAGCGCCCGGACGGCGTGACGGTCGTCAACGACGCCTACAACGCGAACCCCGAGTCCATGCGGGCCGCTTTGCGCGCGCTGGCAGCCATGGGCAAGGGGCGGCGGACGTGGGCGGTGCTCGGCAAGATGGCCGAGCTCGGGGACGAATCGCTCGCCGAGCACGACGCGGTCGGACGGCTCGCCGTCCGGCTCAATGTCGGCAAGCTCGTCGCGGTCGGGGGCAGGGAAGCGTCCTGGCTGCAACTGGGCGCATATAACGAGGGTTCGTGGGGTGAGGAGTCGGTGCACGTGTCCGACGCACAGGCGGCGGTCGACCTGTTGCGCAGTCAGTTGCGCCCGGGAGACGTCGTACTCGTGAAGGCGTCCCGGTCGGTCGGGCTCGAGAGCGTGGCGCAGGCGCTGCTCGACAGCGGCATCGAGGGTGAGGTTGCCGCCCGATGATGAAGCAGATCCTGTTCGCAGGAGTCATTGGCCTCTTCCTGACGCTGGTCGGCACCCCGCTGCTGATCAAGCTGCTCGCCCGCAAGGGCTACGGCCAGTACATCCGTGACGACGGCCCGCGCGAGCACGCCAGCAAGCGCGGTACGCCGACCATGGGCGGTATCGCCTTCATCCTGGCGACGATCGCCGCATACTTCCTGTCCAAGCTGATCACCGGCTACACGCCGACCTTCTCCGGTCTGCTGGTGCTCGGCCTGATGGGCGGCATGGGCCTCGTCGGCTTCCTCGACGACTACATCAAGATCGTCAAGCGTCGTTCGCTCGGTCTGCGGGCCAAGGCGAAGATGGCCGGTCAGCTGATCGTCGGCATCGCCTTCGCGGTCCTCGCGCTGCAGTTCCCGGACGTCCGCGACCAGACGCCGGCCTCCACCAAGCTCTCCTTCGTGCAGGACTTCGGATGGACGATCGGCCCCGTGCTGTTCGTGATCTGGGCCCTGTTCATGATCCTCGCCATGTCGAACGGCGTGAACCTGACCGACGGTCTCGACGGCCTCGCCACCGGCGCCTCGGTCCTCGTCTTCGGCGCGTACACCTTCATCGGCGTCTGGCAGTTCCAGGAGTCCTGCGCCAACACGCAGACCCTGACCAACCCGGCCGCCTGCTACGAGGTACGAGATCCCCTCGACCTGGCGATCGTGGCCTCCGCGCTGATGGGTGCCTGCCTCGGCTTCCTGTGGTGGAACACCTCGCCGGCGAAGATCTTCATGGGGGACACCGGTTCGCTGGCCCTCGGCGGTGCGCTCGCGGGTCTCGCGATCTGCTCCCGGACCGAGCTGCTGCTGGCCATCCTGGGCGGTCTGTTCGTCCTCATCACCATGTCGGTCGTGATCCAGGTCGGCTCGTTCCGCCTCACCGGCAAGCGCGTCTTCCGCATGGCACCACTCCAGCACCACTTCGAACTCAAGGGCTGGTCCGAGGTCCTTGTCGTGGTCCGCTTCTGGATCATCCAGGGAATCTGTGTGATTGTCGGATTGGGTCTCTTCTACGCGGGATGGGCGGCCGAGAAGTGACGTCCTGGGACGGCATGCACATCACCGTCGCCGGCCTCGGCGTGAGCGGCGTCAGCGCCGCCCGCGCCCTGGCCGGCCTCGGCGCGTCGGTCACCGTCGTCGACGGCGGCGACTCCGAGGCGCTACGGGAGCGCGCCGCCTCCCTGGAAGGCATCGACGTACGGCTCGGGGACGCGGAGACGCTCCCCGAGGGCACCGAGCTGGTCGTCACCTCGCCCGGCTGGAAGCCCACTTCGCCGCTTTTCGCCGCCGCCGCCGAGGCGGGCGTCGACGTGGTCGGCGACGTGGAGATCGCCTGGCGCCTGCGCGGACCCGACGCGCCGCCCTGGCTCGCCGTCACGGGCACCAACGGCAAGACCACCACCACGCAGATGCTCGCCTCGATCCTGCGCGCCGCGGGGCTGCGCACGATGGCGGTGGGCAACATCGGCACACCGATCATCGACATCGTCCTGGGCGAGGAGCGGTACGACGTCCTGGCCGTCGAGCTCTCCAGCTACCAGCTCCACTGGGCGCCCTCCCTGCGCGCCCACTCCGCCGCCGTCCTCAACCTCGCCCCCGACCACCTCGACTGGCACGGCTCCATGGAGGCGTACGCCAGGGACAAGGGCCGTATCTACGAGGGCAATCGCGTCGCCTGCGTCTACAACGTGGATGCCACCGACAAACCGTCCACCGAGGACCTGGTGCGCGAGGCGGACGTAGAGGAGGGCTGCCGGGCCATCGGCTTCACCCTCGGCACCCCTGGGCCGTCCCAACTCGGCGTGGTCGAGGGCATCCTGGTCGACCGCGCCTTCGTCGAGAACCGGCAGAAGAACGCCCAGGAGCTCGCCGAGGTCTCCGACGTCAACCCGCCGGCCCCGCACAACATCGCCAACGCCCTCGCGGCCGCCGCCCTCGCCCGGGCCTTCGGGGTGCCCGCCAAGGCCGTACGGGACGGTCTGCGGGCCTTCCGGCCGGACGCGCACCGCATCGAGCACGTGGCCGACATCGACGGCGTCGCGTACGTCGACGACTCCAAGGCGACCAACACCCACGCCGCGGAAGCCTCGTTGGCGGCGTACGAGTCGATCGTGTGGATCGCGGGCGGGCTCGCCAAGGGCGCGACCTTCGACGAACTCGTCACCAGGTCGGCGAAGCGGCTTCGGGGCGTCGTCCTGATCGGCGCGGATCGCGCGCTGATCCGCGAAGCGCTGGCGCGACACGCGCCCGAGGTGCCCCTCGTCGACCTCGACCGGACCGACACTGGGGCGATGCTCGCGGCTGTCCGCGAGGCACGGGCGCTCTCCAAGCAGGGGGACACCGTTCTGCTGGCGCCGGCCTGCGCTTCGATGGACATGTTCGTCAACTACAACAAACGCGGGGACGCGTTCGCGGATGCCGTTCGTGAACTTGCCTCGGAGGACGGCTGAGCCCGGCCCGCCTTGCCCGGCGGCTGTACCGGGCGGACTTGGGAGGGAACGCCCGTGACACGGATGTGGTTGCTGCCTCGTCGGCGGCTTTCCGCCGGTGGCACAGCGGTGGAGGCCGCTGATGGCCAGTAGCCGTACCGGCCGTCCCCCCGTCCAGCGCCTCACCAGACGGCCGCCCCTTCCCAGACCGCCGCGGGAGAACCCCGTGCGGAGGTTTCACGCGCGTGCGCGCAAGGCCTGGGACCGGCCGCTGACCGCGTACTACCTGATCCTCGGCGGCAGTCTGCTGATCACCGTGCTGGGGCTCGTGATGGTGTACTCGGCCTCGCAGATCAAGGCACTGCAGATGTCGCTGCCGGGGACCTTCTTCTTCCGCAAGCAGTTCCTCGCCGCCGCGATCGGCACCGCGGTGCTGCTCCTGGCCTCGCGGATGCCGGTGAAGCTGCACCGGGCGCTGGCGTATCCGATCCTGGCCGGCTGTGTCTTCCTGATGGCCCTGGTGCAGGTGCCCGGGATAGGGCAGTCGATCAACGGCAACCAGAACTGGATCGCCATCGGCGGCTCGTTCCAGGTCCAGCCCAGCGAGTTCGGCAAGCTGGCGCTCGTGCTGTGGGGAGCCGACCTGCTCGCCCGCAAGGAGGACAAGCGGCTGCTGACCCAGTGGAAGCACATGCTGGTGCCGCTCGTCCCGGTGGCATTCATGCTCCTCGGGCTGATCATGCTCGGCGGCGACATGGGCACCGCGATCATTCTCACGGCGATCCTGTTCGGCCTGCTGTGGCTGGCCGGGGCACCGACGCGCATGTTCGTGGGCGTGCTGTCCATCGCGGGGCTCATCGGCTTCGTCCTCATCCGGACCAGCGAGAACCGTATGGCACGCCTGGCCTGCATCGGCGCGACGGAACCCCGCTCGGGCGTCGACTGCTGGCAGGCCGTGCACGGCATCTACGCCCTCGCCTCGGGCGGAATCTTCGGCTCCGGGCTCGGTGCCAGTGTGGAAAAATGGGGCCAACTCCCGGAACCGCACACCGACTTCATCTTCGCCGTCACCGGTGAGGAACTGGGCCTCGCGGGGACGCTGTCGGTGCTCGCCCTCTTCGCGGCTCTAGGCTATGCGGGTATCCGCGTGGCCGGACGCACGGAGGACCCCTTCGTGAGGTATGCCGCGGGAGGCGTGACCACCTGGATCACCGCGCAGGCGGTGATCAACATCGGTGCGGTGCTCGGCCTGCTGCCGATCGCCGGTGTCCCGCTCCCGCTGTTCTCCTACGGAGGTTCCGCCCTGCTGCCGACCATGTTCGCCATCGGGTTGCTGATCGCCTTCGCACGCGACGAGCCCGCTGCGCGGGCGGCGCTTGCGATGCGGCAACCCCGCTTTGGTAGAAAGCGGGGCGGCGGCCCTTCGGGGCCCGGGAGATGGAACACGATGCGACGGCGTGCCTCGGTGGCACGTACGTCCGGAGAGCGGTGAATTTCGGTGCATGTCGTCCTCGCCGGTGGCGGAACCGCCGGTCACATCGAGCCCGCGCTCGCCCTCGCGGACGCGCTGCGCAGGCAGGACCCGACCGTGGGCATCACGGCCCTGGGCACGGAACGAGGCCTGGAGACACGCCTCGTCCCCGAGCGCGGCTACGAGCTCGCGCTGATCCCCGCCGTACCCCTGCCACGCAAGCCCACCCCCGAGCTGATCACCGTGCCCGGCCGGCTGCGCGGCACGATCAAGGCGACCGAGCAGATCCTGGAGCGCACCAAGGCCGACTGCGTCGTCGGCTTCGGTGGCTACGTCGCCCTGCCCGGCTACCTGGCCGCCAAGCGCCTCGGCGTCCCGATCGTCGTCCACGAGGCCAACGCTCGCCCGGGCCTCGCCAACAAGATCGGCTCCCGGTACGCAGCCAAGGTCGCCGTCTCCACCCCGGACAGCAAGCTCCGCGACTCCCGCTACATCGGCATCCCGCTGCGCCGCGCCATCGCCACCCTCGACCGGGCCGCCGCCCGCCCCGAGGCCCGCGCGATGTTCGGCCTCGACCCGAACCTGCCGACCCTGCTGGTCTCCGGCGGCTCGCAGGGCGCCCGCCGCCTCAACGAGGTCATCCAGCAGGTCGCGCCCTACCTCCAGCAGGCCGGGATCCAGATCCTGCACGCGGTCGGCCCGAAGAACGAACTGCCGCAGGTACACCAGATGCCGGGAATGCCCCCGTACATCCCGGTACCGTACGTGGACCGGATGGACCTCGCGTACGCCGCGGCCGACATGATGCTCTGCCGCGCGGGTGCGATGACCGTCGCCGAACTCTCCGCCGTCGGGCTCCCCGCCGCCTACGTCCCGCTGCCCATCGGCAACGGCGAGCAGCGGCTCAACGCCCAGCCGGTGGTCAAGGCCGGCGGCGGACTGCTGGTCGACGACGCGGAACTGACCCCCCAGTGGGTCCAGCAGAACGTCCTGCCCGTCCTCGCCGACCCGCACCGGCTGTACGAGATGTCCCGCGCCGCCAGCGAGTTCGGCCGCCGGGACGCCGACGACCTGCTCGTCGGGATGGTGTACGAGGCGATCGCCTCGCACCGCCGTTAGGACCATGTGACGGAGGGCAGGGAGCGTGGCCGGACCGACCACCGCCGAACGCGGAGCGGACGAGGATCTGGATTCCGGCCCGCTCCGCAGGAGGCGGCTTCGCGCCCCTCGTGCGCTGATCGCCCTCGCCACGGCCCTGGCGCTGCTCGCCGGGGCCGTGGTGTGGGCCCTGTACGGCTCGTCGTGGCTGCGGGCCGAGCGCGTCTCCGTGTCCGGGACGCGGGTGCTGACCGAGGCCCAGGTGCGCGAGGCGGCCGAGGTGTCGCTGGGCGAGCCGCTGATTTCCGTCGACCTCGACGCCATCGAGTCGCGACTGCTCAAGAAATTGCCCCGAATTGACTCGGTTGAGGTCATCCGTTCCTGGCCTCGAGGAATCGGGCTGAAAGTGAGTGAGCGCACTCCGGTTCTGATTGTCGAAGACGCGAAGAATTCGGGCAAGTACGTCGAAGTAGACGCGAAAGGCATGCGTTTCGCCACGGTTTCGCGCGCCCCGGAGGGTGTTCCCCTCCTGGAATTGACGCCGGCCCGGTCGGGTTCGTCCGCCGCCAGTCTGCGGCGATTCGGCGAGAGCCGGCTCGTACGGGAGGCGGTGCGCGTCGCCGGTGCCATTCCGGCCGCGGTCGCGCGCGACACCCTTGTCGTCAAGGTTCGTTCGTACGACTCCATCTCGCTGGAGTTGACCGGGGGCCGCACCGTCGCGTGGGGAAGCGCGGAGAAGGGTCGCGCGAAGGTCCGCGCGCTCACCGCCCTGATGAAAGCCGCCCCCGACGCGGGCCACTTCGACGTCAGCGTTCCCATCGCCCCCGCGTCATCGGCGAGTTGACGCACATCCGCGCAGGCCAGCACCCTGGTTGGGCAGCGCTATGGCTGATCACATAGGGTGAAAAGAAAAACGGGAGGTTCGGCGTGTTCGTTGAACGTGCGCCACTTGTCGACTTAGTGTCCTGTTCGGAAGAGTCCAAGGAACAGTCACACTGGTAACCCTAAACTTCAGCGTTAGGGTTCGGGTCGGCGTTCGGACCGTCCCACTTCGGCATCAGTCGTCGGATCGCGGGTCCCTCGCGAGGCGGCGACACGTAACTCGAGGCGAGAGGCCTTCGACGTGGCAGCACCGCAGAACTACCTCGCAGTCATCAAAGTCATCGGTGTCGGCGGCGGTGGTGTCAATGCCATCAACCGGATGATCGAGGTCGGTCTCAAGGGCGTCGAGTTCATCGCCATCAACACCGACGCGCAGGCGCTGTTGATGAGCGACGCCGACGTCAAGCTCGACGTCGGCCGCGAACTCACCCGCGGACTAGGCGCCGGCGCCAATCCGGCGGTCGGTCGCAAAGCCGCCGAGGACCACCGGGAGGAGATCGAAGAGGTCCTCAAGGGGGCCGACATGGTCTTCGTGACGGCCGGTGAAGGCGGCGGCACCGGCACCGGCGGTGCGCCCGTCGTGGCCAACATCGCCCGCTCCCTCGGCGCCCTCACCATCGGCGTGGTCACCCGCCCGTTCACCTTCGAGGGACGGCGCCGCGCCAACCAGGCCGAGGACGGCATCGCCGAACTCCGCGAAGAGGTCGACACCCTCATCGTCATCCCGAACGACCGGCTGCTGTCCATCTCGGACCGCCAGGTCTCGGTCCTCGACGCCTTCAAGTCCGCCGACCAGGTCCTGCTCTCCGGTGTCCAGGGCATCACCGACCTCATCACCACGCCCGGTCTGATCAACCTTGACTTCGCCGACGTCAAGTCCGTGATGTCCGAGGCCGGTTCGGCTCTCATGGGCATCGGTTCGGCCCGCGGCGACGACCGCGCGGTGGCCGCCGCCGAGATGGCGATCTCCTCGCCGCTCCTGGAGGCGTCCATCGACGGCGCCCGCGGTGTGCTGCTCTCCATCTCCGGCGGCTCGGACCTCGGTCTGTTCGAGATCAACGAGGCCGCCCAGCTGGTGAGCGAGGCCGCGCACCCCGAGGCCAACATCATCTTCGGCGCCGTCATCGACGACGCCCTCGGCGACGAGGTCCGGGTCACGGTCATCGCGGCCGGCTTCGACGGCGGCCAGCCCCCGGCCAAGCGGGACAACATCCTCGGCTCCGCCGCGGCCAAGCGCGAGGAGCCCGCGCCGGTACGGCCCGCCGAGACCCGCCCGTCCTTCGGCTCGCTCGGCAGCGTCAAGCCGAAGGAGGAGCCGGCGCCCGCCCCGGAGCCGGTGAACGACGTTCCGGTCTCCCCGCCCGTCCCGCCGTCCCGGTCCTACACGGACAGCGCGGCGGAGGAGCTGGACGTGCCGGACTTCCTCAAGTGATAGGGCAGCGCGAGAGCGAGAGCGGCGCGCACTTCGCCTTCACCGACCGGTGGGGCGGGGTGAGCGCCGCTCCGTATGAGGAGCTCAATCTCGGCGCGGCGGTCGGGGACGACGCCGATGCCGTGACGACGAACCGGGAGCTGGCGGCCAAGGCGCTGGGCCTGGAGCCGGACCGGGTCGTCTTCATGAATCAGGTGCACGGCGCGGACGTGGCGGTGGTCGACGGGCCGTCGGGCTCGTCCGGCATTCCGTCCGTCGACGCGATCGTCACCACCCGGCGGGGTCTCGGGCTCGCCGTTCTCACCGCCGACTGTGTGCCTGTCCTGCTGGCCGACCCCGTCGCCGGGGTCGCGGCCGCCGCTCACGCGGGCCGGCCCGGGATGGTCGCCGGGGTCGTCCCCGCCGCCGTGCGAACCATGGTCGAACTCGGCGCCGACCCCGTTCGGATCGTCGCCCGCACCGGACCCACCGTCTGCGGCCGTTGCTACGAGGTGCCCGAAGCGATGCGCGGCGACGTGGCCGCCGTCGAGCCGACGGCGTACGCCGAGACCAGTTGGGGCACGCCCTCCGTCGATGTGTGCGCCGGAGTGCACGCACAACTGGAGCGCCTCGGAGTGCACGACCGGGAGCAGTCGCCGGTGTGCACGCTGGAGTCGCGTGACCACTTCTCGTACCGCCGCGACCGCACCACAGGGCGACTCGCGGGATTTGTCTGGCTGGACTGATGGACATGACGGACCGTAAGACGCAACTCGCCGCGAATCTGGCGAAGGTGGAGGACCGTATCGCGGCGGCCTGCGCGGCCGCCGGGCGCAAGCGCGACGAGGTGACCCTGATCGTGGTCACCAAGACCTATCCCGCGAGCGATGTGCGGATCCTGTCGGAACTCGGAGTGCGTCATGTCGCCGAGAACAAGGACCAGGACGCCGCCCCCAAAGCGGCGGAATGCTCGGATCTGCCCCTTGTGTGGCACTTCGTGGGGCAGTTGCAGACCAACAAGGTCCGTTCTGTGGTGCGTTACGCGGATGTCGTACAGTCCGTCGATCGTTCCAGGCTCGTCACGGCTCTGTCGAAGGAGGCGGCCCGGGTCGGGCGCGAGGTGGGATGCCTCATCCAGGTCGCGCTCGACGCCGAGGAGAGCGCGCGGGGGGAGCGCGGAGGTGTCGGACCGGGTGGAATCGAAGAGTTGGCCGACCTCGTGGCGGGCTCCCCGGGACTCCGGCTCGATGGTCTGATGACCGTAGCGCCGCTGGCCGGAGCGTACGCGGGACGCCAACGGGCGGCGTTCGAGCGGTTGATGGATTTGTCGACCCACCTGCGCCGAGCCCATCCGGCTGCGAACATGGTCTCCGCAGGGATGAGTGCGGACCTCGAGGAGGCCGTGGCGGTCGGGGCGACACATGTACGCGTCGGCACTGCGGTACTCGGAGTCCGTCCCAGGCTCGGGTAACGTCGCCAAGAAGTCGGACCACAGCAGAAAATATGGTCATTCCGTCGAAGGGCGGGCGCAACGACCTCGTGGATCGCGGGCACTTGGGAAGTCGTCAGTCGATCCACCACAGAGCGGAGGACTCAGAGCATGGCCGGCGCGATGCGCAAGATGGCGGTCTACCTCGGCCTCGTGGAGGACGATGGGTACGACGGCAGGGGATTCGACCCCGATGACGACTTCGAGCCCGAGCTCGACCCGGAGCCTGAGCGGGACCACCGGCGCCGCGAGCCGGTACACCAGGCGCACCAGTCACATCAGTCCCAAAGGGATGAATCGGTGCGAGTGGTGCAGCCCCCGGTACAGCGCGAACCTGTGTCGCATTCCACTTCGCTCCCCGCGGAATCGGTGCGACCCGCCCGGATCGCGCCCGTGGCGTCCATCACACAAGAACGTTCGAGCCTGGAGAAGAACGCGCCGGTGATCATGCCCAAGGTTGTGTCCGAACGAGAGCCTTACCGGATCACCACGTTGCACCCGCGGACCTACAACGAGGCCCGTACCATCGGGGAACACTTCCGTGAGGGCACCCCGGTGATCATGAATCTGACTGAGATGGACGACACAGATGCGAAGCGACTTGTCGACTTTGCTGCCGGTTTGGTGTTTGGTCTTCACGGCAGCATCGAGCGGGTGACGCAGAAGGTGTTCCTGTTGTCGCCTGCTAACGTCGATGTCACGGCGGAGGACAAGGCCCGCATCGCAGAGGGCGGGTTCTTCAACCAGAGCTGAGACGCACCACCGGAACGAACGGCACGAAATGGGAAACAGGGGAGAGGGAAGCACAGGTCATGAGCGTGGTTCTGGATGTCATCTACATCGCGCTGATGTGCTTCCTCATCGTGCTCATCTTCCGGTTGGTCATGGACTATGTCTTCCAGTTCGCCCGCTCATGGCAACCCGGCAAGGCGATGGTGGTCGTTCTTGAGGCCACCTACACTGTCACTGATCCACCGCTCAAGCTTCTGCGGCGGTTCATTCCGCCGCTGCGTCTCGGGGGCGTGGCGCTCGACCTGTCCTTCTTCGTACTGATGATCATCGTCTACATCCTGATCGCGATCGTTGGTCGGCTGTGATGAGCGATGTGACCTACGTCTTGCCGAATGCCGACGACTACGTTGAGGTGAAGAGATGCCGTTGACCCCCGAGGACGTGCGGAACAAGCAGTTCACGACCGTCCGCCTCCGAGAAGGCTATGACGAGGACGAGGTCGATGCCTTCCTCGATGAGGTCGAAGCCGAACTGACGCGCCTGCTCCGCGAGAACGAGGACCTGCGCGCCAAACTGGCCGCGGCCACGCGCGCCGCTGCCCAGAACCAGCAGAACATGCGCAAGCCCCCGGAGCCGCAGGACCAGCAGCAGGGCGGCATGCAGCAAGGCGGTATGCAGCAAGGCGGTATGCAGCAGGGCGGCATGCCGCAGCAGGGCATGCGAGGTCCCGGCGCTCCCGTACCCGCCGGCATATCGGGCCCGCCGCAGCAGATGGGGGGCCCCATGGGTGGCCCGCCCCAGCTGCCGAGCGGTGCGCCGCAGCTGCCCGCCGGCCCCGGTGGCCAGGGCGGACAGCAGGGTCCCGGCCCGATGGGTCAGGGGCCGATGGGCCAGGGCCCGATGGGTCAGGGCCAGATGCAGCCGCAGATGGGCCAGGGCCAGATGGGCCAGGGTCCCATGGGTGGCCAGCCTCCCATGCAGCAGCAGATGGGTGGCCCGATGGGCGGCCCCATGGGCGGTCCGATGGGCGGCCCCGGTCAGGGCCCCGGCGGCGACAGCGCCGCGCGTGTGCTCTCGCTGGCCCAGCAGACCGCCGACCAGGCGATCGCCGAGGCCCGTTCCGAGGCCAACAAGATCGTCGGTGAGGCCCGTAGCCGCGCCGAGGGTCTGGAGCGCGACGCCCGTGCCAAGGCCGACGCCCTGGAGCGGGACGCGCAGGAGAAGCACCGCGTCGCGATGGGCTCCCTGGAGTCCGCTCGCGCCACGCTGGAGCGCAAGGTCGAGGACCTGCGCGGCTTCGAGCGCGAGTACCGTACGCGGCTGAAGTCCTACCTGGAGAGCCAGCTGCGTCAGCTGGAGACCCAGGCCGACGACTCGCTCGCTCCGCCGCGCACCCCGGCGACCGCGTCGCTGCCGCCGTCCCCGGCGCCCTCCATGGCTCCGGCCGGTGCCAGCGCCCCGTCCTACGGTGGCAACCCGGGCGGTATGGGTGGAGGCATGGGTGGTGCTCCGGCGCCGGCCGCGCCCTCCTACGGCGGTCAGCAGCAGATGTCCCCGGCCATGACCCAGCCGATGGCTCCGGTCCGGCCCCAGGGGCCGTCGCCGATGGGGCAGGCGCCCTCGCCGATGCGTGGGTTCCTCATCGACGAGGACGACAACTGACACATACTGGTACGCGGTAGGCGTCGGCAGCGTTCAGGGCGGGGCCCCGGATTTCGATCCGGGGCCCCGCCCTTTTTGCTGGGTGCGTTCCGGAGTGGGTGCGGTGCGCTTGTTCGGGTATGGGTGTGCGTGTCCGACGTACGCAACGCCGAAGGCCCGGGGCGCCGGAATTTCTCCGTGCCCCGGGCCTTCGTTGGGTGCCCGGTGGTCGTGCTGGGCGGGGGTGGGCCTGCGCACCTCGGCGTTACGAGGTGCCGCTGCGCCCACCCGTGCCGCCCCAGTGGCACGACTGCCCGCAGCCAGGACAGCGGGCCGCTGGGGCGGCAGACGTCGGGGTCAGGCCTTGCGGAGACGGAAGGTCAGGCCGAGGGGCTCGTCCGTGAAGGGTGTGCCGTACGTCTCGTCGGCCTCGCCGGAGGCGAAGTCCGTGGCGAGGACCTCGTCGGCGATCAACGCCGAGTGCTCGGACAGGGCCGCAGCCACCGCCGGGTCCGTTGCCACCCAGCGGAGGGCGATACGGTCGGCCACGTCGAGGCCGCTGTTCTTGCGGGCCTCCTGGATGAGGCGGATGGCGTCTCGGGCCAGGCCCGCCCTACGCAACTCCTCCGTGATCTCCAGGTCCAGGGCGACCGTGGCGCCGGAGTCGGATGCCACCGACCAACCCTCCCGCGGAGTCTCCGTGATGATCACTTCGTCCGGGGCGAGAGTGATCTTCTCGCCGTCGACCTCGACCGATGCCGTGCCCTCGCGGAGGGCGAGGGAGAGGGCGGCCGCGTCGGCGCCCGCGACGGCCTTGGCCACGTCCTGGACGCGCTTGCCGAAGCGCTTGCCCAGGGCGCGGAAGTTGGCCTTGGCGGTGGTGTCCACCAGGGAGCCGCCGACCTCGCTCAGGGACGCCAGCGAACTCACGTTCAGCTCTTCCGTGATCTGGGTGTGCAGCTCGGGGTCCAGGGACTCGAAGCCGGTCGCGGCCACCAGGGCGCGGGACAGCGGCTGGCGGGTCTTGACGCCGGACTCCGCGCGCGTGGCCCGGCCCAGCTCGACCAGGCGGCGGACCAGGACCATCTGCTTCGACAGCTCCGGGTCGATCGCCGACAGGTCCGCCTCCGGCCAGACCGCCAGGTGCACGGATTCCGGGGCTCCCGGGGAGACCGGCACGATCAGGTCCTGCCAGACCCGCTCGGTGATGAACGGGGTCAGCGGGGCCATCAGCTTCGTGACCGTCTCGACGACCTCGTGCAGCGTGCGCAGCGCCGCCTTGTCGCCCTGCCAGAAGCGGCGACGCGACCGGCGTACGTACCAGTTGGACAGGTCGTCGACGAACGCCGAGAGGAGCTTGCCGGCGCGCTGGGTGTCGTACGCCTCCAGAGCCTGTGTCACCTGGTCGGTGAGCGCGTGGAGTTCGGACAGGAGCCAGCGGTCGAGGACCGGGCGGTCGGCGGGGGCCGGGTCGGCCGCGCTGGGCGCCCAGTTCGACGTACGGGCGTACAGGGCCTGGAAGGCGACCGTGTTCCAGTACGTGAGGAGCGTCTTGCGGACGACCTCCTGGATCGTGCCGTGGCCTACGCGGCGGGCCGCCCACGGGGAGCCGCCGGCCGCCATGAACCAGCGGACCGCGTCGGCGCCGTGCTGGTCCATCAGCGGGATCGGCTCAAGGGTGTTGCCCAGGTGCTTGGACATCTTGCGGCCGTCCTCGGCGAGGATGTGGCCGAGACAGACGACGTTCTCGTACGAGGACTTGTCGAAGACCAGGGTGCCGACGGCCATCAGCGTGTAGAACCAGCCGCGGGTCTGGTCGATGGCCTCGCAGATGAACTGCGCCGGGTAGCGGGCCTCGAACAGCTCCTTGTTCTTGTACGGGTAGCCCCACTGTGCGAACGGCATCGAACCCGAGTCGTACCAGGCGTCGATGACCTCCGGGACGCGGGTCGCGGTCGCGCCGCAGCCGTCGTGGCGGCAGGCGAAGGTGACCTCGTCGATGTACGGGCGGTGCGGGTCGAGGCCCGACTGGTCGGTGCCGGTCAGCTCGGTCAGCTCGGCGAGGGAGCCGACACAGGTGAGGTGGTCGTCCTCGCAGCGCCAGATCGGCAGGGGGGTGCCCCAGTAGCGATTGCGGGACAGGGCCCAGTCGATGTTGTTGTTCAGCCAGTCCCCGTAGCGGCCGTTCTTGACCGAGTCCGGGAACCAGTTGGTCTTCTCGTTCTCCTGGAGGAGACGGTCCTTGACGGTGGTGGTGCGGATGTACCAGGACGGCTGCGCGTAGTAGAGGAGCGCGGTGTGGCAGCGCCAGCAGTGGGGGTAGCTGTGCTCGTACGGGATGTGCTTGAAGAGCAGACCGCGCTGCTGGAGGTCCTCGGTGAGCTTTTCGTCCGCCTTCTTGAAGAAGACTCCCCCGACAAGCGGGACGTCCTCCTCGAAGGTGCCGTCGGGGCGGACGGGGTTCACCACGGGCAGGCCGTACGAGCGGCAGACCTTGAGGTCGTCCTCACCGAAGGCGGGGGACTGGTGGACCAGACCCGTACCGTCCTCGGTCGTGACGTATTCGGCGTTGACGACGAAATGCGCAGCTTCCGGGAACTCAACCAGCTCGAACGGACGTTGATACGTCCAGCGCTCCATTTCGGCGCCCGTGAAGGTCTGGCCGGTGGTCTCCCAGCCCTCGCCGAGGGCCTTGGCGACGAGCGGCTCGGCGACGACAAGCTTCTCCTCGCCGTTGGTCGCGACCGCGTACGTGACGTCGGGGTGCGTGGCCACGGCCGTGTTGGAGACGAGGGTCCAGGGCGTCGTCGTCCACACCAGGAGTGCGGCTTCGCCGGCGAGCGGACCGGAGGTGAGCGGGAAACGGACGTACACCGAGGGGTCGACGACCGTCTCGTAGCCCTGCGCCAGCTCGTGGTCCGACAGGCCGGTGCCGCAGCGGGGGCACCAGGGGGCGACGCGGTGGTCCTGGACCAGCAGGCCCTTGTCGAAGATCTCCTTGAGCGACCACCACACGGACTCGATGTACTCGGGGTCCATGGTGCGGTAGGGGTCCTGGAGGTCGGTCCAGTACCCCATACGGCTCGTCAGCGCTTCGAAGGCGTCGGTGTGGCGGGTCACGGACTCGCGGCACTTGGCGTTGAACTCGGCGATGCCGTACGCCTCGATGTCCTGCTTGCCGCTGAAGCCGAGCTCCTTCTCGACCGCCAGCTCCACCGGGAGGCCGTGGCAGTCCCAGCCGGCCTTGCGGGCCACGTGGTAGCCGCGCATCGTGCGGAAGCGGGGGAAGACGTCCTTGAAGACGCGGGCCTCGATGTGGTGGGCGCCCGGCATGCCGTTGGCGGTGGGCGGGCCCTCGTAGAACACCCACTCGGGGCGGCCCTCGGACTGCTCCAGGCTCTTGGCGAAGATCTTCTGCTCGCGCCAGAAGTCGAGCACGGCGTGCTCGAGCGCGGGCAGGTCCACCTGGGCGGGCACCTGGCGGTATGTCGGCTCTGTCATGAGCGGGCTTCCTCCAACGGACTTGCTGCCTTCCGTCGGAGGGACGAGAGCTTCGATCCTTTGAACGCCGTGTGCGGCGTGCTCCCGCGGTACCACCCTCCTTGGCTCCCCTGTGCCCCGTACGCACCGGTGAGCCCCCTCATTGAGGTCGCGATGCCGGGTCTACCGGCCGAGCCCGATGGGTTTCGGCTTTCTTCCGGCGGCTCCGGGGTGATCTTCACGTCGCGCTCGCCCCCGGGCTTCCACCGTCCCCGGGTCGCTCTGGGCTGCGTACGCCGCTACTCGTCCCCATCCACGCTTTTCGCTCCGCCCAGTGTACGGCGCCGCGCGGACAGCGGCCGACCGGTTTTCCGGCGGTCGTGGACGGGGGCGGCGGGGGCGTTCGGAGGGCTCGTGGTCCGGGGGTGCGGTGACCTGCGGGTGACCCGAATGGAGCGAGTGAGGCGTCCGGATCCTGGGACGTGCGGCGGGGCGGAATACCCGGCGGGGAGCTGGGCATCACGCTTGAAGGCTCGCCGCGCGACGATGGTGGGGCGGGCGGAATGGGTGATGTGCCCCGTTGCTGCGGGACTCAAGTCGATTTATCGTCCCAGCACGATTCGCGAGCAAGATCACAGTATGTGAAGGGGCCGCGGCCATGGTGGCGAAGAAGACCGCCGTACAGCAGTCGGCGTCCGGCAGATCCACGGTGGCCTCCGGCGGTGAGAAGCAGGTCCGCACGGCCTCTGGGGTGAAGGCGGCCGCCAAGAAGACGACCGCGCGGAAGACGGCTACTACGGAGAAGGGTGTTTCGGAGCGGGGGGCCGCCCGTTCGAGGGCTGCCGCGGCGGAGGAGGCCACGCAGGGCGCGGGGGCCGTGCGGGTGACGAAGAAGGAGAGGACGGCTGGGTCCGGCGCCACGGGAAGGAAGGCCGCCGCGAAGAGCGTCGCCAAGAAGGCCACCGCCAAGAAGAGCGCCGCCAAGAGCGCACCTGCGAAGAGCACGTCCAAGAAGAGCACCACCGAGAGCACCTCTACCAAGAAGAGCACGGTCAAGAAGGTGGGCGCGGCCGAGGCCGCCGAGACGACGGGAGCCACGACGGTGGTTGCGAAGAACACTCCTGGTACGGCTACGGCGGCGAAGAAGCCCACCGCCGTCCCCAATGCACGGCCCGCCGCGGTGAAGCCCGGTGAGCTCGCGGTACGCCCCGGTGAGGACCCCTGGAGTCCGGCGGAGGTCGCCGAGGCGCGTACGGAGCTGCAGTCCGAGGCGATGCGGCTGCGGGCGGAGCTGGAGGCATCCGAGCGGTCGCTCACGGGCCTGATGCGGGACTCCGGGGACGGCGCCGGCGACGACCAGGCCGACACCGGGGCCAAGAACATCACGCGCGAGCACGAGATGGCGCTCGCCCACAACGCGCGCGAGATGCTCGACCAGACCGAGCGCGCCCTGGACCGGCTCGCGGCCGGCACGTACGGGCTCTGCGAGAACTGCGGCAACCCGATCGGCAAGGCGCGGATGCAGGCCTTCCCGCGGGCCACGTTGTGCGTGGAGTGCAAGCAGAAGCAGGAACGCCGATAGTGATCGTCGCCTGAGCCTGCCGCCACGTGGGTCGTGTCGTACCTTTGTCCTCAGTCAGGAACCTAGGTTGAGGGACTCACGTGGCAGAGGCGGAGCGCATCATCGGTACGCCGGACATCCCAGAGGCGGCGGGCACGGACCCGGAGCAGTCCGACGGCGGGAACGGCGCCGAGGCGGCGGAGGCGGGTGCTGACGCGCAGCCGCGCGGCAAGCGTCGTATCGCCGTGCTGTTCGGGGTCGCCGCCTTGGCGTACGCGCTCGACCTGGTCAGCAAGATGATCGTGGTCGCCAAGCTGGAGCACCACGAGCCGATCGAGATCATCGGGGACTGGCTGAAGTTCGAGGCGATCCGCAACGCGGGCGCGGCCTTCGGTTTCGGCGAGGCCTTCACGATCATCTTCACGGTGATCGCGACGATCGTGATCGTGGTGATCGCCCGTCTTGCCCGCAAGCTCTACAGCCTGCCCTGGGCGATCGCGCTCGGTCTGCTGCTCGGCGGTGCGCTGGGCAACCTCACCGACCGGATCTTCCGGTCGCCGGGTGTCTTCGAGGGCGCGGTCGTCGACTTCATCGCACCCAAGGGCTTCGCCGTGTTCAACCTCGCGGACTCGGCGATCGTGTGCGGCGGCATTCTGATCGTGCTGCTGTCGTTCCGGGGGCTCGACCCGGACGGGACCGTCCACAAGGACTGACCGGGCCACGAGGACTGACCCTGGGCCGAAGGGGTTTTCCACAGGCGTGGTCGGGCGTGTCGGGGTGGTCCGGCATACTCGACGGGTGAGCACGATTCCCGAGATCCGTACCCTGCCCGTGCCCGACGGCCTGGAGGGCGAGCGCGTCGACGCCGCCATCTCCCGCATGTTCGGCTTCTCCCGTACCAAGGCGGCCGAGCTCGCCGCCTCGGGGAAGGTCACGGTCGACGGGTCGGTGGTCGGCAAGTCGGAGCGGGTGCGCGGCGGGGCCTGGCTGGAGGTCGAGATGCCGCAGGCGCCCGCGCCGGTGCAGGTCGTCGCCGAGCCGGTCGAGGGCATGGAGATCGTGCACGACGACGATGACGTGGTCGTGATCGTCAAGCCGGTCGGCGTGGCCGCGCACCCGAGCCCCGGCTGGTCCGGGCCGACCGTCATCGGCGGGCTCGCCGCCGCCGGGTACCGGATCTCGACGTCGGGTGCCGCGGAGCGGCAGGGCATCGTGCACCGGCTCGACGTGGGCACGTCCGGGCTGATGGTGGTCGCCAAGTCGGAGTACGCGTACACGTTCCTGAAGCGGCAGTTCAAGGAGCGGACCGTGGACAAGCGGTACCACACGCTGGTCCAGGGCCACCCCGACCCGACCAGCGGCACGATCGACGCGCCCATCGGGCGGCACCCGAACCACGACTACAAGTGGGCCGTCATCGCCGAGGGCAAGCCGTCGGTCACGCACTACGACCTGATCGAGGCCTTCCGGGCGGCTTCTCTGCTGGACATCAAGCTGGAGACCGGGCGCACCCACCAGATCCGCGTCCACATGTCCGCCCACCGGCACCCGTGCGTGGGCGACCTGACATACGGCGCCGACCCGACGCTCGCCAAGCGGCTCGGTCTCACCCGCCAGTGGCTGCATGCCGTACGGCTCGGATTCGAGCACCCCGGTGACGGGAGCTGGGTCGAGTTCGAGAGCGACTATCCCGCGGATCTGCAGAAGGCCCTCGACAAGGTGCGGGAGGAGACGTACGCGTGAGCCCGGTCCCGGTGTCGTACGAGGTGCGGGTCGCCGATGGCCCCGGCGATCGCGAGGCGTGTTTCGCGGTGCGCAAGGAGGTCTTCGTCGTCGAGCAGGGCGTGCCGGAGGACCTCGAGTACGACGCGTACGACGTCGTGGCGGTGCATGTGCTCGCCGTACGGGACGACGGGGTACCGCTCGGGGCCGGGCGGCTGCTGCACGGGGAGGCCGCCGTCGGCAAGACCGGCGGGGAGCCCGGGGTGGGGGTCCTGGGGCGGCTCGCCGTGCTGGGAGAGGTCCGGGGGCTCGGAGTGGGTGTCGCGTTGGTACGGGCCGTCGAGGAGGCCGCGCGTGCGCGTGGGCTGACGGCCGTGGACCTGGGCGCGCAGACGCATGCGCTGGGCTTCTACGAGCGGTTGGGGTACGTGGCGTACGGGCCCGAGTTCCTCGACGCGGGGATGCCCCATCGGGCGATGCGGCGCGTGCTCTAGCGGTCTCCCACTGTCGGTGGTTGCTCAGGCCCTGCCCGGGGACCTCGGGGGTTCGTGGACGCGGCTGCGGGTTGTGCGGGGGGGTGCGCCGTCCGGGTGGGCGTTCGGGTGGGTCGGGGGGAGGACCGCGTCGGCGGTGTTGACGCGGGGGAGGGCGTAGGGGTGCTTTTCCGTCAGCCAGTGGATCAGTTCTTCGCGGACTGTTACCCGGACCGTCCAGAGGTCGTCCGGGTCCTTGGCGGTGACCAGGGCGCGGACCTCCATGGTGGACGGGGTCGAGTCGGTGACGGTCAGGTCGTAGTGGCGGCCGTCCCAGGCGGGGCAGCCGCGCAGGATGTCGCGGAGTTGCTCGCGCATCGCGGGCAGGGGGGCGGCGTGGTCGACGTGGAGGAAGACCGTGCCGGTCATCTGGGCGCCGCCGCGGGACCAGTTCTCGAAGGGCTTCGAGGTGAAGTAGGAGACGGGCATCGTGATGCGGCGCTCGTCCCAGGTGCGGACCGTCAGGAAGGTGAGAGTGATCTCGTCCACCGTGCCCCACTCGCCCTCCACCACGACCACGTCACCGAGGCGGACCATGTCACCGAAGGCGATCTGGAGCCCCGCGAAGAGGTTGCTGAGCGTGGACTGCGCGGCGATACCGGCGACGATGCCCAGGATCCCGGCCGACGCCAGCAGCGAGGCGCCGGCCGCGCGCATCGCCGGGAAGGTGAGGAGCATGGAGGCCACCGCCACCACGCCCACCACCGCGGACACCACCCGCATGATCAACGTGACCTGCGTCCGCACCCGGCGCACCCGGGCCGGATCGCGGTGCGCGCGGGCGTAGCGGCTGTACGTCGTCTCCACTATCGCGGCCGTGACGCTGACCACCAGCCAGGCCGTCGCCCCGATCAGCACCAGCGTCAGGGCCTGGCCGACGGCGGTCCGGTGCTGCTCCAGCAACTGCGCATGGTCGTACGAGCCTCTGAGCAGAGCCGCGCACAGCACCAGCTGGTAGGGGATGCGGCCGCGGCGCAGCAGGCCCCAGAGCGGTGTCTCGGGGTGCCGCTGGTCCGCCTTGCGCAGCAGCAGGTCGGTGGCCCAGCCGATGAGGACCGTCAGGACGACCGAGCCACCGATGACGATCACGGGGCGGAGTAGATTCTCCATGCCTTGGAACGTAACCGGCACCACGGGGTGCTGAACATGTGACTTCGGCCGCGCTCGGGGTACGGGCGCCGCCATCCGTTGTCGTACCCGGCTGGCACCATGGCCTCATGAACATCATGCTCTTCCACTCGACGTATGGCCTCAGGCCCGCGGTACGCCAGGCGGCGGACCGGTTGCGGGCCGCCGGACACGAGGTGTGGACGCCGGACCTCTTCGAGGGGCGGACGTTCGACACGGTCGAGGAGGGCATGGCCTTCAACGAGGAGCTGGGCAAGGACGAGTTGCTCAAGCGGGCGGTCCTGGCGGCTGCTCCCTACTCGGAGCGGGGGCTCGTCTACGCCGGATTCTCCCTCGGCGCCGCGACCGCGCAGACGCTGGCGCTGGGCGACGAGAAGGCCCGTGGGCTGCTGCTTCTGCACGGCACGTCGGACATCGCGGCCAACGCATCGGTGGACGACCTGCCCGTCCAACTGCATGTGGCCGAGCCCGACCCCTTCGAGACGGACGACTGGCTGAGCGCCTGGTACCTCCAGATGCGCAAGGCGGGCGCCGATGTCGAGGTCTACAGATACACCGGGGCCGGGCACCTCTACACCGACCCCGATCTGCCCGACTACGACGAGGAGGCAGCCGAGGCCACCTGGCGGGTGGCTCTCGGTTTCCTCGAAACTCTGTGACCCAGTGAGTCCTACACGGGGTCGTACGTCCGTTCCACCTTCTGCGTCCCGCTGCGCGTCCGGTACGAGCGGGCCCAGGACGACCTCGCGTCGGCCTTCGTACGGTCGGACAGGACGTAGAAGTCCATCTGGGCCCGCGCGGCGGTGATGTCCAGGACGCCATAGCCGTGCCGGTCGGTGTCGACCCAGTGGACGTGTCGGTTGGCGGCGCGGATCAGCGGGGAGGCCACGGCCGAGACGGTGCCTTCGGGGACCTTGACGAGGTCGTCGAGGTTGTCGGAGGTGACCGACGTGACGACGAACTCCGTGGCGGCGGAGGCCGACAGGGGGTACGTACCGGCGTTGAGCGGCACGTCGTTGGCCCAGGCCATGTGGATGTCGCCGGTGAGGAAGACCGTGTTGCGGATCGCGTTGTCCCGCAGGTGGGCGAGGAGTTCGCGGCGGTCGTCGGTGTAGCCGTCCCACTGGTCGGGGTTGAGAGCGAGGCCCTCCTTCGGCAGACCGAGCAGCTCCGCGATCGGTTCGAAAAGGTCGGCGGTGAGGTTGCCGAAGGCGAAGGGGGCGATCATCACCGGGTTGCCGACCAGTCGCCAGGTCGTGTCGGAGGACTTCAACCCTGCCTTCAACCAGTCGAGTTGGGCCCGGCCCGTCAGCGTACGGTCCGGGTCGTCGACCTTGCCGTCGCCTATCCCCACCTGCAGGGAGCGGAAGGAGCGCAGGTCCAGCAGTGAGAGGTCGGCGAGCTTGCCGAAGCGCAGCCGGCGGTAGGTGGTGCCCGCGATCGCCGGGCGCACCGGCATCCACTCGAAGTACGCCTGCTTGGCGGCCGCCTGGCGGGCCGTCCAGGTGCCCTCCGTGCCCTCGGTGTGGTTCTCGGCGCCGCCCGACCAGGCGTCGTTGGCTATCTCGTGGTCGTCCCAGATGGCGATGGCGGGCGCGGCCGAGTGGAGAGCCTGGAGGTCCGGGTCGGTCTTGTAACGGCCGTGCCGGACGCGGTAGTCGGCGAGGGTGAGGATCTCGTGGGTCGGCGCGTGGGGGCGTACGACCTTGTCGCGGGTGCCGTACTTGCCGGTGCCGTACTCGTAGATGTAGTCGCCGAGGTGCAGCCAGGCGTCCAGGTCGCCGCGGGCGGCCAGATGGCGGTAGGCGGCGAAGTGGCCGCCCTCCCAGTTGGCGCAGGAGACCACGCCGAAGCGCAGGCCGGCCGTGGCGGCGTCGGCGGCCGGGGCGGTGCGCGTACGGCCGACGGGCGAGTCGGTGCCGTCGGCGGAGAAGCGGAACCAGTAGTCCGTGGCGGGGGCGAGGCCGCGCACGTCCGCCTTGACGGTGTGGTCGGAGGCGGCGGTCGCGGTGGTCGAGCCCTTGGCGACGATGCTCGTGAACGCCTTGTCCAGGGCGATGGTCCAGCCGACCTCGATGTCGGGGCCGAGCCCGGAGCCGGGCGTCGCTTCGGCGGTGGGCGTCACCCGGGTCCACAGCAGAACGCCGTCGGGCAGCGGATCGCCCGACGCCACACCGTGCAGGAAGGCCGGGACCTCGGCGGCGCTCGCCGGGATCGCGGAGGCCAGCGGTGCCGCGAGGACGGCTCCGGCCGCGGCCGCCTTGACTACCGTACGGCGGCGGGGCGAGGGGAAGTTGGGGCTGGAGTGAGATCTGCGACTGGTCACGGCCGATGAGATTACTGATGGGTAAGGAGTTTCGGTAAGGCGTACGACGTGAAATCCGCGCAATGTTCAGGCTGTGGTGCCCTGTTGGTCGGTCGGTGAACGGAAAAACGGGGATGTACGCCCCAATTGGGCGGAGCCGGGGCCACTTGAGGGACAGCCGGGGTCACCGGTCGGCGGCGTAGCGCCTGGCCAGGGCGATCAGGGCGGCGCGGTCGGCCTGTCCGGTGCGGTTGCGGAGGCTGGCGAGGTGCTTCTCGACGGTGCGGGGGGAGAGGAAGAGGTGCTCGGCGATCTCCTGGTTGCCGAGTCGGGCGCCGAGGAGGCGCAGTACCTCGTACTCGCGAGGGGTCACCCCTGCCCGACGTAGGTCCGCGGGGATGGTGTCGTGGCCCTCGCGCCGCCGGGGTACGGGGGAGCCGGCGTCCCGCAGCAGGGCGCGACACGCGGCCGACACCCGGGTCGTGCCCCGGTCGTGGAAGAACCGTTCGCAGGCGCGCAGCCATTCCAGGGGGCGCCCCCAGCTGTCGACGAGCGCCGCTTGCGCCCCCAGACGCAGACAGAGATGTGCTGCCAGGGGGATGGTGTCGGTGCCGACCAGCGCTTCCTCGGCCGTCTTGGCGGCCTCGGCGGCCCGGCCCTCGCGGCCCAGCAGCACCGCCCGGGACCAACCCACGAAGGGCCGGTCCCAGTGGACCTCGGTGAGCCGGTCGGCGGCGGGGCCCTCCACGTCGGCCCAGCCGGCCGCGCCCCGCACGGTCCGCAGGAGCAGGTACGGGCCCAGGAAACCACCGACCCCGCGCGTGCTGGGCAGGGCCCGCATGACCCGGTTCGCCTCGGTGAACTCGGCCAGCGCCCGGTCGTGTTCCTCCCGCAGCAGGGAGCACAGGCCCTGGGCCCAGCCCCAGACGGAGGTGTCGGCGTAGCCCCAGAGCGCGCCGGCGCGCTGCCCGGCCAGGGCGCTGTCCAGGACGTGCAGCATGGCTCCGAGCCGACATCCATCCGGGATTCCCTCGACATCCGTCGAATGCACCTTCGAGGCGTACAGGGTAGTACCCGTCTTCACAGGAGCCGCACAACTACATGGGGGCTCTTCCCCGATACCCGCGGCCCCGGCGCCCGGCACGCTTCTTCTCAGGCAGGGCAGGGGGGGACAGGGCATGCTCCGGGGGACATGCCCTGCCTGCTTCTCTTTCTTTCGGCGGGGAGGTCGTCAATGCAGCGTGCCCGGATATGGGTTGCCGGGGGAGTACTCGGCATGGCCCTGCGCGGGTGTTCGTCACTCACCGGGACCACCGGGACCACCGGGACCACCGGGGGTGGGAGCGGCGGCGGTTCGGCGTCGGCCGGGGCCGCCGCGGACGCCCCGGAGGTGCCGCTGACCACCCAGGACCTGGAGCGGGTCTGCACGGACGGGCTCGGCTTCGCGGGGCTGCCGGCCTACGACCCCACCAAGAAGACCGTCCACCCGGCGCAGCTCATGAACAGCACCGGCGACGGCTGGACGAGCAGTGTGCCCGTCGAAGGCGACTTCCCCAAGGGCTGGTTCCTCGACTACTCGGACAAGCCGGAGCGTGCGGAGCTGGTCGTCTGCGTCGAGCGCACCGAGGCCACCGCGACCGGCAAGGTCTGCGACATGGAGGCCGACGGCAAGCCGCTGAAGATCCGGACGTACAACACCTCGTACCGGCTGCGGGTGGTCGAGGCGCGTACCGGCAAGGAGCGGTACGAGCACACCGGCAAGGTCGAGTCCGACGAGTGCCCCGTCTACATCTTCACCTCGGACGACGAGGACGCCGACAAGTACTACAACGAGGTCCGGCCCGAGGACTACCGGGGGCGCGTCAAGCCGTACATCGCGCCGTAGCGGGGGCCGTGGCCGCCGCGCCGTGGCTGCCGTATCGACAGCCACGACAGCCACGACAGCCACGACAGCCACGGCCGTCACGGCGGCTACTTGGTGACGCCCGCGTCCTTGAGCGCCGTCTCCCACTCCGCGACCGTGGACGGGTTGGTGATCGCCTTGTCGTTGATCTTGATGGTCGGGGTCGACTCGACTCCCTCGGCGTCTTCGAAGGACTTGCCCATCTTCATCGCCCAGGCGTCGTAGGTGCCCTTCCCGACGGCGTCCTGGAACTTCTTGTTGTTCTTCAGCGCGTCGACCGTGTTCGCGACCTTGATCAGGTAGCTGTCCTTGGCGAACTCGTCGGTCGACTCCGACGGGTGGTACTTCGCCGAGTACAGCGCGGCCTTGTAGTCGAGGAACGCCTCGGGGCTGACGTTCAGGGCGGCGCCGAGCGCGCTGAGCGCGTTCTTGGAGCCCTCACCCGTGAGGTTGCCGTCGAGGAAGGTGCCGATCGTGAAGGAGAGCTTGTAGTCGCCGTCCTCCATACCCTTGTTGATGGTCTCGCCGACGGTCTGCTCCAAGTTGGCGCAGCCCGGGCAGCGCGGGTCCTCGTAGAGGTGGACCACGTTGTCGGTCTTGGAGTCGCCGATGAGGACCGTGGTGCCGTTCTTGCCCGAGGTGTTGGCCGGGGCGACCACCGTGGCGTCGGCGGCCGCCTCCCACTTCGTGGGCTTGTTGGTCTGGACGACGGCGTAACCGATGCCGCCGGCTGTCGCGAGGACGGCGACGATCGAAGCCGCCACGATGGCCTGGCGCCTGACCTTCGCGCGCTTGGCCTGACGCTCGCGCTCCAGGCGCAGCCGCTCACGGGCCGCCGACTTCGCCGCCTTGCTGTTCCGCTTGCTCATGTGGGTGAACTCCCTGGGGACGCGCACACGTTGTGCGCGGATACGTGTAAATGGGGACTGTTCGTGCTCAGGAGGTGGTCACCTGAAGAGGTGACCGGTGGTCACGCGAAGGTGACCGAGCACGGCGGTCCACGCCGTCCCAGGGAGTGGGCGAAGAGAAGGGTGCGGGCGGTGGCCGGACGGTGCGCGGTGCGCGTAGGCCGGTGCTCCGCCGGAGCGAGCGGCATGACGACGACGGCGGCGACCGCGATCAGCAGCGGCCGGAAACCGGCGGCGACCGCGGCAACCAGCAGCTGGGCCAGTGCCCGCTCGCCGCGCCGCAGCCAGGCGGCGGCCAGCAGGCCCACGCCGATGTGCGCGGCGAGCAGCAGCCAGACGGTGGCCGGTCCGGCGCCCGCCAGCAGCGTGGCGGCCCGCTCTGAGTCGCCGACCCGCGCCAGCGAGGTGCCGACGCTGCCGCCGCCGCACAGCATGTCGAGGCCGACCTGGCGCAGCGGACCGGTGACCGGGCCGCCCGCCTCGCCGTAACAGGCGTGCTGGCCCGTGGTGAACACCGTGTCGGCGGCCAGCTCCAGCGGGATCAGCACGCCGGCGATCCGTCCGAAGCCGCGCTCGCCGCCCGCCAGCGCGTACGCGACGACGAAGACGGCGGCGGTGATCGCGGCCACGGCGGTCAGCGGCAGCGGGGACCGGGACAGCAGAACGTGCGACGCGGTGCCGAGCGTCACGACGAGTGCCGTGAACAGCGCCGCGCGTACGGCTCTGAAGGGGGTCCCGGATATGTCCATGGCGTTGGAGAGTCTCCCACGTACCCCTGTAAGGGATCCCTAAAAGGCCTCAAAGGGCCTCTGTGGGAAGCCTTGTGAGCCGGGGATCCTTACAAGCCGGGGATCCTTACAAGCCGGGGATCCTTACAAGCCCGGGATCCGGCCGTTGCGGAACAGGTCCACGAAGATCTGGTGGTCCGCACGCGCGCGTGCCCCGTAGCTGTGGGCGAAGTCCACGAGCAGGGGTGCGAAGCCCTCCTCGTCGGCGGCGATCGCCGCGTCGATGGCCCGCTCGGTGGAGAACGGCACCAGGGACTGCCCGGTCAGGTCGTCGGCCGCCGCGTGCATCGTGGCCGTGGCCCGGCCGAGATCGGCGACGACCGCCGCGATCTCCTCCGGGTCGTCGATGTCGCTCCAGTCCAGGTCCACCGCGTACGGCGACACCTCGGCGACCAGCTGACCCGCGCCGTCCAGCTCGGTCCAGCCCAGCCACGGGTCCGCGTGCGCCTGGAGGGCGCGCTGGGAGATCACCGTGCGGTGGCCCTCGTGCTGGAAGTAGTCCCGGATCCGCTGGTCCGTGATGTGCCGGGAGACGGCCGGGGTCTGGGCCTGCTTGATGTAGATCACGACGTCGTTCTCCAGGGCGTCCGTGGCGCCCTCGAGGAGGATGTTGTACGACGGCAGCCCCGCCGAGCCGATGCCGATGCCGCGGCGGCCGACGACGTCCTTGACCCGGTAGGAGTCCGGGCGGGTCAGCGAGGACTCCGGCAGCGTCTCCAGATAGCCGTCGAAGGCGGCCAGCACCTTGTAGCGCGTGGCCGCGTCCAGCTCGATGGAGCCGCCGCCCGGCGCGAAGCGGCGCTCGAAGTCACGGATCTCGGTCATCGATTCGAGCAGCCCGAAGCGGGTCAGCGAGCGGGCGTCGCGCAGCGCGTCGAGCAGCGGGCCCTGGGCGGTGTCCAGCGTGAAAGGCGGCACCTCGTCCCGCTTGGCGCCCGCCGCTATGGCGTGGATCCGCTCGCGGTACGCGTCCGCGTAGACCTGCACCAGCTCGGTGATCTGCTCGTCGCTGAGCGCCTTCGCGTACCCGATGAGCGCCACGGAGGCGGCGAAGCGCTTCAGGTCCCAGGTGAAGGGGGCGACGTAGGCCTCGTCGAAGTCGTTCACGTTGAAGATCAGGCGGCCCGTGGAGTCCATGTACGTGCCGAAGTTCTCCGCGTGCAGGTCGCCGTGGATCCACACGCGTGAGGTGCGTTCGTCGAGGTAGGGGCCCGAGGCCTTCTCCGCGTCGAGATCGTGGTAGAAGAGGCACGCCGTGCCGCGGTAGAACGCGAAGGCCGAGGCCGCCATCTTCCGGAACTTCACGCGGAACGCGGCCGGGTCGGCGGCCAGGAGCTGGCCGAAGGCGGTGTCGAAGACGGCGAGGATCTCCTCGCCACGTCGCTCGTCGTTGAGCTGCGGAACCGACATCGCTGGGTGCCTCCTGGAGGATCACGGGTGGGTCAGCTTCTGAACGTCCGAAGGTACCCGGGAGTGCCCGCGACTCCTCCATGAAGGTACGGGGGAGACGCCTCGCGGTGTCAGTGCCGAGGCATAGACTTCGACGCTGTCCCCCAGACTGTCCGCAGCCCGTCGGGGATCCGTCGTCCGCTGTTCTCCCTGGAGGCCGAAACCGTGTCAAAGCCGCCGTTCACGCACCTGCACGTCCACACCCAGTACTCGCTGCTGGACGGTGCCGCGCGGCTCAAGGACATGTTCAACGCGTGCAACGAGATGGGCATGACCCATATCGCCATGTCCGACCACGGCAACCTCCACGGGGCCTACGACTTCTTCCACTCCGCGCAGAAGGCCGGCGTCACCCCGATCATCGGCATCGAGGCGTACGTCGCCCCCGAGTCCCGGCGCAACAAGCGCAAGATCCAGTGGGGCCAGCCGCACCAGAAGCGGGACGACGTCTCCGGCTCGGGTGGTTACACCCACAAGACGATGTGGGCGGTGAACGCCACGGGCCTGCACAACCTCTTCCGGCTGTCCTCGGACGCGTACGCCGAGGGCTGGCTGCAGAAGTGGCCCCGTATGGACAAGGAGACCATCGCCAAGTGGTCCGAGGGGATCGTGGCCTCCACCGGCTGTCCCTCCGGTGAGCTCCAGACCCGGTTGCGCCTCGGCCAGTACGACGAGGCCCTGAAGGCGGCCGCCGAGTACCAGGACATCTTCGGCAAGGACCGCTACTTCCTGGAGCTGATGGACCACGGCATCGAGATCGAGCACCGGGTCCGCGACGGCCTCCTGGAGATCGGCAAGAAGCTCGGCATCCCCCCGCTGGTCACGAACGACTCGCACTACACGTACGCGCACGAGGCGACCGCCCACGACGCCCTGCTGTGCATCCAGACCGGCAAGAACCTCTCCGACCCGGACCGCTTCAAGTTCGACGGCACCGGCTACTACCTGAAGTCCACGGACGAGATGTACGCCATCGACTCGTCGGACGCCTGGCAGGAGGGCTGCGCCAACACCCGGTTGATCGCCGAGATGGTCGACACCACGGGCATGTTCGAGAAGCGCGACCTCATGCCGAAGTTCGACATCCCCGAGGGCTACACCGAGGTCAGCTGGTTCCGCGAGGAAACCATGCGGGGCATGCAGCGCCGCTTCCCGGGCGGCATCCCGGACGACCGCATGAAGCAGGTCGAGTACGAGATGGACACCATCATCTCGATGGGTTTCCCGGGCTACTTCCTCGTGGTCGCCGACTTCATCATGTGGGCCAAGAAGCAGGGCATCGCGGTCGGCCCCGGACGAGGCTCCGCGGCCGGTTCGATCGTCGCGTACGCCCTCGGCATCACCGACCTCGACCCCATCCCGCACGGTCTGATCTTCGAGCGGTTCCTCAACCCCGAGCGCATCTCGATGCCCGATGTCGACATCGACTTCGACGAGCGCCGGCGCGTCGAGGTGATCCGGTACGTGACCGAGAAGTACGGCGCCGACAAGGTCGCCATGATCGGCACCTACGGCACCATCAAGGCCAAGAACGCGATCAAGGACTCCGCGCGCGTGCTGGGCTACCCGTACGCGATGGGCGACCGCATCACCAAGGCCATGCCCGCCGACGTCCTCGGCAAGGGCATCCCGCTCTCCGGCATCACCGACCCGCAGCACCCGCGCTACAGCGAGGCCGGCGAGGTCCGCGGGATGTACGAGAACGAGCCGGATGTGAAGAAGGTCATCGACACCGCGCGCGGTGTGGAGGGCCTGGTCCGGCAGATGGGTGTGCACGCCGCCGGCGTGATCATGTCCAGCGAGACCATCACCGAGCACGTGCCGGTCTGGGTCAGGCACACCGACGGCGTGACCATCACGCAGTGGGACTATCCGAGCTGTGAGTCGCTCGGCCTGCTGAAGATGGACTTCCTGGGCCTGCGGAACCTGACGATCATGGACGACGCCGTGAAGATGGTGAAGTCCAACAAGGGGATCGACATCGATCTCCTGAGCCTCCCGCTGGACGATCCGACGACCTTCGACCTGCTCCAGCGCGGTGACACCCTCGGCGTCTTCCAGTTCGACGGCGGCCCCATGCGCTCGCTGCTGCGCCTGATGAAGCCCGACAACTTCGAAGACATCTCCGCCGTGTCGGCCCTGTACCGCCCTGGCCCGATGGGCATGAACTCCCACACGAACTACGCGCTGCGCAAGAACAAGCAGCAGGAGATCACGCCGATCCACAAAGAGCTGGAGGAGCCCCTCGAAGAGGTCCTGGCCGTCACCTACGGCCTGATCGTCTACCAGGAGCAGGTGCAGAAGGCCGCCCAGATCATCGCCGGGTACTCACTGGGCGAGGCCGACATCCTCCGCCGCGTCATGGGCAAGAAGAAGCCCGACGAACTGGCGAAGAACTTCACCATCTTCCAGGCCGGCGCCCGCAAGAACGGCTACAGCGACGAGGCCATCCAGGCCCTGTGGGACGTCCTGGTCCCCTTCGCCGGCTACGCCTTCAACAAGGCCCACTCCGCCGCGTACGGCCTGGTCTCGTACTGGACCGCCTACCTGAAGGCGAACCACCCCGCCGAGTACATGGCCGCGCTGCTCACCTCGGTCAAGGACGACAAGGACAAGTCCGCGATCTATCTGAACGAGTGCCGGCGCATGGGCATCAAAGTGCTCCCGCCGAACGTCAACGAGTCGGTGCACAACTTCGCCGCCCAGGGCGACGATGTGATCCTCTTCGGCCTCGAAGCGGTCCGGAACGTCGGTACGAACGTGGTCGACTCGATCATCCGCAGCCGCAAGGCAAAGGGGAAATACGCCTCCTTCCCGGACTACCTCGACAAGGTCGAGGCGGTCGCCTGCAACAAGCGGACCACGGAATCGCTGATCAAGGCGGGCGCGTTCGACACGATGGGGCACACCCGCAAGGGCCTCACCGCACAGTTCGAGCCGATGATCGACAACGTGGTCGCGGTCAAGCGCAAGGAGGCCGAGGGCCAGTTCGACCTCTTCGGCGGCATGGGCGAGGAGGAGACCAGCGAGCCCGGCTTCGGACTCGACGTGCAGTTCACCGACGACGAGTGGGACAAGGCCTATCTGCTCGCCCAGGAGCGGGAGATGCTCGGCCTCTACGTCTCGGACCACCCCCTCTTCGGCTTGGAGCACGTACTGTCCGACAAGGCCGACGCGGGCATCGCCCAGCTCACCGGCGGTGAGCACGCGGACGGCGCGGTCGTCACCATCGGCGGCATCATCTCCGGCCTCCAGCGCAAGATGACCAAGCAGGGCAACGCCTGGGCCATCGCCACGGTGGAGGACCTGGCAGGTTCCATCGAGTGCATGTTCTTCCCGGCGACCTACCAGCTCGTCTCGACCCAACTCGTCGAGGACGCCGTCGTCTTCGTCAAGGGCCGCCTCGACAAGCGCGAGGACGTCCCGCGTCTGGTCGCCATGGAGCTCCAGGTCCCCGACCTGTCCAACGCGGGCACCAACGCCCCCGTGATCCTCACCATTCCGGCCACCCGGGTCACCCCGCCCATGGTCAGCCGCCTCGGCGAGATCCTCACCCACCACAAGGGCGACAGCGAGGTCCGCATCAAGCTCCAGGGCCCGACCAAGACGACGGTGCTCCGCCTCGACCGTCACCGGGTGAAGCCGGACCCGGCTCTGTTCGGCGACCTGAAGGTGCTGCTCGGCCCGTCCTGCCTGGCGGGCTGACGGCAGAAGCCGAGCCGACGGCGGGAGTTGACGGCGGCGGGGGCGTGAGTGCGCGAGGGGCGCATCCGTGATGTCGGATGCGCCCCTCGGTGTGCGTGGGCTGCAACAACCCTTACGCAGATGTCAGTTGTGACCGAAGCGCTTCTGCCGGCCCTTGCGGGCCATGTCGCCGGGAGTCACCTGGACGGCACGCTGCTCGGCCTGTGACTCCATCGAGGGGTGCTGGGCCTCCTGCTGGCCACGCTCGGGCTGCGGCTGCTTACGGTCCTGCTTCTTGTTCTTGGCCATGGTGATCTGCCTCCTGTGGGGGATCTAGGGGCCAGGGCCGCGACCAGATTCACATAGGCCGACAAGGCGCGCATGTCAGAAAATCACCGTCCGTGACGAGAGTTGTCGGCGCGTGTACCGCGATGGCGGGGGTGCCTCGGCGAATACGCCACGCCGAAGATCGAGTTCCGGCCGTTAACCTCCGCGTGGTCGGGCAGACTCGAAGGAAGCCCGAAGCAAACCTCCCGGAAAGAGGGTGGATCGCGTGGACCGCTGCATCGTCCTGGTGGACGCCGGGTATCTGCTCGGCGCAGCCGCCAGCCTCCTCGCCGGGGAACCCTCCCGCTCCCGCATCACTGTCGACCACACCGCCCTCATCCAGGGGCTGCGCGAGCGCGCCGAGGCCGACACCGAGCGACCGCTGCTACGCATCTACTGGTTCGACGGCGCCCCCGACCGCGTCCCGCAGCCCGAGCACCGCAGGCTGCGCGTGATGCCCCGGGTGACCGTCCGGCTCGGCGCCCTGACCCGCAGCGACGGGCGCTGGGCCCAGAAGGGCGTGGACGCCGCGATGCACGCCGAGCTGACCGAGCTGGCCCGCAACCGTGCCTGCTCCGACGTGGTCCTCGTCACCGGTGACGGGGATCTGCTGCCGGGCATGATGGCGGCCAAGGAGCACGGCGTCGCCGTACACCTGTGGGCGGTGCAGGCCGCCGACGGGGACTACAACCAGTCCGAGGACCTGGTCGCCGAGGCCGACGAGCGGCGGGTGCTCGACCGGGCGTGGATCACCAAGGCGGTACGGGCCAAGGAACTCGGCGGGATCTGCGCGCCGCCGCCGGTGCCGCGGCCGGAGATCGCCGCGATCCTGTCAGCGCCGCTGCCGGAGTCCGCGCTTGCGGCCGCCGAGCGGACCGGAGAGCCGGAGCCGGCCCCCGCGGGGCGCAACGGGACTGAGGAGCGGGTGCCGGCCGCGGCCAAGGGCGTACCCACGCCGAAGGATCTCGCCGCCATGCGGGGGCCCGGGGCGCATGCGGTGCAGCATCCGGCTACCGCCACGTTGCGGTGGTCCTCAGACAAGGGGTGGGTGGACCGGCCCGGAGGTGCGGCGGAGTCGCCGGACGCGGCCGCCATGCCGACGCTCGCGCAGCTCACGACGGCGGAGCAGCGGTGGGCCGATCGGGAGGAGGACATCACGACGGTCGGGGGTGACCCGTATGAGGTCGGGCAGGTGTTCGCTCGGCGGTGGATGTCCCGGCTGACCGATCAGTCGCACCTGCAGAAGTTGTCGGGGATGTATCCGCGCGTTCCTCATCGGGTGGATGGGGAGTTGTTGCGGTATGCGGCTCGGTTCGGGTTGCTCGCGCACAAGGACGATCAGATCGATGAACATGATCGGTATGCGATTCGGGCCGGCTTCTGGCGGGAGATCGATGTGCGGACTGCCTCCGGCGTGAACGAGGGCGCCTAGTAGCTCAGGGTGGCTGCTTGCTGGGCGACTGCGGGTCGTTTGTGGCTGATCGCGCCCCGCGGCGGAGCCGCATAGGTCACCGCCCCGCGCCCCTGAAGGGGCGACCCGGGGGTAATTCGGTGCCCGGGACCCCGTAGGCTCCTTCTTCGTGAGTACGCGTGTGGCATCGGCGAACCGGCGGAGCGGCGACGTCGTGTGTGCTGTGCGGGGGCTCACCAAGACGTATCCGGCGACCCGGGGGCGGCGCGGGGCGCCCGGAACCCCCGAGGTGCGGGCCAATGATGCCGTCGGGCTTGAGGTCCGGCGGGGGGAGATCTTCGGGTTGCTCGGGCCGAACGGGGCCGGGAAGACCACGCTCGTACGGCAGCTGACCGGGCTGATGCGGCCCGATGACGGCACCGTCGAGATCCTCGGGCACGACATCGTGCGGCACCCGGAGCGAGCCTCGCGGATCCTCGCTTATCTGGGGCAGGAGTCGACCGCGCTCGACGAGCTGACCGTGGCGCTCGCCGCGGAGACCACCGGGCGGCTGCGCGGGCTGGAGGTGCGGCAGGCGCGGGCCGAGCGGGATGCCGTGCTGGAGGAGCTGGGGCTCACCGCGCTGGCGCAGCGTCCACTGAAGAAGCTGTCCGGCGGGCAGCGGCGGCTCGCCTGTTTCGCCACCGCGCTGGTCGGGGAACGGCCCCTGCTCGTGCTGGACGAGCCGACCAGCGGAATGGACCCGGTGGCCCGGCGGGCCGTGTGGGCCGCCGTCGACCGGCGGCGCGCCGAGTCCGGTGCCACCGTCCTACTGGTCACCCACAACGTCATCGAGGCGGAGACCGTGCTCGACCGGGTCGCCGTCCTCGACAAGGGGCGGGTCATCGCCTGCGACACCCCGGCCGGGCTGAAGGAGCAGGTCGCGGGCGAGGTGCGCGTCGAGCTGGTGTGGCGGGAGCAGGCGCCGCTGGATGTGCCCGAGGTCGCCGCGCTGCGTCGGCGTGCCGTGGAGTCCGGACGACGCTGGTCGCTGCGGCTCGCGCCGGAGGAGGCGCGCGCGGTCGTGGCCACCGTCACCGGCGGCGCGGCCTTCGTGGCGCTCGACGACTTCACCCTTGCCACGCCGAGCCTGGAGGACGTCTACCTGGCGCTCGGCGGCAGCGCGGGCAGCGCACAGGGGCTGGTCAAGGGGTGAGGAACGCGCGTGTGAGCCGGAGAACAGTCGGTGCGGATGTGAACGGCAGGGCTGCCGCAGCCGTACGAAAATGGGCGACAGCCGAAGCGAAGGGGAGCAACTCGACGTGAGTGTCGTACCCGCCGAGGTTCTGCCGGGCAGTGCCCTGGCCGTAGAGGAGCGCGTGGAGCGCGGAGCCGCCGAGCTCGGGCCCCGCGCGCGGCTGTGGCCGGCGCTCTGCGCGGTGTACCGGGCGCAGCTCTCGCGGGCGCGGGTCGCGCGGATCCCGCTGCTGTTCGTGGCCACCTTCCAGTCGATCGGGATCATGATCCTGATGCGCGGGGTGGTGGACGGCGGGGCCGAGGCGCGGGCCGTCGTCGCCGGTTCGTCGGTACTGGTCGTCGCCTTCGTCGCGTTGAACCTGCTGGCGCAGTACTTCGGGCAGCTGCGGTCGAGCGGGGGTCTTGATCATTACGCGACGCTGCCCGTGCCGCCCGCCGCTGTCGTGCTGGGCGCGGCCGGGGCGTACGCCTCCTTCACCGTGCCGGGGACCGTGGTCACCGCGGTCTTCGGATGCGTGCTCTTCGGGCTGCCGCTGGCCCACCTCTGGGTGCTCGCCGCGGTGATCCCGCTCGCCGGGGCCGCGCTCGCCGGGCTGGGCGCCGCGCTGGGCCTGCTCGCGCCGCGTCCCGAACTCGCCACCGTACTGGGGCAGTTGGGGATGTCGGCGGCGCTGCTGCTGGGCGTGCTGCCGGCCGACCGGATGCCGGGTTTCATCCAGTTCGCCCGTGATCTGCTGCCCTCCACGTACGGGGTGGAGGCCTTCGCTCGGACGTTCGGGCCGAACCCCGACTGGGCGTTCGTGCTCAGGGACCTCGCCGTGTGCGCGGGAGTCGGCGTCGTGTCACTCGCGGTCGCGACCTGGGCGTACCGGCGCGCCGCCGTCCGGTGACGCGCCGCACAGCCGCGCCTGGCACGATGTCAGAGTGACCGCACCGTTTTCGCCGCCTCCGCCGCCGCACCATCAGACCCCGGACGACCCCTGGGGCCCGCCGCCCGCCGGGGGCGGGGGCGGGGGCGTGGAGCACGACGCGTACGCGCAGGACGGCTCCGGGGTCGGATCCGCTCCCGGGCTGGCGAGCGAGCTGATCTGGGCCGCCGTCGTCACGGTGGTCATGGCGCTGCTCGGGGGCGTACTGCTCGGGCTTCTGTGGTGGTGGCTCGCGCCGCCGGTGCCGCTCGTCTCCGACGGATCGGCGGTGTACCTCAAGGAGACCGAGGGTGAGCAGGCCGCCGGGGTCGACGGAACGTTCACGCTGCTGGCGTTGGGGGTCGGGGCGCTGAGCGCGCTCGTCGTGTTCCTCGTGCGCCGGCGCGGAGGTGTGCCGCTGGTCGTCGCGCTCACGGTGGGTGGGCTGCTGGGTGCCGTGCTGGCGTGGCGGCTCGGGGTGTGGCTCGGGCCCGAGACCGATGTCGCGGCGCGGGCGAAGGAAGTGGGGGAGGGGGTTACGTTCTCGGCGCCGCTGAAGCTCAGTGCGAAGGGGGCGCTGCTGGCCTGGCCGCTGGCTGGGGTACTGGTTCATCTTGGGCTTACGGCGTTGTTCGGGCCGCGTGATCCTGACCCGTACGAGGAGCCCCAGTACGGCCCGCCGCCGGCCGCGTAGCCTTTCCCGCCCCCGCCCCCGCCGCCCCTGCCCGTTCCATCCCAGGGGCTGCGCCCCTTCGCCCCCCGCTTGAGAGCTCGGTCAGGTCGGTGCGTTGGCGGGTGCGGGTGGGTGGGGGCTTGTCGCGCACGTCCCCCGCGCCCCTGAAAAGGAGGGGCTGCGCCCCGTGCTTCTTGTCTTTCAGGGGCGCGGGGAACTGCGCGGACAACCCCCACCCACCCGCACCATCACGCGCGGGCGATGGCCGCAGACACCGCTTCCGTGAGCTTCTGGAGATCCGCGGGGGCCAGTTCGACCTCCAGGCCGCGCCGGCCGGCCGAGACGCAGATCGTCTCGTGGGACTCCGCCGACGCGTCCAGCACCGTGCGGAGCTTCTTGCGCTGGCCCAGCGGAGAGATACCGCCGCGGACATAACCGGTGGTGCGTTCGGCGAGCGTCGGGTCGGCCATCGCCGCCCGCTTGCCGCCCACCGCCGTGGCCAGGGACTTCAGGTCGAGGGAGCCGGCCACCGGGACCACCGCGACGACCAGCGCACCGTCGACGTCCGCCACCAGCGTCTTGAAGACCCGCTCGGGGGACACCCCCATCGCCTCGGCGGCCTCCTCGCCGTAGGAGGGGTGGGACGGGTCGTGCTCGTAGGCGTGGACGGTGAACTCCACGCCCGCCGCCGTCAGGGACACGGTCGCGGGCGTGCCCCCGGCCTGCTGCTTCTTCGACTTCTTCGCCATCGCCTTCTCGGATATGTCAGTTGAGGCTCGTCGGGCCCCGCGTCAGCTCCGACGCGGGCAACGACGGCAGACTACGGATGATGGCGGTCTCGGCGCGCAGGAGTTTCAGCTCGTCGCGCAGCCGGGACGCGGTGTCGGGGGCCTGGAGGAGCTGCTGCTTGGCCGGGGTGTCGAGCATCATCGCCGCAGCGACCAGATACGAGACGACGGCCGGCTCGTCCGGCAGGTCCGCCCCCGTCGACAGCGACCGCTCACGCGCGCCCGCCAGCCGCTTCTGGTACTGGCGGAAGGCCCGCAGCACCCCTTCCGCGAGCGCGCCCGCCTCGTCGCCGGCGTCCTCGGCAAGCTCCTCCAGCTCCGCCACCAGGAACGGACCGGAGGAGTCCACCGAGAGCAGCCGCACCCGGGTCGTACCGGTGGCGAGGACCTCGAACGTGCCGTTGTCGCGCTCCCGGATGGTGGCCGCGTCCGCGATACAGCCCACGGAATGGAACGCCTTGACCGGGTCGTCGCCGAATCCGGCGGCCGGACCGCGCTCGGGCAGCGCCGTCGGATCGGGCATGCCGGGTGCGCTCGGCGCGACCTCGTGGCCGTCGCGGATGGCGACGACGGCGAAGCGGCGCGGTTCGTCCTCGGGGGTTTTCAGCAACTCGCGCATCATGGCGCGATAGCGCTCCTCGAAAATGTTCAGAGGAAGCACGAGCCCCGGGTACAACACCGAGTTCAGGGGGAAGAGCGGCAGCCGGACGGTGGTCACGAGGCCAGAGCCTAATGGTCCACAGGGTGCGTGTGTCTGTTCGTACTTGTTTGTGATCTTCTTGTTCGCGTCCGCAGCGGCATCGAGGACGCCACCTCCAGCCGTACGCCGTCCCGCAGCTCCAGGAACTGGCCCAACGGATCGTCCGATACCCGGTCCCAGGGGAAGGACGTGGCGAAGGGGCCGATCATGCGCAGCTGGGTCAGGGCGTCCGGCCAGCGTTCCAGGCGTACGAGGACGTAGGTGAGGAGGTTGCGGACCTCGGCCGGCCACGGATCGCCGGGCGCGTACTCGGCGGAGAGCGCGATCGCCCGGTCAGCCGCCTCGTGCAGACGGGCGCGGGACACCTCGGCCCCGCCGCCCTCGGTGAGGCAGGAGAACACCGCCCGTACCGGAAGCGCCTGTACGAGCGAGCCCGGCAGCGTGTCCTCGGCTGCCTGCTCGGCGAAGTCGAAGCCCTCGGCGTGCGAGCACCCGGGGGTGTGGGGGGTGTCCCCCCACCGAGCACAGCAGGACGCCGAGAGGTATGTGAGGGCGGACACATGGCACCCGTAGTGGTGCGGCGAGCGGCGGACCGCTTCCGCCCACAGCTGTTCGAAACCGGTGCGGCCGAGGCCCGTGCCCCGGGCGTGGTCGAGCGCGATCCGCCAGGGCACCGGATCACGCGGCTCGCTCTCGGCGGCCGCGGTGATCAACGGGCCCGTCTCGCGCAGCAATTCGACCCGGGCCGGCGAGTGCCAGCCGTGCGCCACCGCCAGCTGGGCCTTGATCAGCAGGACGTCCGGGTCGTGCGGAGCGGCGCCCTGCCAGGTCCGCAGCCACTCGTCGCGCGAACGGGCGAAGGAGGCGAGCCGCGAGACGTACCGGTCGCGGTTCTCCCACTCGGCGGCCTCCCGGGTCGTCGACAGGAGCTTGGCCGCGGGCGTGTGGTCACCCCGGCCCGCCGCCACCAGCGCGGGCCCCAGCCGCTCGTCCGGCGCGTCGAGCAGCACCTCGTCGTCGGCGGGCAGCCCGACGGCGAGCCCCGAGGTGTGACGCGCCATCCTGGCCGTACGGATGAGCGCACGCAACGGATTCACGTGCGCGGACACCTCCTTGCGCCTGGGCGCCGCTCTCGCGGAGCGGGTGCTCGCCGTCGTGGTTTCGCCATTGGTGGTTTCGCCATTGGTGGTTTCGGTAGCAAGACGACGGGAAGGCGAAGCAGGTTGTTTGCGTTCGGATTACGGTTCAGTTCCTGCTCAGAAGCCGGGTCGCGCCCGCGGCCACCGTCGTCGCGAGGATCCAGCCCAGGATGATCACCACCGCGGCCAGCCACTGCCAGCCGCCGCGCAACTGCCAGTAGCCGACCTGACCGAGGTCGATGACCGGGAGCAGCAGGTCCAGGGCGAACAGGGACGGGCTCCAGTTCGGGTGCTCGCCGCTCTTGATCGGCGGATGGTGGGCGTGCGAGAAGGCGTACGAGGTCAGCGCCCACAGCACGGCCATCCATACGGCGGCCCGGCCCGGCCGGTACCCGTACGCGACCGTCCAGTCCTGCGCGTAGCCCCAGAGCTTCCCCGCGAACGGCAGGTTCTCGCGCCGGTGGCGCTGCTTGGCCAGCAGTACCTCGCGCGCGCCCTCGTCGTCGCCGCCGGTCCGTAGCACGGTGGCGAGCCGCTCGTACGGCTCCGGGCTGTACTCGGCGGTCGCCGCCGCCACCCACTCCAGCCGCTTGGCCAGGGGGAACCGGTCACGCGGTACGAGGGTCTCGTACTGGAAGCCGCCCATCTGGAGGTTGCCCGGGCCCGGCCAGCTGTCCGCCCGGTCGATGAGGACGCCGACGCGGGCGCCGGACAGGACGACCTTGCCGCGCTCCGGCTTCTCGCCGAGGAAGCGCAGCTCGGGCACCTGGACGCGGCGCAGAGACAGTTCCTGTGTGTCGTTGAAGGTGAAACGGGCCCGCTCCAGGTCGACGGCGTCGCCGAACCGTCCGTCGTCCAGCCGTATCCCGCCCTCGCACACGAACCGCTGGACGCGTGTGCCGCGCGCGGGAGTGCTGCCGCTCGTGTAGAGGGGATTTCCGACGCCGGCGGGGGTCAGATAGAGGGTGCGCTCGACGGTCAACTGGGGCGCGTTCAGGGCGAGGCGGCCGTACGGGTTGGTGAGCCTGCTGCCGCGCAGACTGAGCGAGGCGCCGACGGTCGCGCCGCGCAGGCTCAGCTCGCCGTGCGACTCCAGCATCTCGGCCTGCACGTCCTGGGCGACGGTCAGCCCGTCCGCGGAGATCGAACGGCCGTGCCGGTCGCGGTAGACGACCGCCTGGTTGAGCAGCAGATCGGTGCCGATGTGCGCGTCCGCCAGCCGTACGCCGTTGTGGAACCGGCAGCGCGGCAGATGCAGATCGCCCTCCGTGTGCAGCCGGGCCGCCTCCAGGCGCGGCACCGAGCAGTCCACCAGCCGTACGGTCGTGAACCGGGCCTCGGGCAGCAGGATCTCCTTCTCGAACCGGCAGCCCTTCAGCTCCATGTACGGCACCACCTGGCCGCCCGCCAGCTCCAGGGTGCCCTTGATCTGTACGCCGACCAGCTTCAGCGCGGAGACCCGGCCGGCCAGCGCGGGCGGACCGTCCAGCAGCAGCCAGGCCACGACTCGGGCCCGTACGGTGCGCTCGGGGCCCCAGGGATGGCCGCCGTGCGGATCGTCCTCGGCGATGTCACCGCTGCGCAGGTCGTAGACGCTGCCGTTGCGGAATGCCTGCCACATGCCGGCCTCGGCGGCGGTCAGGTCGTCCGGCGGCTCCCCGTCCCGGACGCCGGCACCCTCGGTCACGGCCCTTCCTTCCTCCTCGATCACTCGCGCGTCGGTGCGTGCACCATGTGTCGGTGGGTCCACCATGTATCGCACAGCTGTTCATGCCCGCTGTGTGACGCTCTGAACGCTAGACGTGAAGGTGATCTTCCGGGTTCCCGCGCCGGGGCGTTCCAGCCACTGGAACGCTCCGACGTCAGCCGACCGACGTCTGCGAGAATTGGGCCCGTGATCTCTCGAATCGATCTGCGCGGCGACGCCCTCCCGGAGGGACCCGCCCTGCGCGACCTGTTGCCCCGAGCCGACTTCGACGTCTCGGCCGCCCTGGAGAAGGTGCGTCCGATCTGCGAGGCCGTGCATCATCGGGGCGACGCGGCGCTGATCGACTTCGCGGAGAAGTTCGACGGCGTGCGCCTCACATCCGTACGGGTCCCGGCCAAGGCCCTCACGGACGCGCTTGAGCAGCTCGACCCGGCCGTCCGCGCGGCCCTGGAGGAGTCCATCCGCCGCGCCCGTACCGTCCACCGCGAGCAGCGCCGCACCACGCACACCACCCAGGTCGTCCCCGGCGGCACGGTCACCGAGAAGTGGGTACCGGTCGAGCGCGTCGGCCTCTACGCCCCCGGTGGCCGGTCGGTGTACCCGTCGTCCGTGATCATGAACGTGGTGCCCGCGCAGGAGGCCGGTGTTCCGTCGATCGCCCTCGCCTCCCCGGCGCAGGCCGAGTTCGACGGACTGCCGCACCCCACGATCCTCGCCGCCTGCGCACTGCTCGGCGTCGACGAGGTGTACGCGGCCGGCGGTGCCACCGCCGTCGCGATGTTCGCGTACGGCACCGAGTCCTGCCCGCCCGCCAACATGGTCACCGGGCCCGGCAATATCTGGGTGGCCGCCGCCAAGCGGTACTTCACCGGGGTCATCGGCATCGACTCCGAGGCGGGCCCGACCGAGATCGCGGTCCTCGCGGACGACACCGCCGACCCGGTGCACGTCGCCGCCGACCTGATCAGCCAGGCCGAGCACGACCCGCTCGCCGCCGCCGTGCTCGTCACCGACTCCGTCGCGCTCGCCGACGCGGTCGAGAAGGAGCTGGCGCCGCAGGTCGAGGCCACCAAGCACATCGAGGACCGCATCCGGCCCTCGCTCGCGGGCAGGCAGTCCGCGATCGTGCTCGTCGACGGCGTCGACGAGGGCCTCCGTGTCGTCAACGCATACGGCGCCGAGCACCTGGAGATCCAGACGGCGGACGCGGCGGCGGTGGCCGAACGCGTCGTCAACGCGGGCGCGATCTTCATCGGCCCGTGGGCGCCGGTCTCCCTCGGCGACTACGCGGCCGGCTCCAACCACGTGCTCCCGACCGGCGGTTGCGCCTGCCACTCCTCCGGTCTGTCCGTCCAGTCCTTCCTGCGTGGCATCCACATCGTCGACTACACGAAGGACGCGCTGGCCGAGGTCGCGCACCACGTGGTGACGCTGGCGGAGGCGGAGGACCTGCCCGCGCACGGCGCGGCGATCAAGGCAAGGTTCGGCTGGAAGGTACCTGAGGGCAAGTGAGCGACGTACGTATCGACGATCTCCCCGTACGCGACGAGCTGCGCGGCAAGTCCCCCTACGGCGCGCCCCAGCTCGACGTCCCCGTACGGCTGAACACCAACGAGAACCCGTACCCGCTGCCCGATCCGCTGGTCGAGCGCATCGCCGAACGGGTCCGTGAGGCGGCGCGCCACCTCAACCGCTACCCGGACCGGGACGCGGTGGAGCTGCGGACGCGGCTCGCGGAGTATCTGACGAAGACGTCCGGGTACGAGGTCGGCCCGGCCAACGTGTGGGCGGCCAACGGCTCCAACGAGGTCATCCAGCAGCTCCTGCAGACCTTCGGCGGACCCGGCCGTACGGCCATGGGCTTCGAGCCCTCGTACTCCATGCACGGGCTCATCTCGCGCGGCACGGGCACCGGCTGGATCTCCGGCCCCCGGGGCGACGACTTCACGATCGACCTCGAGGCGGCGGAGAAGGCCATCGTCGAGTACCGGCCGGACGTCGTCTTCATCACCACCCCCAACAACCCCACGGGCAACGCGGTTTCGCGGGAGACCGTCCTCGCACTGTACGAGGCGGCGCAGTCGGCCAAGCCGTCGATGGTGGTCGTGGACGAGGCGTACATCGAGTTCAGCCACGGCGACTCGCTGCTGTCCCTCATCGAAGGACGGCCGAATCTCGTCGTCTCGCGCACGATGTCCAAGGCCTTCGGCGCGGCCGGCCTGCGTCTCGGCTACCTCGCCGCGCACCCGGCGGTCGTGGACGCCGTCCAGCTCGTCCGGCTGCCGTACCACCTCTCCGCCGTCACCCAGGCGACCGCTCTGGCCGCCCTGGAGCACACCGACACCCTCCTCGGCTATGTCGAACAGCTCAAGGCGGAGCGGGACCGGCTGGTCGAGGAACTGCGCGCCATCGGCTACGAGGTGACCGAGTCCGACGCGAACTTCGTGCAGTTCGGCAGGTTCGACGACGCGCACGAGGTGTGGCAGAAGATCCTCGACCGGGGCGTCCTGGTCCGGGACAACGGAGTGCCCGGGTGGCTGCGAGTGACCGCCGGAACCCCCGCCGAAAACGACGCGTTCCTCGACGCGGTACGTGACCTGCAGTGTTTTGTGGGGAACACCCCCACGCCCTCGAAGGAGCAGAGCGCATGACTCGCGAAGGCCGCGTCGGCAGAATCGAACGCACGACAAAGGAGACGTCCGTTCTCGTCGAGATCAATCTCGACGGCACCGGAAAGACGGAGATCTCCACCGGGGTCGGCTTCTACGACCACATGCTCGACCAGCTCGGCCGCCACGGTCTGTTCGACCTGACCGTGAAGACCGACGGCGACCTGCACATCGACTCGCACCACACCATCGAGGACACCGCCCTCGCGCTGGGCGCCGCCTTCAAGCAGGCCCTCGGCGACAAGGTGGGCATCTACCGCTTCGGCAACTGCACGGTCCCGCTGGACGAGTCCCTCGCCCAGGTCACCGTCGACCTGTCGGGGCGCCCGTACCTCGTGCACACCGAGCCCGAGAAGATGGCGCCGATGATCGGCGAGTACGACACGACGATGACCCGGCACATCCTGGAGTCCTTCGTCGCCCAGGCCCAGATCGCGCTGCACGTGCACGTGCCGTACGGGCGCAACGCGCACCACATCGTCGAGTGCCAGTTCAAGGCGCTCGCGCGGGCGCTGCGGTACGCCTCCGAGCGCGACCCGCGCGCGGCCGGCATCCTGCCCTCCACGAAGGGCGCGCTGTGAACGGCCTGTCGACGGTCCTGATCGTCGTCGGTCTCTTCCTGATCGGCGGTGTCATCTCCTTCGCCAAGCAGCAGATGCCGAAGAGTCTCATCACGCTGTTGTCGATCGGCGCCGCGATGTGTCTCGTCGCGGGCGTCCTGAGGCTGGAGGTGTGGAATTGAGCATCGTAAGCACGGCAAACACGGGGAGCACCACCGTTTCGAAGCGGGTAGTCGTCTTTGACTACGGCTTCGGCAACGTCCGCTCCGCCGAGCGTGCTCTCGCGCGCGCGGGCGCCGAGGTCGAGATCACGCGTGACTTCGACAAGGCCATGAACGCGGACGGACTGCTGGTGCCGGGTGTCGGTGCCTTCGCCGCCTGCATGAAGGGCCTGAAGGAGGCACGCGGCGACTGGATCATCGACCGCAGGCTCGCCGGCGGCCGTCCTGTGATGGGCATCTGCGTGGGCATGCAGATCCTCTTCGCACGCGGCATCGAGCACGGCGTGGAGACCGAGGGCCTCGACGAGTGGCCCGGCGCGGTCGAGCCCCTCCAGGCCGAGATCGTGCCCCACATGGGCTGGAACACCGTCGACGCCCCGGCCGGCTCGGAGCTCTTCGCGGGCCTCGACGCCGACGCGCGCTTCTACTTCGTGCACTCCTACGCCGTCCACGACTGGGCCCTCGAGACGCACAACCCGGCCCTGACCGCGCCCAAGGTCACCTGGTCGACGCACGGCAAGCCCTTTGTGGCGGCCGTCGAGAACGGCGCGCTGTGGGCCACGCAGTTCCACCCCGAGAAGTCCGGCGACGCCGGAGCGCAGCTGCTGAACAACTGGATCGGAACCCTCTGATGTCTGCCAAGCCCTCAGGAAAGCTCGAACTCCTCCCCGCCGTGGACGTCCGCGACGGCCAGGCGGTCCGGCTCGTACACGGCGAGTCCGGTACGGAGACTTCCTACGGCTCTCCCCTGGAAGCCGCCCTCGCCTGGCAGCGCGCGGGCGCCGAGTGGCTGCACCTGGTCGACCTGGACGCCGCGTTCGGCACCGGCGACAACCGGGACCTGGTCGCCGAGATCACCGGGGCCATGGACATCAAGGTGGAGCTGTCCGGCGGCATCCGGGACGACGCCTCGCTGGCGAAGGCCCTGGCCACCGGCTGCACCCGCGTGAACCTCGGCACCGCCGCCCTGGAGACCCCCGAGTGGGTCGCCAAGGTCATCGCCGAGCACGGCGACAAGATCGCGGTGGGTCTCGACGTACGCGGCACGACCCTGCGCGGCCGCGGCTGGACCAGTGACGGCGGTGACCTCTACGAGACGCTGGAGCGCCTCAACAAGGAGGGCTGCGCGCGTTACGTCGTCACGGACATCGCCAAGGACGGCACGCTCCAGGGTCCCAACCTGGAGCTGCTTCGCCATGTGTGTGCCGCGACCGACCGCCCGGTCGTGGCCTCCGGCGGCGTGTCCTCCCTCGCCGACCTCCGCGCCATCGCCGACCTGGTACCCCTCGGTGTCGAGGGCTCCATCGTCGGGAAGGCCCTGTATGCGAAGGCGTTCACCCTGGAAGAGGCCTTGGAGGCGGTAGCCCGGTGAGCGACGTACGACGCGTCACTACGGGCGCGCCCTGGGAGGAGACCTTCGGCTACTCCCGGGCAGTCGAGCTGCCGAACGGCCTGGTGCTGGTCTCCGGCTGCACGTCCATAGTGGACGGCCAGATCGCCGGAGGCGGTCCGTACGAGCAGACGGTCAACGCCTTCAACGTCGCGTTCGCGGCGCTGGAACAGGTGGGACTCGGCCGCGACGACGTCGTACGCACGCGCATGTACATCACCCATGCCCGGGACGTGGACGAGGTCGGGCGCGCTCACAAGGAGCTGTTCGACTCCGTCCGGCCCGCCGCATCCATGATCATCGTCTCCGGCTTCGTGGACCCCAGCCTGGTCGTCGAGGTCGAGGTGGAGGCGTTCCGAGGAGAAGCCGCACCATGACCCTTGCCGTTCGAGTCATCCCCTGCCTGGACGTGGACAACGGCCGGGTCGTCAAGGGAGTCAACTTCCAGAACCTGCGCGACGCGGGCGACCCCGTCGAGATGGCCAAGGTGTACGACGCCGAGGGCGCCGACGAGCTGACGTTCCTGGATATCACCGCCTCGTCGGGCAACCGCGAGACCACGTACGACGTGGTGCGCCGCACCGCCGAGCAGGTCTTCATCCCGCTGACGGTCGGCGGCGGCGTCCGCACGGCCGAGGACGTGGACAAGCTGCTGCGGGCGGGCGCGGACAAGGTCGGCGTCAACACCGCCGCGATCGCCCGCCCCGACCTGATCCGCGAGATCGCCGAGCGCTTCGGCCGCCAGGTGCTCGTCCTGTCCGTGGACGCGCGCCGCACCGAGTCCGGCTCCTTCGAGGTCACTACCCACGGCGGCCGCAAGGGCACCGGCATCGACGCCGTCGAGTGGGCCCACCGGGCCGCGGAACTGGGCGCGGGCGAGATCCTGCTCAACTCGATGGACGCGGACGGCACGAAGGACGGCTACGACCTGGAGATGATCGCGGCCGTCCGCCGGCACGTGACCGTCCCCGTCATCGCCTCCGGCGGCGCCGGCAAGCTCGCCGACTTCCCCCCGGCCATCGAGGCAGGCGCCGACGCGGTCCTCGCCGCCTCCGTCTTCCACTTCGGCGACCTGCGCATCGGCCAGGTCAAGGACGCGCTGCGGGAGGCGGGCCACCCCGTACGGTGACGCCGCTCCCGGCCTGAGCCCCGGTTGCCCGACGGCGGCCGGGGCATCGCCGACTACCGCAGCGGGAGCTCAGATCCCCAGCTGCTTCGTCTCGTGCAGGCGGGTGATCGCCTCCTTCTCGCCCTCCAGCTCCACATCGGCCACCTGCTGGCGTCCGTACAGGAAGAGCAGCAGTTCGGAGGGCTCGCCGGTGACCGTGACGACCGGAGCGCCCCGATGGGCGACCGCGGTCTGGCCGTCCGGGCGGCGGAGCACCAGGCCGGTGGGGGAGCCGCGGCCCATGAGGCGGGCGGTGCGCTCCAGGCGGGACCAGAGGGCGTCCTGGAAGACGTGGTCGAGCTCGCGCGGGGACCAGTCGGGCTGGGCGCGGCGGATGTCCTCGGTGTGCACGTAGAACTCGATCGTGTTGGACGCCTCGTCGATCTGCTTGAGGGAGAAGGGCGAGAAGCGCGGCGGTCCGGTGCGGATGAGCTGGATCAGCTCCTCGTACGGCTTCGCGGTGAACTCCTCCATGACCCGGTCCAGGCGCGACGCGAGCTGCTTGATGAGGATGCCCCCGGCGGCGTCCGGGCGGCGCTCGCGCACCACCACGTGCGCGGCCAGATCACGGGTCTTCCAGCCCTCGCACAGGGTGGGAGCCTCCGGGCCCGCGGTCTCCAACAGGTCGGCGAAGAGGAGCCGTTCACGCTTGGCATGGGTTGACATGACGCCAGCCTACGACCGGGCGGAGCGGTCCGGGCAGCCAAGGTCCCGGCGAGGCGCGACACAGGGCTCGCAGAAGTGCTCGGCGAGCGCCCGGCATTCGTATGACAAGAGGGTCCGGCCTGTGGACAACGGAGCGGGCACATCGCGGCGGCGCGGCACAATGGCCGCATGACCAGCACGCCGTCCTCCAGCAGCCCCCCCAGTCCCGGAGCCCCGAGCGGCCCCGGCGCTCCCAGCGGCCTGGACCCCGAGATCGCCGCGCGCCTCAAGCGCAGCGCCGACGGGCTCCTGCCCGCCATCGCCCAGCAGTACGACACCGGTGAGGTGCTCATGCTCGGCTGGATGGACGACGAGGCACTGCACCGCACGCTCACCACGGGTCGCTGCACCTACTGGTCACGCAGTCGCCGCGAGTACTGGGTCAAGGGCGACACCTCCGGCCACTTCCAGTGGGTGAAGTCCGTCGCCCTGGACTGCGACGCCGACACTGTCCTCGTCAAGGTCGACCAGGTGGGCGCCGCCTGCCACACCGGTGCCCGTACCTGCTTCGACGAGGACGTCCTCAAGGCCGTGGAAGGCGTCGAGGGCGACGCCGATTCCGACGTACCGTCACTGGATCAGTAAGGTCAGCCGCCATGGACCTCGAGACGTTCCGCAAGCTGGCCACCGACCGCCGCGTCATCCCCGTCAGCCGTAAGCTCCTCGCCGACGGCGACACCCCGGTCGCGCTCTACCGCAAGCTCGCCGCCGAGCGCCCCGGCACCTTCCTGCTGGAATCCGCCGAGAACGGTCGATCCTGGTCCCGCTATTCCTTCGTGGGTGTCCGCAGCCACGCCACCCTCACCGCCCGCGACGGCCAGGCCCACTGGGTGGGCACCCCGCCCGTCGGCGTCCCCGTGGACGGTGACCCCCTCGCCGCCCTGCGCGCCACCATCGAGGCGCTCCACACCCCCCACCAGGAGGGCATGCCACCCTTCACCGGCGGCATGGTCGGCTACCTCGGCTACGACATCGTGCGCCGCCTGGAGAAGATCGGCCCCGGCGAGCGCGACGACCTCCGGCTGCCCGAACTGACCATGCTGCTGACGAGCGACCTGGCGGTCATGGACCACTGGGAGGGCTCGGTCCTCCTCATCGCCAACGCCATCAACCACAACGACCTCGACACAGGCGTCGACGAGGCCTACGCCGACGCCGTCGCCCGCCTCGACGCCATGCAGGCCGACCTCACCCGCCCCGTCGCCCAGCCCCCGGCGGTCCTCCCGCCCTCCGAACTGCCCGAGTACTCCGCGCTGTGGGGCGGCCCCGACTTCCAGGAGGCCGTCGAGGACATCAAGGAGCGCATCCGGGCCGGCGAGGCCTTCCAGGTCGTCCCCTCCCAGCGCTTCGAAACGCCGTGCACGGCAAGCGCGTTGGACGTCTACCGGGTCCTCAGGGCGACCAACCCCTCCCCGTACATGTACCTGTTCCGCTTCGACGGCTTCGACGTCGTCGGCTCCTCCCCCGAGGCCCTGGTCAAGGTCGAGGACGGGCAGGCCATGGTCCACCCCATCGCCGGCACCCGGCACCGGGGCTCGACCCCGCAGGAGGACCAGGCCCTCGCCGACGAACTCCTCGCCGACCCCAAGGAACGCGCCGAACACCTCATGCTCGTCGACCTGGGGCGCAACGACCTGGGAAGGGTCTGTGAGCCGGGCTCGGTCGAGGTCGTCGACTTCATGTCCGTCGAGCGGTACTCCCACGTCATGCACATCGTGTCCACCGTCACCGGCCGGGTGGCGGCGGGCCGTACGGCCTTCGACGTGCTGACCGCCTGCTTCCCCGCCGGCACCCTCTCCGGCGCCCCGAAGCCGAGAGCCATGCAGATCATCGACGAGCTGGAGCCCTCCCGCCGAGGCCTCTACGGCGGCTGCGTCGGCTATCTCGACTTCGCCGGCGACTCCGACACGGCCATCGCCATCCGCACCGCCCTGCTGCGCGACGGCACGGCGTACGTCCAGGCCGGCGCCGGCATCGTCGCCGACTCGGACCCCGTCGCCGAGGACACCGAGTGCCGCAACAAGGCGGCGGCGGTCCTGCGCGCGGTCCACACGGCGAACCGGCTCGGACAATAGGGCCCATCTCACGTGAACCCCGAGTGACGGCGACCCCGGCGCGCAGGCGATAGTGGAGTACGTGACCGCTGTACCTCATCCCCGTTCCGAACCCGCGTTCGTCCGCTCCGGGCGGCGCAGCCTCGCCCTGGCACTGCTGAGCGGCGCACTGGGCGCGGCCGTGGCGCTGCTCGCCTCCCGGCAGCACTGGTCGGAGGGCACCGCCTCGATCGCGGGCGGCGCCTTCCCGCTGACCGCCAAGGGCAGCGACGTCACGGGTGTGCCCGCGGCCCTCGCCATAGTGGGCCTCGCCGCGCTCGTCGCCGTCTTCGCCGTACGCCGGTCCGGGCGCGTCCTGGTCGCCGTCCTGCTCGCGCTCTCCGGCGCGGGCACCATCGCTGCGGCGCTGCTCGGCGCGTACGACAGTTCGGCGCTCGACGACAAGGCCGCCGAGGCCTCGGGCGACACCTCCGCGACGGTCGACGTGCTCAGCCACACCGGCTGGCCGTACGTCGCGGCGGCCGGCGGGGCGCTCATGCTCCTCGCGGGGCTGCTCGCACTCCGCTACGGGCGGCTGTGGCCCGCGATGTCCGGCCGCTACGAGCGGGACGGCACCCCTCGGCCGCGCAAGGCCAAGCCCGTCGACCCGGACCGGCCCGAGGACATGTGGAAGGCCCTCGACCGCGGTGAGGACCCCACGGGCCCGGATCCGGCATAGGCCGTACGACCGTCCGTCCGCCCCCCCACGTGACGGGCGGCACATGCCCCCCGCTCACGGCCCGTGCGCGAGATACGGGACAATGGGCGGCGAGCGTCCACTCACCACGCGCTCGAGCGAAACCCACGAGCGGAACGCATCGGGCACCACGCATTCAGCAACGAGGAGCAAGACATGGCGGGCAGCAGCCACGGTCACACCCCGGCCGCCTGGACCGGCGTCACCATCGCCTTCATCGGTTTCTGCGTCTCGGGCGCCTACATGGTGATGGCCGAGCCGCTGGGATTCTGGGCCGGCATGGTCATCACGGTCCTCGGCGGTGTCGTCGGCATGATCATGAAGGCCATGGGCCTGGGCCAGCCGAAGGACGCGCACGCCGTGTACCACCAGGCGTCCGCCAAGAGCAGCGAGGTCGTGACCCCCGAGCCGGCCGCCGCCAAGGGCTGACTTCCGTCGAGGGGCGGTCCGGCGGTATCGGCGCCGGACCGCCCCTTGCGCGCGCGTGCGAACCGCGCGGGGCAGAATGCGGTGTGTGAACGCCGAGACCCAGCCAGTCGCGCCGCAGCCACGCATCCATGCGGTCGGGGGTGTGCTGCGACGCCTTTGGGTGCCCGCCGGAGTGCTCACGGCCGTCGGCGCGGCCTTCGCGTACGTCGCCGCCGTGGACCCCAACGAGCCCGGCCACTACCCGGTCTGCCCCCTCTGGCGTTTCACCGGCCTGTACTGCCCCGGTTGCGGCGGTCTGCGCAGCGCGCACTCCTTCGCCCACGGGGACATCGCGACCGCCGTCACCGACAACGCCCTCGCGGTGGCCGGATTCCTGGGCTTCGCGGTGCTGTGGACCGTATGGGTGGTGCGTGTGGCGCGCGGACGACCGATGCGCTTCGCCCTCCGCCCCCTGCAGTTGTGGACGCTCGGTGCGGTGGCACTGGTCTTCACCGTTGTCCGGAACCTTCCGTTCGGCGGCTGGCTCCATCCTTGATCGAATGGCGAATGTCCAGGTAATGGGACCGCCGTCAGCCGGATGCGAGAGCTGCGCCCCGCTCCGGATACCATCGCAGTGAACTGCCAGAACACTGAGAACCGCTCGACTGTCAATACATGACTGTCAATAAGTGACTGTCAAACGTTGTCACCGATCGCAACCGTCTGAAAGGGGGCCGCTCGCGTGAGTGTGCTCGACGAGATCATCGACGGAGTCCGTGCCGACCTCGCGGAGCGGCAGGCGCGCGTCAGCCTCGACGAGCTAAAGGAGCGCGCGGCGAAGGCTCCGGCGGCCAAGGACGGCGCGGCCGCCCTGCGCGGTGACGGCGTCAAGGTGATCTGCGAGGTCAAGCGGTCCAGCCCCTCCAAGGGCGCGCTCGCCGCGATCGCCGACCCGGCCGGCCTGGCGGCCGACTACGAGGCGGGTGGCGCGGCGGTCATCTCCGTCCTCACCGAGCAGCGTCGCTTCGGCGGCTCGCTCGCCGACCTGGAGGCCGTTCGCGCCCGCGTGGACATCCCTGTCCTGCGCAAGGACTTCATCGTCACCTCGTACCAGCTGTGGGAGGCACGGGCGTACGGCGCCGACCTGGCCCTGCTGATCGTCGCGGCCCTCGACCAGTCGGCGCTGGAGTCGTTGATCGAGCGGGCCGAGTCCATCGGGCTCACCCCGCTCGTCGAGGTGCACGACGAGGACGAGGTCGAGCGGGCGGTGGACGCCGGCGCCCGGGTGATCGGTGTCAACGCGCGCAACCTCAAGACGCTCGAGGTCGACCGTTCCACGTTCGAGCGGGTCGCCCCCGAGATCCCCGACTCCATCGTCAAGATCGCCGAGTCCGGCATCCGCGGGCCGCACGACCTCATCGCCTACGCCAACGCCGGCGCCGACGCGGTTCTCGTGGGCGAGTCCCTCGTCACCGGCAAGGACCCCAAGACCGCGGTCGCCGACCTCGTCGCCGCGGGCGAGCACCCGGCGCTGCGGCACGGCCGGAGCTGACCGACCACCATGACCGACCGCACCGTCACCACCGCCGACCGGCCGGGGTCCGACCCGGCCCGGGTGACGGGGTGCGCGGGGGCGGCCCGGTCCGGGGAAGTCACCCACACGGGTGATCCGGGGCCGGTAGGCTGTGCCCCGATGTTCTCGACGTTCTCGATCGCCATGACGACGAGGGACCCCTACGCCCGCCTCGCGCGCGGGTGCCGTCCCCGTGGCTGCCGGGCGCCCGCCCGCCGTGTCCACGGGCGCCGGGTCCGTTACGTCATCGGCGACGAGCCGGGCCAGGTGAACGGCATGCGATGGTCCAGGACACGTACGCGCCCCCTGCGGTGAGCTGAGCCGTATCGGTGTGGTGAACGCCGGGTGCCTCGGCCCCGTCGGCCCTCATGTCTGCCGACAAATCAGGCAGCCCCGCTCCGGAGCGGCACGCGTACGTGATCACTGTGAGCCATAGTCCGACCAACGACGGGGCTACGCCCCTGTGAGGTAACCGCATGTCCAGCGAGTTCTTCATTCCCGACCCGGAGGGTCAGGTCCCCAGCGCCGAGGGGTACTTCGGTGCGTTCGGCGGCAAGTTCATCCCGGAGGCGCTGGTCGCCGCCGTGGACGAGGTGGCCGTGGAGTACGACAAGGCGAAGCACGACCCCGAGTTCGCGCGTGAGCTCGACGATCTGCTCGTCAACTACACCGGGCGGCCCAGCTCGCTCACCGAGGTGCCCCGGTTCGCCGAGCACGCCGGTGGCGCCCGGGTGTTCCTCAAGCGCGAGGACCTCAACCACACCGGATCGCACAAGATCAACAACGTGCTCGGGCAGGCCCTGCTCACCAAGCGCATGGGCAAGACCCGGGTCATCGCCGAGACGGGCGCGGGGCAGCACGGCGTCGCCACCGCCACCGCCTGCGCGCTCTTCGGGCTCGACTGCACGATCTACATGGGTGAGATCGACACCCAGCGGCAGGCGCTCAACGTGGCCCGGATGCGCATGCTCGGGGCCGAGGTCATCGCCGTGAAGTCCGGCTCCCGGACCCTCAAGGACGCCATCAACGAGGCGTTCCGCGACTGGGTCGCCAACGTCGACCACACCCACTATCTCTTCGGTACGGTCGCGGGGCCCCACCCCTTCCCCGCCATGGTGCGGGACTTCCACCGGGTGATCGGTGTCGAGGCTCGGCGGCAGCTGCTGGAGCGCGCTGGGCGGCTTCCCGACGCCGCCGTCGCCTGCGTGGGTGGTGGGTCCAACGCCATCGGGCTGTTCCACGCCTTCATCCCGGACACCGACGTACGCCTCATCGGGTGCGAGCCCGCCGGTCACGGTGTCGAGACCGGTGAGCACGCGGCGACCCTGACCGCCGGTGAGCCGGGCATCCTGCACGGCTCACGGTCGTACGTCCTGCAGGACGAGGAGGGCCAGATCACCGAGCCTTACTCGATCTCGGCGGGGCTCGACTACCCGGGCATCGGGCCCGAGCACTCCTACCTCAAGGACAGCGGGCGCGGCGAGTACCGCGCGGTCACCGACGACGCGGCCATGCAGGCGCTGCGCCTGCTGTCGCGCACCGAGGGCATCATCCCGGCGATCGAGAGCGCCCACGCGCTCGCCGGTGCCCTGGAGGTCGGCAAGGAGCTGGGCAAGGACGGGCTGATCGTCGTCAACCTGTCCGGGCGCGGCGACAAGGACATGGACACGGCCGCACGTTACTTCGGTCTGTACGACACGGCCGCCGACGCCGAGGTGGCCGCCGACGCGGCCGACATCGCGGAGATCGAGGGGGACGCCAAGTGAGCGGGAACATTCAGCTGCTGTCGGACACCCTCTCCGCCGCCAAGGCCGAGGGACGGTCCGCGCTCATCGCCTATCTGCCGGCCGGGTTCCCGACCGTCGACGGCGGGATCGCCGCCATCAAGGCGGTCTTCGAGGGCGGCGCGGATGTCGTCGAGGTCGGGCTGCCGCACAGCGACCCGGTCCTCGACGGGCCGGTCATCCAGACCGCCGACGACATCGCCCTGCGCGGTGGCGTCAAGATCGCGGATGTGATGCGTACGGTGCGGGAGGCCTTCGAGGCCACCGGGAAGCCCGTCCTGGTCATGACGTACTGGAACCCGATCGACCGGTACGGAGTCGAGCGCTTCACCGCCGAGCTCGCTGAGGCGGGCGGGGCCGGGTGCATCCTGCCCGACCTGCCCGTCCAGGAGTCGGCGCTGTGGAGGGAGCACGCCGAGAAGCACGGGCTCGGCACGGTCTTCGTGGTCGCGCCCAGCAGCAAGGACGCCCGCCTCGCCGAGATCACCGCGGTGGGCAGCGGCTTCGTCTACGCCGCCTCGCTGATGGGCGTCACGGGTACCCGCGAGTCGGTGGGCGTGCAGGCCCAGGACCTGGTGCAGCGCACCCGGGCCACCGGCACCGACCTGCCTGTCTGCGTCGGACTCGGTGTCTCCAACGCCGAGCAGGCCGCCGAGGTCGCCGGCTTCGCCGACGGCGTGATCGTCGGGTCCGCGTTCGTGAAGCGGATGCTGGACGCGCCGGACGAGGCAGCCGGCCTGAACGCCGTACGGGAACTGGCGGGCGAGCTCGCAAAGGGCGTGCGCCGGGGCGTCTGAACGGTGCGCGCCCCGGCGTGTGCCACGGCATGCGAGGGGGCGCGTGACGTTCGCCCGTTTGTCGTACGGGGGTGGGTGGACGTAACGGGTCATTCGCTCACTCGAACGGGTGGAAGTGGGATCGGGGAGGCGCGGTGCGCCTCCCCGGTTCGTTCTGCGGGATGTGAGCGAGAAGAACCGTGAGGGAAAGCGCACAGCCCGTGAGCGGCTGGCGGAGGAGCGCGAGAAGCAGAAGGCCGCCGAGAAGCGCCGTCGGGTGTTGATCGTGGGCGCCTCGGTGGTGTGTGTGCTGGGGCTGGCCGCCGTGATCGGCGTCGTGGCGGCGAACGCGGGCAAGGACGACGCCGAGGCCTCGGGCCCGGTCGTCGCGCCCTCGGGGGCCAACGGCGAGGACAGCCTCGCGATCCCCGTCGGGGACGCCGGCGCCACGTCGACCCTCACGGTGTGGGAGGACTTCCGCTGCCCGGCGTGCAAGTCCTTCGAGGACGCGTACCGCTCGACGATCCACGAGCTGACCGAGGCCGGCAAGCTGAAAGTCGAGTACCACCTCGTCACCCTCATCGACGGCAACATGGGCGGCAGCGGCTCCCGCAAGGCCGCCAACGCCGCCGCGTGCGCGCAGAACGAGGACAAGTTCGCCGCGTACCACGACGTGTTGTTCGTGAACCAGCCCGCCGAGACCGACGACGCCTTCGCCGGCGACAGCAAGCTCATCGACCTCGCGAAGAAGGTGGAGGGACTGGACACCTCGGCCTTCCGCACCTGTGTCGAGGACGGCACGCACACCAGCTGGGTCGCGAAGTCGAACGAGGCCTTCCAGAAGGGCGGGTTCTCGGGTACGCCCAGCGTGTTCCTCAACGGCACCAACATCTACGCGGACCGGTCGATGACTCCCGCCAAACTGAAGCAGATGGTGGAGGCGAAGGCCAAGGGATGAGGCCCCTGGGCCAGGCGTTGTCGGGTGGGGCCCGTGTGACGTCAAGGGGCGGATAGTACGGCGTTATGGACCCGTTGCCGGGCTGCCTGCCGTCTGCCGGGCCCGGCAAGGTAGCGTCGACCCTGCCATGGAACTTGCCTACATTCCCAGCCCGTCGCGCGGGGTGCTGTACCTCGGTCCCGTCCCGCTGCGCGGCTACGCTTTCTGCATCATCATCGGTGTCTTCGTAGCGGTCTGGCTCGGCAACAAACGCTGGATCGCGCGAGGTGGGCGGGCCGGTACGGTCGCCGACATCGCGGTCTGGGCCGTGCCCTTCGGCCTCATCGGCGGTCGGCTCTACCACGTGATCACGGACTACGAGCTGTACTTCAGCGAAGGCCGTAACTGGGTGGACGCCTTCAAGGTGTGGGAGGGCGGGCTCGGTATCTGGGGCGCGATCGCCCTCGGTGCCGTGGGGGCGTGGATCGGGTGCCGCCGTCGTGGCATCCCGCTGCCCGCGTACGCCGATGCCGTCGCGCCCGGGATCGCGCTCGCGCAGGCGATCGGGCGGTGGGGCAACTGGTTCAACCAGGAGCTGTACGGGCGGCCGACGGATCTGCCGTGGGCCGTGGAGATCACGTCCTCCACGGACGGGCGGATGCCGGGGACGTACCACCCCACGTTCCTCTACGAGTCGCTGTGGTGCATCGGTGTCGCGGTGCTCGTCATCTGGGCCGACCGGCGGTTCAAGCTCGGGCATGGGCGGGCGTTCGCGTTGTACGTGGCCGCGTACTGTGCCGGGCGGTTCTGGATCGAGTACATGCGGGTCGACGACGCCCACCACATCCTTGGGCTGCGGCTCAACAACTGGACCGCGCTGTTCGTGTTCCTGCTCGCCGTCGTCTACCTCGTGCTGTCGGCCCGGAAGCGGCCGGGGCGGGAGGAAGCCGTGGAGCCGGGCGTCTCCGACGGGGACGGGGACGCGGGCTCGGATTCCGTGGACCTTGAGAAGGGCGAGGACAAGGACTCGGAGTCTGTGGAGCCCTCGGGGAAGGCGGAGGAGAAGTCCGAGGCTGAGGCTGAGGCCGAGGACGGGGATCGGGCTGAGTCCGTCGAGAAGAGCTGAGGTTTCGCTCGGGTTGCTGTGATTCGCCGCTCCACGGCGGATGTTCCCCACCCACCCGCTCTGAAAGGGCGGGTGGGTTTTTGGTCGGGCTCAGGGCTGGGCTGGGGCGGTCAATGTTTGGTGTAGCGGTTGGCCAAGGTCAGGGTTCTGTGGGCGCTTTCCACTACTGCTTGGTCGATGAAGCGGCCGTTGGGGAGGGCTTGGGCGCCGGGGGTGGTGGATGCGGCTTCCAGGATTTCCTCGGCTGACTCGATCTCCTGCCGGGTGGGGGCGTAGGCCCGTTCGATGACGGGGAGCTGGCGGGGGTGAATGGCCGCGCGACCGAGGAAGCCCAGGGTGCGGCCGTGGGCGCAGGAGTGGGCGAGGCCGGCCAGGTCTCTGGTGTCGGGGTAGATCGACTGGGCGGGGGCGGGGAGGCCGGCGGCGCGGGCGGCGACGATCACTCGGGAGCGGGGCCAGTCCAGGGCGGTGTCGTGCTGGACGCACAGGTCGGCGCGGAGGTCGGCCTCGCCCAGGGCCAGGCCGCGGACGGCGGGGTGGGCGGAGGCGATGTCGTAGGCGCGTTCGACGCCCAGGGCCGACTCGACGAGGGCGTACAGGGGGATGGCGCCGCCGTCGGCGGGGGCGGTTCGTTCCGCGATCCGTACGACGTCGGCGGGGGACGTGACCTTGGGCAGACGGAGGGCGGAGAGGCCCGGGAGTGGGGTGAGGGTCTTGAGGTCCGCTGCCGAGCGGGCCGTGTGCAGGGGGTTGACGCGTACGTGGACTGGGACCGGCGGGCGCTCCGAGAGGAGTTCGGCGGTGGCCGAGCGGGCGTACTCCTTGCGGTCGGGGGCGACGGCGTCCTCCAGGTCGACGATCACCACGTCCGCGCCGGAGGACAGGGCCTTGGCCACGACATCCGGGCGGTCTCCGGGGACGTAGAGCCAGGTCAGGGGGAAGGCCGTGGTCTGGGGGATCACAGCGCGCCCTCCTCGCGGAGCGCCGTGACGTCCGTCTCCGTCAGGCCCAGTTCGGTCAGGATCGCTTCCGTGTCGGCGCCGTGCGGACGGCCCGCCCAGCGGATGGCGCCGGGGGTGGCGGAGAGGCGGAAGAGGACATTCTGCATGCGCAACGGGCCCAGTTCGGGATCGTCGATGGTGGTGATGGTCTCCAGGGCCCGGTACTGAGGGTCCGTCATCACCTCTCGTACGTCCTGGATGGGAGCGACCGCCGCCTCCGCCTTCTCGAACGCGTCGATGACCTCCTCACGGGTGTGACGGGCGATCCACGCGCCGACCGCCTCGTCGAGGACATCGGCGTGACGGGCACGGTCGGCGCCTGAGCCGAACCAGGGCTCGTCGATCAGCTCGGGGCGGCCGACCAGGCGCATCACACGCTCGGCGACCGACTGGGCCGAGGTGGAGACCGCGACCCAGGAGCCGTCCGCCGTGCGGTAGGTGTTGCGGGGGGCGTTGTTGGCGGAACGGTTGCCGGTGCGGGGCTGGACGTGGCCGAGCTGGTCGTACCAGAGGGGTTGGGGGCCGAGGACCGTGAGGATCGGCTCGATGATCGCCATGTCGACGACCTGCCCCTCGCCCGTGCGGTCGCGGGCGGCCAGGGCCGTCATCACCGCGTACGCCGTCGCCAGGCCGGCGATGGAGTCGGCGAGGCCGAAGGGCGGGAGGACGGGTGGGGCGTCGGGTTCGCCGGTGATCGCGGCGAAGCCGCTCATCGCCTCGGCGAGGGTGCCGAAGCCGGGGCGATGCGCGTACGGGCCGAACTGGCCGAAACCGGTGACGCGGGCGAGGACCAGGCGGGGGTTCGCGGCGGAGAGTTCCTTCCAGCCCAGGCCCCATTTCTCCAGGGTGCCGGGGCGGAAGTTCTCGATGATCACGTCGCTGGTCGCGGCGAGGCGGAGGAGCGTGTCGCGGCCGCCGGGCTTGGAGAGGTTCAGCGTCAGTGTGCGTTTGTTGCGGCCGAGGAGTTTCCACCACAGGCCCACGCCGTCCTTCGAGGGGCCGTGGCCTCGGGACGGGTCCGGCTTGGTGGGGTGCTCGACCTTGATGACCTCCGCGCCGAAGTCACCGAGCATCGTGGCGGCCAAGGGGCCGGCGAACAAGGTGGCCAGGTCGAGGACCCGGAGGGCGGTGAGCGGGGCCGACGGCGTGTCGTTCACTGCGGGCATGGAAGAGCGGTCTCCCGGAGGGTGAGCTGGGCCAGGGTGTCGAAGCCGATGCCGTTGAAGTCGGCGATGGAGGTGGCCAGACGGTTCTTGAGGGGGGTCGTCCAGCGGTCCGGGAGTGCTTCCGGGCAGCCGGCGAGCAGGCCCGCGATGCTGCCCGCCGTCGCGCCGTTGGAGTCGGTGTCCCAACCGCCGGACACCGCACGGCAGATGGAGGCCGTGAAGTCGCCGTCCGCGTCGGTGAGGGCGGCGGTGAGCAGGGCGGTGTTGGGGATGGCGTGAACCCAGTGGTGATCGGCGTAGGTGGTGTGGAGTTCGTCGACGATCGTGTCGAAGTCGGCGTGGTCCACGGTGAGTTGGAGGGCGTACTCGATCGCTCCGGCCAGGCGGGAGCGCGGGGGGACGACGGTCAGTCCCGTGCGTAGGCAGTGGTGGATGTTGTGGCTGCCGGTCGCCGCCTCGGCGATGGTGGCCGCGATGAACATCGCCGCGTAGACGCCGTTCGCCGTGTGGGTGAGGGTGGCGTCGCGGTGGGCCTGTTCCGCTGCGGCGGCAGGGTTGCCCGGGTTGGTCCAGCCGTGGACGTCCGCGCGGATGAGGGCGCCGATCCATTCGCGGAAGGGGTTGCGGTGGCGGGCTGTGCGGGGTGGGTCGATGCCGGTGAGGAGGTTGCGGTAGGCGATGCGTTCGGCGGTGAAGGTGCGGCCTGCGGGCAGTTCGTCGAGCCAGAGGCGGGCGACGTCGGTGGTGGTGAAGTCGGGGCCGTGGCGCCTGAGGAGGAGCAGGTTGAGGAGGGGGTAGTTGAGGTCGTCGTCCTCGGGCATGCCGTCGATGTTCTCGGCGAGGGAGGTGTTGGCCGAGCGGCGGTTCCAGGGGTGGGCCCGGAGGAGGTCGGCGGGGACTCCGCTGGCGGTGAAGTAGGTGGCCAGGGGCCAGTTGCCGGTGGACTGGGCGAGTTGGCGGATGGCGGAGAGGGGGAGTTTCTCGACGGGTTTGCCCAGGAGGCAGCCGGTGGCTCTGCCCAGCCAGGCGGCTTCCAGGCGGGGGAGGTGGGTGGCTGGGGTGGGGGGAGTGGCGCTGGCCTGCGCCGACAGGGTGCCGGCTGCGCCCACCCTCCCCCGCACTCGGCTCCGCTCTCGGCTCCGCTCTCGGCTCCGCTCGAGCGAGGGGACCCCCATCACCCCAGCGGCACGATTGCCCGCAGTGCGGATGGGCCAGTGTGGACACTGAGCCTTGATCTTGCTCAGCTCCGTCGGCTCGTTCTCCGCCAAGCTGCTCGGCAGGTCTGCCAGTTCGTCCAGCAAGTCTTCGGCCAGCAATCGCAGGTAGCGGGAGGCCGGTTGGGGTGAGGCGCCTGCGCGCACGGGGGCCGCCGGGCCGCCGGCCGCTCGCCAGCGGGCGGCGATGGCCGAGGGTTCGCGGCCGTCCTGGGTCGCCTGGCGGAGTTCGTGGGCGAGGAGGTCCTCGGGTTGGACCCAGGTGAGGCGGAGGGGGGTCACCGGGGGGCCGCCAGGGTGGTGAAGGCGGCCTCGTGGGCGCGGCGGCGGCGTACGTCCCGGTCGTGGATCTCGCGGGTGACCTCCGCCAGCGTCGCGGCGGGGGCGTGCAGGTCCAGGCGGCTTGCCTCCGCCACCGTCTTCGCCCAGTCCGGCGGGATCTCGGAGCCCAACGCACCTGCCAGGGCGCCCGACATCGTGGCGATCGAGTCGCAGTCGCGGCCGTAGTTCACCGAGCCCAGGACCGCGTGGCGGTAGTCGCCGCGGGACACCAGCAACATGCCGAGGGCGATGGGGAGTTCCTCGATCGCGTGGAGGCGGGAGGGGCGGCGGGCGCCGAGGGAGGGGGAACGGTAGTCGGGACCGACCGTGTCGAAGGGCACCACCGCGTCGCGGAGGGGGCGTAGTGCCGACTCGAAGTCCGTGTAGCGGGCCGCCACTTCGCACACCGACTCGATCGCCGCCTGCGTGCCGTCCTTCGCCAGGGACAGACAGGCCTCGATCACCGACTCCGCCGTCGCGCCCGGTGCGCACGCGGCCGCCACCGCCGCGGCGAACGCGCCCGCCGCCTCCCTGCCGTACGACGACTGGTGGGCGCCCGCGATGTCGAGGGCCTCGGCGTACGCGCCCCTCGGGTCGGCCGCGTTGACCAGGCCGACCGGGGCCATGTACATCGCGGCGCCGCAGTTGACGATGTTTCCGACGCCGGCCTCGCGGGGGTCGTTGTGGCCGTAGTGGAGGCGGGCGACCAGCCACTTCTCCGCGAGGAAGACACGGTGCAGGGGGAGGGCCTCCGCCTCCAGCTCCGGGATCCAGCGCGGGGTGGTCATCATGTCGGGCACCAGGTGCTCGGCGACGGCGTACGCGTCCAGGTGGTCGCGGACCTTCGCGTAGACCCGTACCAGCGCGTGGGTCATCAAGGTGTCGTCGGTGACGTGGCCGTCGCCCTTGTGGTACGGGGCGATGGGGCGGGCGGTGCGCCAGTCTTCGCCGTTCCAGGGGCCGACGATGCCGTGGATTCGGCCGCCGTGGCGTTCGGTGATCTGGTCGGGGGAGTAGCCCTCGACCGGGCCGCCGAGGGCGTCGCCGACCGCGGCGCCGACCAGGGCGCCGGTGATGCGGTCTTCGAGCGTCGCGGTGATGGCTGCTTCGGTGGTGGATTCGGTGGTTGATTCGGTGGTTGCTTCCGGATGGGGGTCCATGGGGGGCGTCATGCCCGAATCATCCTCCTGGGGTGGCGAGTTCCGTGGCTGCGAGAAGTTCGGCGAGGTGTACGAGATCCGTACCCGTGAGGCGGGGGAGGGCGCAGCCGGAGAGGGTGCGGCAGGCGTCGCGCCAGGCGTCGGGGATGGCGACGCCGCCGCTGAGTGCGCCGGTCAGGGCGCCGGCGAGGGCGGGGGCGGAGTCGGCGACTCGGGAGAGGCAGGCGGCGGCGGGGACCGCCTCGGCGATTCGGCCGTGGGCTGCGGTGGCGAGGGCGAGGGCCACGGGGACGGTCTCGGCGGCGGCGATGCCGTAGCTGTAGACGTGGTCGACGATCTGGTGCTCCAGGAGCGGGACCAGGGCGAATGTTCCTTCTTTTTTGTGCTGTTGGGCGAGGTGCAGGGCGTGGCGGGCGTTGCGGCCGATCTCCGTTTCCGCCGGTAGTTCGGCGAGAGCGGCGGTCGCGCAGTCGTCCACGTCCGCGCCGACGAGGGCGAGCGCCACGGCGGCGGCCATGGCGCGGGCGCCGTGCACGCCGTCGCCGTCCTGGGTGTAGCGGGCGTCGAACTCGGCGAGGTCGGCGGCGAGTTGGGGGGCGCCCGGGTGGGCGACCGCCAGTACGCAGGCGCGTACGCAGGCCGCGTCGTCGAAGTAGTGCGGGTTGTCGTGGCCGGTGGCGGGTGGGCGGAGGCCGGTGGCGAGGTTGCCGAGGCCGGCGCGTACGGAGATGCGGGCGCGTAGGGGGAGTACGGCGGACTCGACCTCGGGGGCGCGTTCGGCGGCCGCCGCGATTTCGCTGGCCACGGTGTTCCAGGAGAGGTCGATGGAGGCTCGTGTACGGCGTTCCAGGCTGAGGTCGCCGAGGGCGGCCGCGTCGCCGGCGCGGAGGAGGGCCTCCGCGGCGAACGCCGCCCATTCCGCGTCGTCGGAGGGGCCGAGTCGTAGGGGTTCCGGGGGTTGGTTGAGCGCGATCGGGACGGGGAGGGTGGTTGTCGCGTTCTGCTCGGCGAAGGTGTCCAGTTCGCGGGTGAGGCGGCGGGTCCACTCCGGCATGCGTGCGGCGCGGTGCCGTGCGGCGGGCCAGCCGGCGGCGTCGCCTGCGGCCAGGCCGAGGAGGAGGCCTTCGATACGGCGGAGGCCTTCGATACGGCGGGGTTGGGGGCGGAGCCTCTCGGCCTCGGCTTCGCGCTCGGCCTTCGTTTTCCCCACCGCACCACCCGTGCGACTTTCGTGGTCGAGTGCCGGTGGCCCCTGCGGGGCGTCCTCACCGCCGGCGGCCGCGGGTCCGGTCGGCTTCGCCGTGACCGTGAGTTCCATCGCGACAGACGTCGACCCCTCTCCCGGCACGGGCATTGCCGTAGGTGTCGTTTCCTCCCAAGGGGCGGGTGGTGTCATGAAGGGGTCTCCGTGGGGTTGTCCGGGGTGAGGGTGAAGGTGGTGGGGGCCGGGGGTGGCCGGGTGTCGTGGTGCAGGGGGGCCGTGGTGGTGGTCCACTTGCCGCCCTCGCTCGGGACCAGCAGTTCCGCTACGTCCAGGACGTGGTGGCCGGCCATCGAGGGGAGGCAGCCGCCTCGGGCGGGGCCGATGGCCGTGGCCCAGTCGGGAGGGATCGCCGAGGTTCCCCGGGTCGCGCCGGCCAACGCGCCCGCCACCGCCGCCGTCGTGTCGGCGTCGCGGCCCATGTTGACCGCGGTGAGGACGGACTCGGTGAAGTCGCCGTCGGCTGCCGCGTAGGCGCCGAAGGCGAGGGCGACGGCTTCGGGCGCCAGGTCGGTCCAGGGGTAGCCGCCGATGACGACCGCGGAGCGGACCGCTCGTTCGCCGCGGTGGGCGCCGGCGACCGCGCGGCGCAGGGAACGGGCGGTCCAGGAGTCGTCGGGGATCACGGCGAGGGCGGAGGCCACGACGGCGATCGTGGGTGCGCCCGCCATCGCCGCTGCCACGCCCGCGGCGACCGCCTGGCCGCCGTAGATGCCCTCGCCCTCGTGGCTCACCGAGCCGTCGATGGCGACCAGACGGGCGGCCTCGGCGGGGCGGCCCGCCGCGAAGACGCCGAAGGGGGCCGCGCGCATCGCCAGGCCGTCGCTCCAGGCGTGCCGGTGCTGGGCGGAGATCGGTGCGGCCAGGCCCCGGCGGAGGTTCTCCAGGGTGCCGCGTTCGCTGAAGCCGGCGCCGCGGAACGGCCCCTCGTCCTGGTCCGCGATCCACTGGTGCCAGGCCGTCTCCACATGCGTGACGGTGAGCGCCGAGCCGTGCCGGGCCAGCAGCAGCCCGGAGAAGATGGCGTACTCGGTGTCGTCCGTGCCCGAGGGGTTCTCCGCCACGTACCCGGTGATGCGGCCCCAGCGTGCGCGGATCTCGGAGGGCTTCATGTTCTCCGCGGGCGCCCCCAGCGCGTCCCCGACGGCGAGCCCGAGCAGGGCGCCGCGCGCCCGATCGCGCAGATCGATGGCGTCCCCGGGCGTCGGGACCGAAGGAACGCAGGCGATGGAAGGCATACGGTCGCCTCTCTGGCCCTACGGGCAGTCCGGCCCTGTGGGCAATGTCTGGCCCATGGGCAGTCGGCCCTTGTGGGCAGTTGATCCGCTGTGAAGATTTCTCTGTTCTGAGGATTTCTGGATTTCTCTTGGAGATCTCTGCCACATCGGAGGCCTCACCGGCGCCCAGAACGCGCTCGTATCACCCGGTCGACATCTGTGCAGGACCATGTACGAATGAGCGGAAACGATTCCTCGAACAGCCGTGAACCCTCGGCCCGTTCCGGGTAAGTACGGCCTTCCTTGCTGGCAGAAGCGATTTTCCGAGCGTACGTTCGACGTATGGCGATCATTGAAACCGAGGCCGCGCTGCACGAGGCGCACCGTGACAACCACACCCACCGGGACGTGAACGGGGGCTGGTTGCGGCCGGCCGTGTTCGGGGCCATGGACGGGCTCGTGTCCAACCTGGCGCTGATGACCGGTGTCGCGGGCGGGGCGGCGGGGCGGGAGACGATCGTCATTGCCGGGCTCGCGGGCCTCGCCGCCGGTGCCTTCTCCATGGCCGCGGGCGAGTACACCTCCGTCGCCTCGCAGCGTGAACTCGTCGAGGCCGAACTCGACGTCGAGCGCCGGGAGTTGCGCAAGTATCCCAAGGACGAGGAGAAGGAGTTGGCCGCGCTCTACCAGGCCCGCGGTGTCGAGCCGGTGCTCGCCCATGAGGTGGCGCGTCAGCTCTCGCGCGATCCCGAGCAGGCCCTGGAGATCCATGCCAGGGAGGAGCTGGGTATCGACCCCGGCGACCTTCCCTCGCCGACCGTCGCCGCCGTGTCGAGCTTCGGCTCCTTCGCGCTGGGTGCCCTGCTGCCCGTACTGCCGTATCTGCTCGGCGTGGGCGGCCTGTGGCCCGCCGTGCTGGTCGCGCTCCTCGGGCTCTTCGCGTGCGGTGCGGTGGTGGCCAGGGTGACGGCCCGTACCTGGTGGTTCAGCGGGCTGCGACAGCTGGCCCTCGGGGGTGCCGCGGCGGGTGTGACGTACGCCCTGGGCAGCCTGTTCGGAGCCGCCGTATGATGGATCGGATGGCTACGTATGCGACGGCCCGCATAAGTAGCCGTTACTAGGCGGTTTCGAATGCTTAACCGCTGGGCATGAGCCGTAAGCACCGCTGGCAATGACGCCTGCTCCGCAATCTTCCGCAGTACCTCCAGTGGTGGGCGGCACCGCCCTCTGCGCCGAGTCGATGGACATCGATCTGTCCGGTTGGCTCCCCCTTATCCCGCCGCCGTGCGCAGTACCCGCTCCGCACTCGCGGCGTCCCGTATGTTGAAACGAAGTATCCAGTTCCCGAGAACCGTTTCATCATGTAACCTGCACGAAATTTTGCCATTCCGCAGAGGGCCAACGTCGTCCCTCGGCACCTGTATATGCCAGATAGACGACGACGGGAGAGCCGATGCGTACGCCGCGCCAGCCGTCCCAGCACTCCGAGAACGGCCAGAACTGGTCGTTCATGGATGCTCGCCCTGCTGCGCAGGGTATGTACGACCCCCGCAACGAGCGCGACGCCTGTGGCGTCGGCTTTGTGGCCACCCTCACCGGCGAGGCGAGCCATGCGCTGGTCGAGCAGGCGCTCACGGTTCTGCGTAACCTGGAGCACCGAGGGGCGACCGGTTCGGAGCCCGATTCGGGTGACGGCGCCGGCATTCTCTCGCAGGTCCCCGACACGTTCTTCCGTGAGGTGGCCGGATTCGAGTTGCCCGAGGCCGGTGCCTACGCCGCCGGTATCGCCTTCCTGCCCGAGGAGGGCGCGGACGACGCCGCCGCCCGTATCGAGGCCATCGCCGCCGAGGAGGGCCTCACCGTCCTCGGCTGGCGCGAGGTGCCCGTCGCCCCCGAACTGCTCGGCGCCACGGCCCGCTCGACGATGCCCGCCTTCCGGCAGATCTTCGTCAGCGACGGTTCCGCCGCGTCTGTCGCCGGCATCGACCTCGACCGCAAGACGTTCGTGCTGCGCAAGCGCGCCGAGCGCGAGGTCGACGTCTACTTCCCCTCACTGTCCGCGCGGACCATCGTCTACAAGGGCATGCTCACCACCGGCCAGCTGGAGCCCTTCTTCCCGGACCTGTCCGACCGCCGCTTCGCCTCGGCCATCGCGCTCGTCCACTCGCGCTTCTCCACGAACACCTTCCCGTCGTGGCCGCTCGCCCACCCGTACCGCTTCGTCGCGCACAACGGCGAGATCAACACGGTCATGGGCAACCGCAACTGGATGCGCGCCCGTGAGTCGCAGCTGGTGTCCGACCTGTTCGGCCCGCAGGAGAAGCTGGAGCGGATCTTCCCGATCTGTACGCCGGACGCCTCCGACTCCGCCTCGTTCGACGAGGTCCTCGAGCTGCTCCACCTCGGCGGCCGTTCGCTTCCGCACTCCGTGCTGATGATGATTCCGGAGGCGTGGGAGAACCACGACTCCATGGAACCGGCCCGGCGCGCCTTCTACCAGTACCACTCCACGATGATGGAGCCCTGGGACGGCCCGGCCTGTGTCACCTTCACCGACGGCAAGCAGGTCGGCGCCGTTCTCGACCGCAACGGCCTTCGCCCCGGCCGCTACTGGGTCACCGACGACGGCCTCGTCGTCCTCGGCTCCGAGGTCGGCGTCCTCGACATCGAGCCCTCCAAGGTCGTCCGCAAGGGCCGCCTGCAGCCCGGCAAGATGTTCCTCGTCGACACCGTCGAGCACCGCATCATCGAGGACGACGAGATCAAGGCCCAGCTCGCCGCGGAGAACCCGTACGCGGAGTGGCTGGAGGCCGGCGAGATCGAGCTCTCCGACCTGCCCGAGCGCGAGCACATCGTGCACACCCACGCCTCGGTCACCCGCCGCCAGCAGACCTTCGGTTACACCGAAGAGGAGCTGCGCGTCATCCTCGCGCCCATGGCCAAGGCCGGTGCCGAGCCGATCGGCTCCATGGGTACGGACTCGCCGATCGCCGCGCTCTCCTCGCGCCCGCGTCTGCTGTTCGACTACTTCACCCAGCTGTTCGCGCAGGTCACCAACCCGCCGCTGGACGCCATCCGTGAAGAGCTGGTCACTTCTCTGCGCTCCTCGCTGGGCCCCGAGGGCAACATCCTGCAGCCGAGCGCCGCGTCGTGCCGCAGCGTCACCCTGCCCTTCCCGGTGATCGACAACGACGAGCTGGCCAAGCTCATCCACATCAACGCCGACGGCGACATGCCCGGCATGAAGGCCGCCACACTGTCCGGCCTGTACCGGGTGAGCGGCGGTGGCGAGGCGCTGGCCGCCCGTATCGAGGAGATCTACGCCGAGGCCGACGCCGCCATCGACAACGGCGCCCGCCTGATCGTCCTGTCCGACCGCCACTCGGACGCCGAGCATGCGCCGATCCCGTCGCTGCTGCTCACCGCGGCCGTCCACCACCACCTCATCCGCACCAAGCAGCGCACCCAGGTGGGCCTGCTGGTCGAGGCCGGTGACGTCCGCGAGGTCCACCACGTCGCCCTGCTCATCGGCTACGGTGCCGCGGCGGTCAACCCGTACCTCGCGATGGAGTCCGTCGAGGACCTCGTCCGCGCTGGAACGTTCCTCTCCGGCATCGAGCCCGAGCAGGCCATCCGCAACCTGATCTACGCCCTCGGCAAGGGCGTACTGAAGGTCATGTCGAAGATGGGCATCTCGACGGTCGCCTCCTACCGCGGCGCCCAGGTCTTCGAGGCCGTCGGCCTGGCCGACGACTTCGTCGAGAAGTACTTCAACGGCACCGCCACCAAGATCGGCGGCGTCGGCATCGACGTCATCGCCAAGGAGGTCGCCGCCCGCCACGCCAAGGGCTACCCGGCGTCCGGCATCGCGCCGGCCCACCGCGCCCTGGAGATAGGCGGCGAGTACCAGTGGCGCCGCGAGGGCGAGCCGCACCTGTTCGACCCGGAGACGGTCTTCCGCCTCCAGCACTCGACCCGCACCAAGCGCTACGACATCTTCAAGAAGTACACGGACCGCGTGAACGAGCAGTCCGAGCGCCTGATGACGCTGCGCGGCCTGTTCGGCTTCAAGTCGGACCGCCGGCCGGTCCCGATCGACGAGGTCGAGCCGGTCTCCGAGATCGTCAAGCGGTTCTCGACCGGCGCCATGTCGTACGGCTCGATCTCCCGCGAGGCGCACGAGACGCTCGCCATCGCCATGAACCAGCTGGGCGGCAAGTCCAACACCGGTGAGGGCGGCGAGGACCCGGAGCGTCTGTACGACCCGGCGCGTCGGTCCAGCATCAAGCAGGTCGCCTCCGGCCGCTTCGGTGTGACCAGCGAGTACCTGGTCAACGCGGACGACATCCAGATCAAGATGGCCCAGGGCGCCAAGCCCGGTGAGGGCGGTCAGCTGCCCGGCCACAAGGTGTACCCGTGGGTCGCGAAGACGCGTCACTCGACGCCGGGCGTGGGCCTCATCTCCCCGCCGCCGCACCACGACATCTACTCCATCGAGGACCTGGCCCAGCTGATCCACGACCTGAAGAACGCGAACCCGCAGGCGCGGATTCACGTCAAGCTGGTCTCGGAAGTCGGCGTCGGCACGGTCGCGGCGGGTGTGTCGAAGGCGCACGCGGACGTCGTCCTCATCTCCGGCCACGACGGCGGTACGGGTGCCTCGCCCCTTACCTCCCTGAAGCACGCCGGTGGTCCCTGGGAGCTCGGCCTCGCCGAGACCCAGCAGACGCTGCTGCTCAACGGCCTGCGCGACCGCATCGTCGTCCAGACCGACGGCCAGCTGAAGACCGGACGTGACGTGGTCATCGCCGCGCTGCTCGGTGCCGAGGAGTTCGGCTTCGCGACCGCGCCGCTGGTCGTCTCCGGCTGCGTCATGATGCGCGTCTGCCACCTGGACACCTGCCCGGTCGGCATCGCCACGCAGAACCCGACGCTCCGCGACCGGTTCTCCGGCAAGGCCGAGTACGTCGTGAACTTCTTCCAGTTCATCGCCGAAGAGGTCCGCGAGCTCCTCGCCGAGCTGGGCTTCCGCTCCATCGAGGAGGCCGTCGGCCACGCCGAGGCGCTCGACGTGACCCGCGCGGTCGACCACTGGAAGGCGCAGGGCCTGGACCTGGCCCCGCTGTTCCACGTGCCCGAGCTGCCCGAGGGCGCGGTGCGCCACCAGCTGATCGAGCAGGACCACGGTCTGGAGAAGGCGCTCGACAACGAGCTGATCAAGCTCGCCGCCGACGCCCTGGCCGCGAACGACGCGACCGACGCCCAGCCGGTCCGCGCCCAGGTCAAGGTCCGCAACATCAACCGCACGGTCGGCACGATGCTCGGCCACGAGGTGACGAAGAAGTTCGGCGGGGCCGGTCTGCCCGACGACACCATCGACATCACCTTCACCGGCTCGGCGGGCCAGTCCTTCGGCGCCTTCCTCCCGCGTGGTGTCACGCTGCGCCTGGAGGGCGACGCCAACGACTACGTCGGCAAGGGTCTGTCGGGCGGTCGCGTCATCGTCCGCCCGGACCGCGGCGCCGACCACCTCGCCGAGTACTCGACGATCGCGGGCAACACCATCGCCTACGGCGCGACCGGTGGCGAGCTGTTCCTCCGCGGCCGTACGGGCGAGCGGTTCTGTGTCCGTAACTCCGGCGCCCTGGTGGTGTCCGAGGGCGTGGGCGACCACGGCTGCGAGTACATGACCGGCGGTCACGCGGTCGTCCTCGGCGAGACGGGCCGCAACTTCGCGGCCGGTATGTCCGGCGGCATCGCGTACGTCATCGACCTCGACCGCGACAACGTCAACGTCGGCAACGTGGGCGCCATCGAGGCCCTCTCCGACGACGACAAGCAGTGGCTGCACGACGTGGTGCGCCGCCACGCGGAGGAGACCGGTTCGACGGTCGCCGAGAAGCTGCTCGCGGAGTGGGACGAGGCCGTGGCCCGCTTCAGCAAGATCATTCCCAGCACGTACAAGGCAGTGCTCGCCGCCAAGGACGCCGCCGAGCGAGCGGGTCTCTCCGAGACCGAGATCACCGAGAAGATGATGGAGGCGGCGATCAATGGCTGACCCGAAGGGCTTCCTGAACCACGGCCGTGAGGTCGCCAAGTCCCGCCCCGTCGACGTACGCCTGAAGGACTGGAACGAGGTCTACGTCCCCGGCTCCCTGCTGCCGATCATCAGCAAGCAGGCGTCGCGCTGCATGGACTGCGGTATCCCGTTCTGCCACAACGGCTGTCCGCTCGGGAACCTCATCCCGGAGTGGAACGACTACGCCTACCGCGAGGACTGGGCGGCCGCGTCGGAGCGCCTGCACGCCACGAACAACTTCCCGGAGTTCACGGGCCGCCTGTGCCCGGCCCCGTGCGAGTCGGCGTGTGTGCTCGGCATCAACCAGCCGGCCGTGACCATCAAGAACGTCGAGGTCTCGATCATCGACAAGGCGTGGGACGCGGGCGACGTCGCACCGCAGATCCCGGAGCGCCTGTCCGGCAAGACGGTCGCGGTCATCGGCTCGGGCCCGGCGGGCCTGGCGGCCGCCCAGCAGCTGACGCGGGCCGGCCACACGGTCGCCGTGTACGAGCGCGCCGACCGCATCGGCGGTCTGCTCCGCTACGGCATCCCCGAGTTCAAGATGGAGAAGCGGCACATCAACCGCCGTATCGAGCAGATGCGCGCGGAGGGCACCCGCTTCCGTACGGGCATCGAGATCGGCCGCGACCTCAAGGCGACGGACCTGAAGAAGCGGTACGACGCCGTCGTGATCGCCGCGGGGGCCACGACCGCGCGTGACCTCCCGGTCCCCGGCCGCGAGCTCACCGGCATCCACCAGGCCATGGAGTACCTGCCGCTGGCCAACAAGGTCCAGGAGGGCGACTACGTCACCTCCCCGATCTCGGCCGAGGGCAAGCACGTCGTCGTCATCGGCGGCGGTGACACCGGCGCCGACTGTGTGGGCACGGCCCACCGCCAGGGCGCGGCCTCGGTGACGCAGCTGGAGATCATGCCCAAGCCGGGCGAGGACCGTGCCCCGCACCAGCCGTGGCCGACCTTCCCGATGCTCTACAAGGTCACCTCGGCACACGAGGAGGGCGGCGAGCGGGTCTACTCCGTCTCCACCACCCACTTCGAGGGAGACGAGGACGGCAACGTCCAGTGGCTGCACCTCGTCGAGGTCGAGTTCGTCGACGGCAAGCTCACGCAGAAGCCGGGCACGGAGCGCAAGATCCCTGCCCAGCTGGTCACGCTGGCGATGGGCTTCACGGGCACGGACCGTGAGAACGGCCTGGTCGAGCAGTTCGGCCTGGAGCTCGACGAGCGCGGCAACATCGCCCGCGACGCCGACTTCCAGACGAACGTGCCGGGCGTGTTCGTGGCCGGTGACGCGGGTCGTGGCCAGTCGCTCATCGTGTGGGCGATCGCCGAGGGCCGCTCGGCGGCGCGCGGTTGCGACCGCTTCCTCACGGGCGCGAGCGACCTTCCGGCACCGATCCGCCCCACGGACCGTTCGCTGATGGTCTGATCCCCTCAGGCCCCACATACGTCCCGTACAACGGCGTACGGGCGGGTTATCTGGGGGGCATGCCCCCCAGACCCCCCGAGACGGCGCCTGCCCGCCAGTCCCCGACCGGACGACTGGGCAGGCGCCGTCGCATGTCCTGTCACTTCGTGGGCGTCACCCAGGTGACGATGACGGCGGCGGCGACCGCGAGGATGCCGAGGACGGCGAGCCACCTGGCCCACTCGATCAACGTCGAAATCTCCCCGGGGCGTTTGTTCTCGTAGTCCAGCAGCCGGGTCGGCTCCCCGTAGAAGTCCGCCCCTGGGCGGCCGTGGGCGGCGAGCACAGTGAGCCAGGAGGCCACGATCAGGGCCACGAAGCCGCCGGCCAGAAGGGAGATCACCGCCCACCGCGGACAGTCCTGCAGCTTGCTCAGGTCTTCCTGCCCCTTGAGGACGAACACCGCGGTGAGCAGCCCGGTGAGCGAGGCCACGAAGTTGCGGTAGCCCTCGGCCTGCTGGAGTGCCGCCGCCAACTGGCGCTCCGGAAGCATGATCTGTTCCAGGCGGCGCTCGGCGTCGTCCAGTTCGTCGCGCGTGTACGTCATCGAGGGGCCCCATCCGTCGCCGTCCAGGAAGCGATGGTTATCCGTGCGCCACAGCCGACTTCCACCCCGTCGGGGCGGCCCGTGTGCAGGGAGGTGCACAGACACAGGGTGCTGAACGGCTGAGGGCCGGGATCCTTGCGGCGGTGGAAGAGACCGCCGCCCTTGGCCTGGGCGTACTGGCCCGCCGAGTAGCGCCGGGTCATGGTGCAACCGCACACCGGACAGGCGCCGGTGGCCTCGTACACCTCCTTGCCGCCGGATTCCTTGCGGGTCCATTGGAAGGTGACAGGGGTGGTGTGGTGCGGCTCGGCGTTGTACGGGTCGAGGGGGCTCACTTGGCTTCCTGATCGGTTTCCTGGGGCGGGAGTTGGAGTTCAAAGAGGCCGGCGTACCGGCCGAGGATCTCGTGGACCTCTGCCTCCGTCAGGTCCGTTTCCTCCGCGCAGAGGGCGATGTGGTCCTGGGGAACCTCTCCCGAGACTGCGGGGGGACGGCCGGTGAGCTGCCCGGTGAGGACGATGACGTCGGCCCAGTGCGGGATGATCTCGCCTTCCTCCAAGGTCGGTTCGCGGACGGTGACGTCCAGGCCGAGGCAGCGGAAGGGGGCGTACCGGTCGTACGTCTTCCGCAGGGTCCAGCCAAAGCGGCCGGCCACCAGGACGAGTTCCAGGGGGCCCAGGGTGCCGGGGCCGAGGAGGCCTGAGTCGAAGGCGATCTGGTCGAAACCGTCCGGGACGAAGTCGGCGAGGGCTTCGGCGTCGGGACCGGTGAAGTCGCCGGGTGGGGGAGGGGCTCCGATGACGGTGAGTGCGGAAAGCCGGTCGATGGATCGAGGAAGCGTGATACCGAGCCTTACAGCGTGGCTGAGGAGGCGTCGGACGATCGGTACGGAGTGGTCGCCGGTGTCCTCCGACATGGAGTCGTTGTCGGGGAGGAGCAGCCGATCGTATGCCTCGACACGCAGGGGGAGGGCTTCCCGCGGCAGCTCGGGAAGGTCGAGGGGAAGGTGCTTCTCCGCTGCTCGCAGCCGGTGCAGGACGCTGGCGAGTGTCTCGTCCGTGGCAGCGAGGTCCATGCAGTACGTGAGGGGTACAGGCCTGGCGTCGAGAACGTGGTACTCGAACACGGGACTGGATATGCCCACCCGCGGAGCGGCTGCCTGCCGTGTCAATGCCTCGTGGTCCCAGGACGGGTCCTTCGCGAGGAGCCCGCAGGCATCGAGTACGGTCACGGCTTCGCGGAACTCGTCGGCGTCTCGCAGGTTCCGGGCCTGACGGGTGTGTAGATGGGCGCTGACGAGTTCCCAAGGTCCGAACGCCTTCTTCTCCTTCTGCCAGTGCTGCATACAACGGGTGATCCACGATGGTGGTGTCCAATCCGTTGCCCCGGTAGGGACATCAGGAACCCGGATGCCGGTGACGGAGGACGACTCGGAGAGAATCCGTGCCGCCTCACCCAGTGAGATGGACAGTTCTTCCGACGCCTGGACCAGTTGTCGCATGGACACGAATCCCTCCTGCCAGGGATTGCCGACGGACAGGTCGACTCTGAGGAGCAGCCGCTCGGCAGCCGTCAGGGCGGGCTCGATTCGTGGCGTGTCGTGATTTCCCAGCACCGTGAAGCCCAGAGGAGCCAGACGGCGGAGTCGGGGCAGCAGTTCCTCGACGGCCGACCCGCCGTCACCGGCCAGGGAGATGCGCTGCTTGAGGTGCGCGATCGATATGTCACCGGAGTACCAGTGGGTTTTGGAGAACTGACCGAGGCTGGCATCGACGGCCAGTACAGCCGCTTCCGCACGAGTGAAACGCTCCCGTGCGAGTGCCTCGTCGAGGTCCGGGACCGACGGAAGAACGGCGCCCAGAGCGTGGAGATGTCGCAGCAAGGACGTGCACTCGCCGAGAGACAATTGGTGCTCGGCCGAGATGAGCAGCATCGGCGCGTGCAGTGCCGGAGGGCGGAGCCCACGTTTCGGTCTGGCCAGGTACGTGGCATAGAGTTCGGCAGCGGCGAGGTTGACTCCCACGGAGAGCTGTGAGCGGATGTCCGCGACCGAGGGGACGTACGCTCCGGTGATGGCATAGCGGCGCAGCGCCTTGACAGCGGCTCTGACCGGAACTCCCGCCTTCGCCGCGGCTGTCAGAGCGTTGGCCCAGCCCCCGCGCTGCGACGAGTCCTCCATGAAGATCAGTGTGTCGAGGCCGGACGGAGTGGGATATCCCTCTGGGCAGAACTCCTGCTTGAGGCGAGGCGTGTGCTCCAGTTGCGTCATACGCCATCGTTTGAACAGAGAACGGACCAGGCTCTGGTTCACAGCTCCCCTGCGTTGAGAGATGATCCCTTCGTCCAAGGGCAGGCAGCCGGTGGACTTCAACGGCAGCCTTTCTCGCAGCATCCGCGTATCGCTCTCGTGCGGTTCCAGGATTGCCGTCACGTCCGCCCGCAGGGCATCCAGCAGCGCGACGGCCAGGCGAGGCTGCTTTGTGGCGAGCTCCCACAGCCACCGCAACGACACCTCGCTCCACTGCGCCGCAGCCTCCGGCACAGCAGCATGCAGCTCATCCAGCACCATCTCCTCGTCGTACGACAGGAGGTTGTTCCGGTCCACGCTCGGCACCGGCCGGTGCTGCTCCCGAAGGTTGGCGACGAACCCGAAGACACGGGGAGCGTCCGAGACCACCACCCCGTCGAGCAGCAGCTGCCCATCCCCCTGCACGAGCCACACATCGGTCCCCGTCACATGCGCCACGGGCCCCCGCCACCGCGCCACCGCCTGAAGCTTCCCCGGCTCCCACGTCCGGCTCCGCACCTCCTTCCGCCGGTCGTCCCGGTCGTACTCCACCGCCCGCACCGCGTAGTCGCTCACCCACAGCACCGACTGCAGCGTCTCCACCAGCAACGGCGGCTGTTCGTCCTCGGCGAGGGCCAGGTACAGCCGGACCCGCGTCCCCCCGTCACCGGGTGCCCCCTTGCCCGGGGTGATGCGGAGCAGACCGGAGCCGGACTGGATCTCCACGCGGGAGGCGCGGTCGAGGGACTCGCGGAGGCCGTAGCGGTTCACGGGGGCCGTGGTGACGACGATCTCCTCGGCGAGCATGAAGTAGCTGAACACGCCGATGCCGAAACGGGAGTTGAGGGCGATGGGGGTCAGCTCGGCGCGGCGCCACTCGCGGCGCTCCTGCATGAACTCGGGGTCCTGCTCGTACCGCTTGCCGGCCCGAGCGAACATCGAGGTGAGCTTGGCGCGGCTCATCCCGGTGCCGTTGTCCTCGCACTGGATGTAAGGGCGCCCCTCCTCGTCCCAGCCCTGGGTGAAGGTGATCTGGCCGGTCCACTCCTCCTCGGTCTCGCCCTGCTTCCGGCCGTACTGGTGCCGCATGTCCCGCAACCGGCAGGCGTCCAGCGCGTTCTGGTACAGCTCACGGACGGCGAGCAGCTTGTCGCCGTACAGCTGCGCGCCCATGAGGAGGGGGCGGATCTCGTCCTCGGCGAGACGGAATCGCTCCAGTGGGGCGGTGTACTGGCCGGGCTCGGGGACCAGTTGCCGGGCGGTGACCCGTCCGGGCAGGCCGCGCAGGAGGGACGGCAGGCTGGAGCGGTGTTCGAGCCAGCGGCCGCGGATCCTGGCCACCGAGGCGTCGGCCCGGGCGGCGAGTTCCTCGACGGCCGCGTGCAGCGCGGGGTGCGGACAGGGGAAGCGGACGTCGAGTCCGTACGCGCCCGCGGTCAGGTCGCCCACCGCGGCGAGGTCGAACTCGTCGGACAGGACCCGTACGGCCTCGTGCGGGACCAGCGGCTCGTGTGCGCCGAGGTGGTTGACGAGCACACTGGACATCCGGCGCGGATCGGCCGACAACAGGCTGGCCGTCCACAGCAGTTGGGCCAGCTCCTGGGCGCGCCATCTGCCGCCGAGTACGGGAGCGAAGTTGTTCCACGCGTCGTGCTCGGAGTCGTTGATACGGGGCCGGTCGCCGGGCTCGACCGTCAGGTGCCCCAGCACTTGGCGGAGCTGTCCGTCGATGCGTTGCAGCGACAGCTCCGAGTGACCGCCGAGCGGCAGCTCCTCGGCGGAGTCGGCGACCACCCGGGCGAGCTTGCACAGCAGGGCGTCGACGGACCGGTAGTCGCCGGTGCGCTCCCACAGGGGATCCCAGTCCGCGATGAAGCGGTGCCGCAGCCAGTGTTCCGCGGCCCGGGCTTCTGCGGTCAGACCCCGCCCGCGCAGTGTTTCGAGGGTGCCCTGCACCTGCTTGTGCGCCCGGCGTACGTCCTCCACGGCGGCGGCGACCAGCTTGCCGTGCTCATCGAGTCGACCGTGGTCGAGCACCTGCCGCAGCTCCTCAAGGGCGACCGCGGTGATGTCCTCGTGCACCAGGGGCGCCGCCAGCAACACCGCCGTTTCGGCGGGTGACAGCAGCACCCGCGGTTCGCTTCGCCGGATGCGCTCGATCAGCCCGACGAGTCGGCGTTCGAAGCGGGCGGGATATGTCAGATCACGCCAGGGGTCGTCCTGGTGGGCCCGCGACTGCCCCACGTCGCGGCCCACGTATTCCGCCAGCTCCACCAGACCGGCCTTGACCCGCTCGTGGACCGCCTCGCTGCCCGAAGTGTGCTCCCACAGCGTGGACTTCGTGACCATCTCGGCCCAGGGCAGCGGCTCCTTGTACCCCTTGCACAATTCCAGCGTGTCGACGGCCTGTCCGAACGGGGCGAGATGCTTGACCGTCGGCGGATCCACCGGCTCGTCGCCGGCCAGCCGCCGCATCTCCAGCTCGGTGTGCCGCATGATCTCGCCGAACGTGGTCGGCGGAGTGTCGGGGGCGAGCGCCTGTGCCAGGGCTCGGGCGAACCAACTGCCGTGCTCCTGATCGGCGTACGAGCGCTGGCCGGCGCCGCAGCTGTAGAGCCACACCACGTCCTGGGCCGGTACCCGGACACCGGACGAGTCGTCGTCCTGAGGCAGTTCCGCCTCCCGGCAGGCGTCCAGGCAGATGACGGCGGTCACGCCCTTCCGCAGGGCCTCCAGTTGCAGTCCGACGGGGTCGGCGCCGAGCAGGGAACTCTGCATCAGGGTCGGGATGCCGTCGGAGCGCGGGTCGCCGGGCTGGGCGTCGGCCGCGAGCAGGAAGTCGTTGCCGCCGCGCGTCACCCCGTGACAGGAGACGTAGACGAAGGCGGTGTCGCCCGGCTCGCAGGAGGCGAAGAAACGGCGCAGGGCGTGCTGGATGCCGCTCTTACCCAGCTTGAACGCGGGGACGCGCCCGGCATGGTGCTCGGTGATGCCGTAGCCCGACTTCTCCAACGCCTCGGCCACGAGCGAGACGTCCTTCTCCGCGCACGTGAGCTCGGCGTACATGTCGTTGAGCTCTGGCTCCTCCGCGAGGGCCGGAGTCGACGTCACCCCGATCAGCAGCGCCCGTCGCCGTCCCTGGAACTCACCTTGCACCGTGCCCGCGGACCCCACCCAGAACTCCCTCGCCGACCGCGCTGATCAGCGACATGATTCCAGAAGTGCCAGGTTTGCGGAGGGTGTTGGAGTCGGCCACGGCGCCACCTCAAGTCGTCATCGCCGCGACCTTCCCCACGGCCAGTACCACCAACAGCACCAGGATCGCCGCGCACGCCCCCGCCTGGATGACGGCCCGGCGGCGGTCGCGTGGGGCGTAGGCGAAGGCGAGGGCCACGAGGCCGCCGGTCAGGAGGCCGCCGAGGTGGCCCTGCCAGGAGGTGGCGACCGCGGAGATGACGAGCCACAGCAGCAGGCCGATCATGAAGCGGTTGACGCTTGAGGGGTCGGCGCCCAGGCGGCGGGCGAGGACGTAGTAGGCGGTGCAGACACCGAAGATCGCGCCGGAGGCGCCGACCGTGGTGTCGTCCGGGGCGAGGAGGAGGACCAGGACGGCGCCGCCGAGGCCGGAGAGAAGGTAGAGGGCGAGGTAGCGGGCGCGGCCGAGTTGGGCTTCGACGATCCTGCCGACGTTCCACAGGGTGACCATGTTCATCACGATGTGGAGGATGCCGAACGTGCCCTCGGTGGGCGGCAGATGGAGGAACTCGCCGGTGAGGAGGCGGTACCACTCACCGTCGATGACGCCTTCGGGTTGGAAGTCGGCCGGGTAGATGTCCTGCCAGACGTAGTGGAGCCCGTCCGGGCCGAGCAGGCCCCGGCCCAGCATCGCGAAGTCGTCCACGATCTGCGGGCGTATCAGTTCGCCCACGTAGGCCAGGACGTTCAGGGCGATCAGGACGTACGTCACCAGCGGAACCGTCGAGATCCGGCCGCCGAAGGCCGTGCGGGCCTGACGGACCGTCCGGGCGCCTTCCTTCACACACTCCGGGCACTGGTGGCCCACCGCGGCGTCGTGCATGCAGTCGGGGCAGATGAAGCGTTCGCAGCGGGTGCAGCGGACGTACGACTCCACCTTCGGGTGGCGGTAGCAGGTGGTGACGGCGGGCTCGGACGGCGAGGGGGACGGGGACTCGGGTTCCACGACCGGCTCCTTGTTGGGTATGGGACTGATGACGAGCCGGATTGGGACGGCGGCGAACAAAATAGCGAACTGTGGGTGGTGGGTGGGGAGGGGGAGGCGTTTGTCGTTCCGTAGCGTCTCTGATCAGCTAAGTGATCCCTGTTTGATCCGCAGGTGGTGGGATCGTTTGGATCGGTTCCCACCGTGGTGGGGTGGCGTGGGCGTGCAGGTGGAATCCTGCGCCCAGTGCTGCCCCTCGTGGCCGGTTGTGCTGTCATCCGATCAACGACACGACTGCGGAAAGGTCACACATTCGATCCACGTACGCTCATGCGGTCGGCAGGCGGCACATCACTAAAGGTTCCCAAGGGAAGGCGTGAGTCGCGGCCCATCCACGACCTCGGTTTTCCGCCGAAGCCTCTTCCGTCGAACCATCCCGTGCCCCGCCTCAGGAGAACGCCCATGCCCGCCATCAGCCTCACCAAGGTGCAGGACACCGCTCCCGCCCTCGTCGGCCTTTACAAGACCGCCGGGGTCTCCCTCGCCAAGCAGGGGCTGGACGGACTGCGGGCCGCCGTCTATCTCGTCGTCGACTACAGCGGCTCCATGAAGCCGTACTACAAGGACGGCAGTGTCCAGGCCCTCGCCGATCGTGTGCTCGGGCTGTCGGCGCACCTCGACGACGACGGGAGCGTGCCCGTCGTCTTCTTCTCGACGGACATCGACGCCGTGACCGACATCGCCCTGGCCGACCACCAGGGCCGTATCGAGCGGATCGTGGCGGGGCTCGGCCACATGGGCAAGACCAGCTATCACCTGGCCATGGACGCCGTGATCGACCACTACCTGGACCACTACGCCGACGACTCGGAAGACTCCGAAGGTCTCAAGGTCCCCGCTCTCGTCGTCTTCCAGACCGACGGCGGGCCGATCAACAAGCTCGCCGCCGAGCGGTATCTGTGCAAGGCGGCCCGGCTGCCCCTGTTCTGGCAGTTCATCGGGTTCGGGGACAAGGACAGCAAGCAGTTCGACTTTCTGCGGAAGCTGGACGAGCTGGCGGTGCCGGGCAAGCGGGTCGTCGACAACGCCGGGTTCTTCCATGCGGGTGCGGACCCTCGGCGGGTTTCGGACGGGGAGTTGTACGACCGGCTGGTCGGTGAGTTCCCGAAGTGGCTGGTGGAAGCGCGGACCCAGGGAGTCGTCGCATAAGCGGGTAAGCGTTCCAGGTGGATGTCACATAAGCGGACTCTCGGATCGTCGGATAAGGAGTGCGACCCGCGTGGCATAAGTGGGGAGTGGGCCCCATTTACAGCAACGGACGTGGGTGCCACTCTGGGACGAGCCGATGGGAGGCGACGCATGGACGGCGTGCGAGCGGTCGGGACGGACGGCGGCGGTGAAAGGAGCGCCGCGGCGAGCGGCCGGCAACGGCGGGGCGAGATCGGAAAAGGCGAGCGCCTCGCGGACTGGACCGACGGGCGGCTCGGGGTGTACGGCATCGCCAAGGCCAACCTGCGCAAGGTGTTCCCGGACCATCCCTCCTTCATGCTCGGCGAGATCTCCCTCTACAGCTTCCTCATCCTGATCCTCACCGGCGTCTGGCTGACCCTCTTCTTCGAGCCGAGCAGCATCGAGGTCGAGTACAACGGCAGCTACGAGCCGCTGAACGGCGTCCTGATGACACGGGCGTACGAGTCCACGCTGGAGATCAGCTTCGATGTGCGCGGTGGTCTGCTGATCCGGCAGATCCACCACTGGGCGGCGGTGGTCTTCGTCGCCGGGATGATCCTCCACATGATGCGGGTGTTCTTCACCGGCGCGTTCCGCAAGCCGCGCGAGCTGAACTGGGTGTTCGGCTGGACGTTGCTCTTCCTCGGCATCATCACCGGTCTGACCGGCTACTCGCTCCCGGACGACCTGCTCTCCGGCACCGGCCTCCGCTTCGCCCAGGGCGCCGTCCTGTCCGTCCCGATCGTGGGGACGTACCTCTCCTTCTTCCTGTTCGGCGGCGAGTTCCCCGGTGAGGACTTCATCGCGCGGCTCTACCCGATTCATATCCTGCTGCTGCCGGGGATCATGCTGGGCCTGGTCACCGCCCATCTGATCCTGGTCTTCTACCACAAGCACACCCAGTACCCCGGGCCCGGACGGGACCAGAAGTCGGTGGTGGGCATGCCGTTCATGCCGGTCTACATGGCCAAGGCGGGCGGTTTCTTCTTCCTCGTCTTCGGGGTGCTGGCCTTCATGGGCGCGATCGCCACCATCAACCCCGTGTGGGCCTTCGGCCCCTACCGCCCCGACCTGGTCACCACCGGCGCCCAACCCGACTGGTACCTCGGCTTCTCCGAGGGCCTGATCCGGGTGATGCCGGGATGGGAGATCAACGCCTGGGGCCATACCCTCGCCCTCGGCGTCTTCATCCCCTTCTCCCTCTTCCCGCTGATCATGATGGCCATCCTTGTCTATCCGTTCATCGAGGCCTGGATCACCGGCGACAAACGCGAGCACCACATCCTCGACCGGCCACGCAACGTGCCCGTGCGTACCGGACTGGGCGCGGCCTGGCTGAGCCTGTACGGCGTCCTGCTGATCGGTGGCGGCAACGACATCGTCGCCACCCATCTGCATCTCTCCATCAACGCGATCACCTGGTTCGTGCGCATCGGCTTCTTCGTCGTGCCCGTCGCCACCTTCATCATCACGAAACGGATCTGCCTGGGGCTCCAGCGCCGGGACCGCGCCAAAGTGCTGCACGGCCGCGAGACCGGCATCATCAAGCGGCTGCCGCACGGCGAGTTCGTCGAGGTCCATGAGGGGCTCTCGCAGGAGCAGCTGTTCACCCTCACCCAGCACGAGCAGGAACAGCCGTACGAGATCGGCCCGCTCGTCGACGCGGGTGGCGTGCGGCGCCGGGTCAAACCCAGCCAGCGGCTGCGCGCCCACCTGGCCCGGGCCATGTTCGGGCCCGGGACACGCATCCCCAAGCCGACGGTGGAGGAGTACCGGGAGGTCACCAGCGGCGACCACCACCACTGAGGGCTTCGAGGAGGTCGCCTCTGCACTCGGCCGGGCTGCCCCAAGCGGTGCGCAGCGCACGGGCCTTGGTCAGCCACAGCGACAGGTCGTACTCCGCCGTGTAGCCGATCGCGCCGTGCAGTTGCAGCGCGGTACGGGCGGTCGTGTACGCCGCCTCGCAGGCGGTGACCTTGGCGGCGGCCACGTCGGCCGGGTCCAGGGTGACCGCGGCCCCGAGGACCAGCGGGCGCGCGAACTCCAACGCCACCTTCGCATCCGCCAGCCGGTGCTTCACCGCCTGGAACGAGCCTATGGGCACGCCGAACTGGGCTCGCTGCCTGACGTAGGCGACGGTCCGGTCCAGGAGGGCGAGCCCCACACCGAGGGCCTGGGCGGCGACCGCGAGCCGGGCCCAGGTGAGGGCCCGGGCGACGGGCGGGTGCGTGGCGAGGAGCTCGCCGCCGGGAGCGAGGGGGGTCAGACGGCGGGCCGGGTCCAGGGACGGCCGGACCGGGCCGTGGCCGGGGGCCAGTCGCAGTTCGCCGGCGCTCAGGGAGAGGAGGGTCGTCGCCGAATCCCCGTCCAGCGCGTACGACCCCGCAGGCGCGAGCGTGGCCATGGCCTCGCCGGAGACCAGCGCCGGCAGCAGGCGCTTCGCCGGGCCCGGGTCGCCTGATCCGGCCACTTCGCAGAGGAGTACCGCCGCCGTGACCGTCTCCACCAGCGGGCCGGGCACCGCGTGCCGCCCCAACTCCACGAAGGCGACGGCCAGCTCGACGGGGAGAGGGCCTACGCCGTTGTACGCCTCCGGGACGGCCAGGGTGAACACGCCCAGCTCCCCAATACGGGACCACAGCGCCCGTCCCGCCGTGTGCTCGCCCCGCGCCCAGTCCCGTACGACCGCGGGGGTGTCGGCGGCGGTCAGCATCGCGTCCAGCGACTCGGCGAACGCCCGCTGTTCCGTGTCGAGGAGGAAACGCATCGGCGGCGGCATCAGCGGCGGCCCTTCGGCAGGCCGAGGAGGCGCTCGGCGATGATGTCGCGCTGGATCTCGTTGGTACCGGCGTAGATGGGGCCCGCGAGGGAGAAGACATAGCCCTCGGTCCAGTCGGTGTCCGCCAACTCGCCCTTCGTGCCGAGCAGTTCGAGGGCCGTCTCGTGCAGGGCGATGTCGTACTCGGACCAGAACACCTTGTTCAGGCTGGATTCCGGGCCGACCGGGGTGCCCTGGAGGAAGCGGGAGGCGGCCGCGTAGGTGAACAGCTGGTAGGCGCGGGCGCCGATCAGCGCGTCGGCCACGCGGTCACTCGTCGACGCCGGGCAACCCCGCCCGCGCCACAGGTCATGCAGCCGGGACGCGGAGGCGAGGAAACGGCCGGGGGAGCGGAGCATCAGACCGCGCTCGTTGCCCGCGGTGGACATCGCGATGTGCCAGCCCTGGCCGGGCTCGCCGATCACGTCCTCGTCGGGTACGAACACGTCGTCCAGGAAGAGCTCCGCGAAGGCCGGTTTTCCGTCGAGGCGGGCGATGGGACGGACCGTGACGCCGGGTGCGCGTAAGTCGAACATGACGTACGTCAGCCCTTGGTGCGGTTTCGCGGTGCCCGGCTCGCTGCGGAACAGGCCGAACGCCCGGTCCGCGAAGGCGGCCCGCGACGACCAGGTCTTCTGGCCGCTCAAGCGCCAGCCTCCGTCCGTGCGCACGGCTCTGGAGGTGAGTGAGGCGAGGTCCGAGCCGGCCTCGGGCTCCGACCAGGCCTGCGCCCAGACGACCTCGCCGGAGGCCATGGACGGCAGGACACGGGCCCGCTGCTCCTCGGTGCCGTGGTCGAAGAGGGTCGGGGCGAGGAGGTTGATGCCGTTCTGGCTCACCCGGCCGGGGGCGCCCGCCGCGTAGTACTCCTCCTCGAAGATCAGCCAGCGCATCAGGCCCGCGCCGCGTCCGCCGTACGCGGTCGGCCAGCTCACCACCGACCAGCGGTCCACGGCCAGTGCGGCCTCCCAGGCGCGGTGAGCGGCGAAGCCCTCCTCGGTCTCCAGGGAGGGGAGCGGCTCGGGCGGGACATGGGTGCGCAGCCAGGCGCGCGCCTCGGCGCGGAAGGCCTCGTCGGCGGGGGAATGGGCGAGGTCCACGGGCCACCCTCCTTCCCTAACAAGTGTTTGGTAGGTTAGCGTGCTGTCATGAAGAACGTCGAGGGTCCGGCGTACGTTCTCGGGCACGGACTGCTCAGCGGACGCACCGCCGTGATCACCGCGGCGGCCGGGGCGGGCATCGGCGGCGCGACCGCCCGGCGCTTCCTGGAAGAGGGCGCGCGCGTCCTGATCAGCGACGTGCACGCGCGACGGCTCAAGGAGTACGAGGCCGAGCTGGCCGGGGAGTTCGGCGGGGAGCGGGTCGGTGCGGTGCCTTGTGACGTGACCGACGAGGCCCAGGTGCTCGCGCTGTTCGAGGCCGCCGTGAGGGAGCACGGGCGGCTGGACGTCGTGGTCAACAACGCGGGGCTCGGGGGGACGTCGTGTCTCGTCGACATGACCGACGAGCAGTGGGCGAAGGTGCTGGACGTGACGCTGAACGGCACGTTCCGATGCGTACGGGCGGCGCTGCGGGTCTTTTGCGCACAGGAACCCGGTGGCGTCATCGTCAACAACGCCTCCGTCGTCGGCTGGCGCGCCCAGGCCGGGCAGGCGCACTACGCGGCGGCGAAGGCGGGCGTGATGGCGCTGACCAGGTGCGCGGCGGTGGAGGCCGCCGAGTACGGGGTGCGGATCAACGCCGTCTCGCCGAGCCTCGCCATGCACCCCCATCTGGTGAAGGTGACGACGGACGAGCTGCTGGAGGAGCTGACCGCGCGGGAGGCCTTCGGGCGGTACGCCGAACCCTGGGAGGTGGCCAACGTGATCGTGTTCCTGGCGTCCGGCTACTCGTCGTACATGACGGGCGAGGTCGTCTCCGTCAGCAGCCAGCACCCCTAGGGAGACGACAGGACCACAATGGAACCGTGCCGACCAAGAAGCCGACCAAGAAGCCGACCACGACGCCGGCCCAGAAGAAGTCCCAGGTGACCGCCGCGCCCGCCCGTCGCCGTGAACTCCTCGACACCGCCGCCGAGGTCTTCGCCGAGCAGGGCTACAACGCCACCACCGTACGCAAGATCGCGGACCACGCGGGCATGCTCGCGGGCAGCCTCTACTACCACTTCGACTCCAAGGAATCGATGCTGGAGGAGATCCTGCGGACCTTCCTCGACGAGCTCTGGGACGGCTACGACACCGTCCTGGCGACCGAGTCGGGGCCGCGCGAGACGCTGGAGGCGCTGGTCACCGAGTCCTTCCGGGAGATCGACCGGCACCGGGCCGCCGTCGCGATCTACCAGAAGGAGGCGAAGCAGCTGGTCGCGCAGGAACGGTTCGCGTTCCTCGCCGAGTCGCAGCGCAGGTTCGAGATGGCGTGGCTGTCCACGCTGGAGCGCGGCGTCGCGGCACGGGTCTTCCGGGCCGACCTCGACATGCGGCTCACCTACCGGTTCGTACGCGACACCGTGTGGGTCGCCGCGTCCTGGTACCGGCCCGGAGGACAGCACAGCCCCGAGGAGATCGCCCGGCAGTACCTGTCGATGGTGCTGGACGGGATCGCCGTACGCACGTAGCTCGTTCAACTCGATCCAACTCGATCCAACTCGTTCAACTCATTGTGGAGTCAGGGGAGTTGCCATGGCCGAGGCCTACATCGTCGAAGCGGTCCGTACGCCCGTCGGGCGGCGTGGGGGAGGGCTCGGCGCGGTTCATCCGGCTGACCTCGGCGCGCATGTGCTGAAGGAGTTGGTGGCGCGCGTCGGCATCGATCCCGCCGCCGTCGAGGACGTCGTCTTCGGCTGTCTGGACGCGGTGGGGCCGCAGGCCGGTGACATCGCGCGGACCAGTTGGCTGGCCGCCGGGCTGCCGGAGGAGGTGCCCGGGACGACCGTCGACCGGCAGTGCGGCTCCTCTCAGCAGGCCGTGCACTTCGCCGCCCAGGCCGTGCTCTCCGGCACACAGGATCTGGTCGTCGCGGGTGGTGTGCAGAACATGACGATGGTCCCCATCGCCTTCGCCTCCCGTCAGGCCGCCGTGCCGCTCGGGCTCACCGAGGGGCCGTTCGCGGGGAGTGAGGGGTGGCGGGCGCGGTACGGGAAGCGGCCGGTGAACCAGTTCGTCGGGGCCGAGATGATCGCCTCCAAGTGGGGGATCAGCCGGGAGGACCAGGAGGAGTACGCGCTCCGGTCGCATCAGCGGGCGGTGCGGGCCATTGACGAGGGGCGCTTCGAGAAGGAGATCGCCGCGTATCGGGAGGTGGCCGTTGACGAGGGGCCGCGCCGGGACACCTCCCTGGAGAAGATGGCCGGGCTGAAGCCGGTGATCGACGGGGGAACCGTCACCGCCGCGTGCTCCTCCCAGGTGTCCGACGGTGCGGCCGCGCTGCTGCTCGCCTCCGAGCGGGCCGTGCGGGAGCACGGGCTCACGCCGCGTGCCCGGGTTCACCATCTGTCCGTGCGGGGCGAGGATCCCATCCGTATGCTCACCGCGCCGATACCGGCGACCGCGTACGCGCTGAAGAAGACCGGCCTCTCGCTGGACGCCATCGATCTCGTCGAGATCAACGAGGCCTTCGCGCCTGTCGTCCTGGCATGGCTGAAGGAAACGGGGGCGGATCCGGAGAAGGTCAACGTCAACGGGGGCGCCATTGCCCTGGGGCACCCACTGGGTGCGACGGGCGCCAAGCTCATGACGACTCTGCTGCACGAACTGGAGCGCACAGGGGGGCGGTTCGGGCTCCAGACGATGTGCGAGGGCGGGGGGCAGGCGAATGTGACGATCGTCGAGCGGGTCTGAGGGGCTGGCGCCTCGCGATTCAGAGCGAGCGGTACACGTCGCGGCGGTGCCGACCTTGACGACGAGAATGATCAACTGTCCGTCATCGATGTGATAGGCCACGCAAAAGTCTCCGACCCGGAGCCGGTACAAGCCGTCGTGGCCGGAGAGCTTCTTCACGTCGGCGTCGTCGCGGTACGGATCGTCACCGAGTCGTGTGAGCGCGGTCAGGATGCGCATCGCGCTGGTGCGGTCGATGACTCGCAGCTGTCGCTGAGCCGTGGCCGTGAAACGGAACGCGTATTTCACTTAGCGCCCTGCTCCCGCTCCTCGCTGAACAGGTCGGCGAGGAGCTCGGCCATGCTCACCGTCGGCTCGTCCAGGTGCTGCATGCCTCCCGGGCCAGCAGCTCGTCGGCCGCTTCCTCAAGGGCGTCGTATTCGGACCCGGCGCGGGCTTCGCGGATGTTCATGGCCTCGGTCACATGTCTGCTTGGGGCAACGCCCGCAGCACCTGATCGGCCTCCTTCATCACCCGCTCCACCAGCTCCGCGCACGACGGCAGGTCGTCGATCACTCCCGTGACCTGGCCGGCCGCCATGACTCCCAGGTCCGTGCGGCCGTCCACCATCGCGGACTTGAGGAGCATGGGGGTGTTGGCGGCGAGGAGGAGTTGGCTCCACGTGAGGTTCTTGCCGTGCCGGGTGGTGCGGGCGTCGTGGAGGAGTCGGCGCCAGGTCAGGCCGGAGAGTTCGCGGAAGGCTGCCGCGTGGCGGATCGCCTGGGAGAGGGTCCTCAGGCGGCCGGCGTTTTCCAGGGCTGTGACCAGGTCCGTGCGGAGCATGCGGTGCGGGAGGCCGTCGACCGCCCGGGTCACGGTGATGTCCTTGACGGTTGCCGCCAGGTAGCGGGCCTTCACCGGGTCCGGCACCGTCGAGTCCGAGGTGAGCAGGAAACGCGTGCCCATGGCGATGCCGGTCGCGCCGTAGGCGAGTGCCGCGACCAGGCCCCTTCCGTCGAAGAAGCCGCCTGCCGCTACGACAGGGATGTCCACGGCGTCCACGACCTGCGGGAGGAGGACCGTTGTCGCCACTTCGCCGGTGTGGCCGCCGCCCTCGCCGCCCTGCACGATCACCGCGTCCGCGCCCCAGGCCGCGACCTTCTCGGCGTGCCGTCGGGCGCCCACGGAGGGGATGACGACGATGCCCGCCTCCTTGAGCTCCGTGATCAGCTCGGGGGAGGGGGCCAGGGCGAAGGAGGCTACGCGTACGCCCTCCTCGATCATGATGCGTACGCGGTCGCGGGCGTCCGTCGCGTCGGCGCGGAGGTTGACCCCGAAGGGGGCGTCCGTACGGGACTTCACCTCTCGTACCGCCGTACGCAGCTGGTCGAGGGTCATGGTCGCGGAGGCCAGGATTCCGAGCGCGCCGGCGTTGGCCGTGGCGGAGACCAGGCGGGGGCCCGCCACCCAGCCCATGCCGGTCTGGACGAGGGGGTGGCGGACGCCTGTCAGGCGGGTGAGTGCCGTTTCCATCAGGCCTCGACCTCGCGGGTGCGGGTGTTGTGGGGGTCGAGTACTTCGCGGATCAGGTGCAGTTCGGCGGGGGTCGGGGCGCGCGTGTACGGCACTTCGTTCGGGATGGTGACGGCGAAGGCGGTCGCCTCTTTGACCTGCTCGACGGTGACTCCCGGGTGCAGGGACGCCAGCCGCATCGAGTGGTCCGCGGTGGCGAAGTCGAAGACGCCGAGGTCGGAGACGACGCGGGGGATGTGGTGGTGGCGTGCGTCGGGGGCGTGGTCGTAGCCCACTCCGCACACCATGTCGACCTTCTCGACGAAGACACGGCGGGAGTGTTTCGGGATCCAGTAACTGGTGGGGTTGTTGAGGGTGTTGACGGGGGCGCCGCGTACGCCGAGCAGTTGGCGTTTCGGTTTCGTCCAGTCGCCTATGCAGGAGATGTTCTGGTTGCCGTATCGGTCGATCTGGCTCGCGCCCATCATCACGTGGCGTCGGCCGCCGGTGACCAGGGCGAGGTGTTGGCGGTAGGGGAGCCAGCCCTCTACGGTGCCGTCCGGGGTGACCAGCAGGGCCTCGCCGTCGGTGAGGAGCAGGTCCGGGGAGAAGGTGTGGCGGGCCAGGCGGGCGCCGATGGAGGGGATCAGGCCCATCGGGCTCGCGAGGATCTCGCCCGCGTCGCGCCAGGCCTCGGCGCAGGCGATCACGCAGTACTCGGCGCGGCTCACTGCGGTCACGTCGCCTCCTTGACCGCCGACTGGTACGCCTGTTCGTCGCCGCTGAGGAAACGAGCCGCGAACTCGGGCCAGGGGGTCGTCGCGTAGGTCTTCTGGAAGGCTTCGTCGCGGGCGTAGTCGGGGGCGCAGGAGGTGAAGTGCGCGCCGCCCGGGGCTTCGATCACGCCTGTCACGACGTGGCGTTTGAGGAGGAGTGAGGGGGGTGGCGCCTCTTTCGTCAGGTCCGCCGTGTCGACGATGCGTTCGCAGGAGACGTACGCCGTGTCGGCGGCCTCGCAGAAGAGGTCGTCGAAGTACGGGTCCGGGCCCAGGTACTGGCCGTTGCCCTGGCGGTCGGCGCGGTTGACGTGGACGAGCGCCGCGTCCAGGCGGAGGGCGGGCATGGCCACGAAGGTCTCGCCGTCGGCGTAGGGGGAGGTGATGGTGCGTAGCTCCGGGTTGACCCGCATCACGTCCGAGCCGATGCCGGCCCTCACCGGCATGAAGGGGAGGCGGTTGGCGGCCGCGTGCAGGCCCCACATGAACATCGCCTCGTCGATCTCCATCAGCTCGAAGGCGCCCCGCTCGCGCGCCGCGCGGAAGTGGGGTTCCAGCGGGATCGAGTCGAGGGTGGCGAAAGCGGCGATCAGTTTTCGGATGCGCCCGGCAGCGGCGAGCATGCCCACGTCCGGGCCGCCGTACGAGACGACGGTGAGATCGGCGATCTCGGTACGGAGCAGCGCTCGCACCAGGGCCATGGGCTTGCGGCGCGAACCCCAGCCGCCGATGCCGAGGGTCATGCCGCTCTCCAGCCGCGAGACGGCCTCGTCGGCGGTCATCGTCTTGTCACTCACCCGGTTCCCCCCTCAGATCCCTTCGTCTCCGGCTTGCCGAAGGTGTCGCGGAGCTCGTCGGCCACTCCGTCGAGGTTGGCCTCGAAGGTGAAGCCCTGTTCGAAGCGGTAACTGCGGCGGACGTCGACGGGGTCGACGCCGTTGATCGCGGCCTTGGCCAACCGGATCAGCCGGGCGTCCTTGGCGGCTATCTCCCGCGCCAACTCCAGGGCTGCGGCAGGCAGTTCGGCGCGTGGTACGACCTTCCAGACCGAGCCGTGCGCCCGTAGCTCGGCCGCCGTCGCCGTACGCGAGGTGTAGTACAGCGCGCGCATCAGGTGCTGGGGGACCAGCCGGGCCAGATGCGTCGCCGCACCCAGCGCGCCCCGGTCGAGCTCCGGCAGTCCGAACGTGGCGTCGTCGCTCGCCACGATCGCGTCCGCGTTGCCCACCAGCCCGATCCCGCCGCCCAGGCAGAAACCGTGCACCGCGGCGACCACCGGCACCTCGCACTCGTACACGGCGGCGAACGCCTCCGCGCAGCCCTGGTTGGCGCCGATCAGCGCGCGCCGCCCCGCGGCCTGGATCTCCTTGATGTCCACCCCGGCGTTGAACCCGCGCCCTTCCGCCGCCAGCACCACACAGCCGACCGAAGGATCACGCCCCGCCCCGCGCACCGCGTCGGCCAGCTCGAACCAGCCGCGCACCGGCAACGCGTTCACCGGCGGGAAGTCAACCGTGACAACGGAAATCCCCTTTTCGGGGGACGAGGTGGAGACACCCATAGCAGCATCAGCTACCTTCCACCTAACGTTTGTTAGGTACGCCTCTTGGGTGGAAGGTAGCAGCGGATGCGGCTCAACGGGAAGGTCGCCGTCGTCACCGGCGGCACGCGCGGCGTCGGCGCCGGCATCGCCCGTGCCCTCGTCGAAGCGGGCGCCGAGGTCGTCGTGTGCGCCCGCCACCCGCCCGAAGTACCAGTCAAAGGCGCCGAGTTCATACCGGTGGACGTCCGGGACCCCGACACCGTCCACCGTCTGTTCGACGACCTGCCCCGGCTCGACACCCTCGTCAACAACGCGGGCGGCACCCCCTACCGGCCGCTCACCGCAGCCGACGCCCACCGCCACGCCCGCGTCATCGACCTCAATCTCACCGCCCCACTCACCGTCTCCCTCGCCGCCTACGAGCACCTCCGCCGGGCCAGGGGCGCGATCGTGATGATCGGCAGCGTCAGCGGCAGCCGCCCGTCGCCCGGCTCGGCGGCGTACGGCGCGGCCAAGGCCGGCCTGGAGCATCTGGCGCGCTCGATGGCCGTGGAATGGGCCCCGGACATACGCGTCAACACCCTCGTCCTCGGCATGGTCCGCACGGAGCTCTCCCACCTCCACTACGGCGACGCGGACGGCATCGCGGCAGTCGCCCGCACCGTCCCCCTGGGCCGCCTCGCCGAACCGTCCGACGTGGGCGAGGCAGCCGTCTTCCTCGCCTCCGACGCGGCGGCGTACATCACCGGCGCCTCGCTCCACGTCCACGGCGGCGGAGAGCGCCCGCCCTTCCTCGACGCGGCCACGGCCAACCAGCAGCAAGGAGAAACGACGTGAACGCACAACGACTCTGCGAGGGGCGCGTCGTCGTGATCACCGGCGCGGGGCGCGGGCTCGGACGCGCCCACGCCCTCGCATACGCCGCCGAAGGCGCCCGAGTCGTCGTCAACGATCTCGGCATCGGACTGGACGGCACACCGGACGGTGCCCCGGCCCCCGACAGCCCGGCCGCCCGGGTCGCCGAGGAGATCCGCGCGGCGGGAGGGGAAGCGATCGCCCACGGCGGCGACATCGCGACGACCGAGGGCGCCGCGTCCCTGATACGCGCCGCACTGGACACGTACGGCCGCCTCGACACCCTCGTCAACAACGCCGGCTTCCTGCGCGACCGGATGCTCGTCAACCTCGACGAGGACGACTGGGACGCGGTCGTCCGGGTCCACCTGAGGGGCCACTTCCTGCCGCTGAAGCACGCCGCCGCGCACTGGCGGGCCGAGACCAAGGCAGGACGGACGCCGGTGGCACGAGTCGTCAACACCAGCAGTGGCGCGGGCCTGCTGGGCTCCGTCGGGCAGGGCAACTACAGCGCCGCCAAGGCCGGCATCGTGGCCCTGACCCTGGTCGCCGCCGCCGAACTCCAGCGCTACGGCATCCAGGTCAACGCCATCGCCCCCGCCGCGCGGACGAGGATGACGGAGAGCACCTTCGCCGAGACGATGGCCGCCCCCGACACCGGTTTCGACGCCATGGCCCCCGAGAACGTCTCCCCCCTGGTCGTCTGGCTGGGCTCAGCCGCGGGCACAGGCGTCACCGGCCGAGTCTTCGAAACGGAGGCCGGCCGCATCACCGTCATGGAGGGCTGGCGCCCAGGCCCCACCACGAACAAGGGCGCCCGCTGGACCCCAACAGAAGCAGGCGAGGCAGCACGGAAACTCCTCGCGGAGGCGCAGCCACCGGGCCAGGTGTACGGGTCGAGCTGAGCAACCACTTTCCCCGGCCTTGTAACCGAGGGGCACCCAAGGGGCGCGGGGCTGTGTCGATTTGCGGCTCCGCCGCGTGGGCGCGACAAGCCGCCACGAACCCGCACACGCCAACATCCCGCCCCCCCACCCCCTCCCGCGCCCCCAAAAACCTACGTGTCACACTCCAAAACCGTCCGACACAACCCACACCGAGCCCGAACCCGCCCCCGAACCGGCACCCTGATCCTCTGATGACAGGTAGGGCAGGGAAACGACACCCTCAACGGCCCCCCGTCCGGCGTGAACGCATACGACACCCCCACACCGAGCCTGCCCCCCGGCCCAGCCGACCGCAGCTCCATCGCATGGCGCCGATCCCGGGCATACCGCCGCCGCCCCACCCACCCCGCCCCGGTCAACGGCGGCTGCTGCTCGTCCCGCCGAGCCCGCTCCCGGCCCTCCGCGTACGCGGAATACGCCTGCGGACTCGTGAACCACACCGACGGATCCTCCCCGAACACCTGAGCCCGCTTCGCCAGCACATATCCGAACTCCTCCGGCGTCAGATACCCGAGCTTCTGCGACGACGCGGCGTCCTCCCGAAACGCGTCGAGCAGCAGCCAGCCCGCCCCCAGGTACGTCGCCGCCGTGTCCGTGAGGATCTCGTTCTCCCGGGTGCCGGAGAACGACAGCCCGAGGCGGTGCAGATAGACGTGCATCACCTCATGGGCGAGGGCCGCGCCGATGTCCCGGCGATGGGTGCGGAAGCGGTCGTTGAGCTCGATGAAGTACTCGGGGCCCGCGGCCAGTTCGACGCTCGCCGCATGCGTCATCTCACGGAAGCCGATGATCATCCGGGCCTCCGGCAGCCGATAGTGCCGGACCAGCTCGCGCGCCACCCGCTGGGCACCGAGATGAAGATCGTCGGTGTCGCAGAACGCCACGTCGACGGGGGCCACACTGGTGTCGAAGATCTGGATCGTGTCGTACGAGAGCCGCTTGTACAGCGCGGTGATCGACTCCCGCACGAGGTCCAGGTGCGGGTAGCCGTGCTCGACCGGTCCGCCGTTCGCCACGTCCGCACCCCCAGAGACGTCTCGATACGTTCCACTCTAAGCCGGTACGGACGCTCCACGCCGGTACGGACGGCAAGCTCGCCGCCCGTCGTGAGGGCAGCCGAGCCATACGCCTCGCGCCCCGACCACGGCCGCCCCGTAGGGTGACGACCATGACCATCAGCAACACCAACGAGGCGAACAACGGGACGCCGGCCAAAGAGGTCGACGCGGACGTGCGCGAGGAGCTCACACGCCTGCGGGACAGCATCGACAACATCGACGCCGCCGTCGTCCACATGCTCGCCGAGCGCTTCAAGTGCACCCAGCGGGTCGGCCACCTCAAGGCCGCGCATCAGCTGCCCGCCGCCGACCCGGCCCGCGAGGCGCAGCAGATCAACCGACTGCGCGGGCTCGCCGAAAGTGCCAAGCTGGACCCGGCGTTCGCCGAGAAACTGCTGAACTTCATCATCGCCGAGGTCATCCGGCACCACGAGCGCATCGCGGACAACACACTGAACGGCGGCACCACAGGCACGACAGGCACCACAGGAACGACAGGCACCACAGGCGCCACAGACAAGTAGGCCACAGGGGGCCGGCACAGGGGAGTGACATCGCGCCCTCCAACGGGCATCCTGCGTGAGCACTCTTCGCCAGACGATGACCACACGCAGTGAGCAGGCCAGGCCATGCCGTCGGAAACCAAGATCCTCATCGTCGACGACCATGAGGACACCCTGTACGCCCTGGAGAGCGCCCTGGCCCCCCTGGGCTACCGGCTGACCCGCGCCACCAGCGGCGACGCGGCACTCAAGGAAGTCCTGCGCGGCCACGTCGGCCTGCTCCTCCTCGACGTACGCATGCCCGGCGTCAGCGGACTCGACGTCGTCCGCTACATGCGCAAGGTCGAACAGACCCAGCACATCCCCGTCATCCTCCTCACCGGCTTCGGCCCCGACGCCGAACTCACCTCCACCGCCTTCCGCCTCGGCGTCGCCGACCTCGTCATCAAACCCATCGACCCCTGGGCCCTGCGCACCAAGGTCCGCTACCTGTACGACGCCCACGCCCGCTCCCGCGCCCTCGAAAGCGAGCTCCGCACCCTGCGCGCCCGCCTCAAGCACCACGAGACCGACGAGACGGGCAAGGGCGGCGCTGACCACCGGGAACACCGGATGCCGGGCGCACGCGACCGGACATAGGTGGCGTACGGTCGCGTACCCGGCCCGCCCCTGTCCCACGCCCAGGGCATCAGGCAGCATGTCCCCCATGTCCGTACTGACGCGCGACGAAGCGCAGACCCGTGCCAAGCTCCTCGACGTCCACCGCTACGAGATCACCCTCGACCTCACGCGCGGCGACGAGACCTTCGACTCCCGTACCGTCATCCACTTCACCGTACGGGGGAAGAAAAAGGCCACGGACACCTTCGTCGAGCTCAAGCCCGCCGAACTGCGCTCCGCCACCCTCGACGGAGAGCCCCTCGACCCGGGAACCCTCGACGGCAACCGGCTGCCGCTCAAGGGCCTCACCGCGGGCAAGCACGAACTGCGCGTCGACACCGCCATGCGCTACTCCCGCACCGGCGAGGGCATGCACCGCTTCACCGACCCCGCCGACGGCGAGACATACGTCTACTCCAACCTGTTCCTCGACGACGTCCAACGCGTCTTCGCCGCCTTCGACCAGCCCGACCTCAAGGCCGTCTTCGACCTCACCGCCACCGTCCCCGAAGGCTGGACCGTCCTCGCCAACGGCATCACCGAGCAGCAGCACGACGGCAGTTGGCGCGCCGCCACCACCCCGCCGATCTCCACCTACCTCGTCGCCGTCGCCGCCGGCCCCTGGCACTCCGTACGCACCGAACACCGCGGCCTGCCCTTCGGCATCCACTGCCGCCGCTCCCTGGCCCCCTACCTGGACACCGACGCCGACGAGATCCTCGACGTCACCCGCGCCTGCTTCGACCGCTACCACGAGAAATTCGAGGAGCCGTACCCCTTCGACTCCTACGACCAGGCCTTCGTCCCCGAGTTCAACGCCGGCGCCATGGAGAACCCCGGACTCGTCACCTTCCGCGACGAGTTCGTCTACCGCTCCGCCGTCACCGACACCGAACGCCAGACCCGCGCCATGGTCATCGCCCACGAGATGGCCCACATGTGGTTCGGCGACCTCGTCACCCTGCGCTGGTGGGACGACATCTGGCTCAACGAGTCCTTCGCCGAGTACATGGGCTACCAGACCCTCACCGAAGCCACTCGCTTCACGGACACCTGGGTCGACTTCGGCATCGCCCGCAAGGCCTGGGGATACGACGCCGACCAGCGCCCCTCCACCCACCCCGTCGCCCCCGAAGCCGTCGACGACACCGCCGCCGCCCTCCTCAACTTCGACGGCATCTCCTACGCCAAGGGCGCCTCCGCCCTACGACAACTCGTCGCCTGGCTCGGCGAGAAGGACTTCCTCGCCGGCATCAACGCCCACTTCACCCGCCACCGCTTCGGCAACGCCACCCTCGCCGACTTCATCGACAACCTCGCCGGCGCCACCGAACGCGACGTCCACGCCTGGGCCGACGCCTGGCTGCGCACCACCGGCGTCGACACCTTCACCCCCAAGGTCACCCGCGGCGCCGACAGCACCTACACCCTCACCATCGACCACGCCGGCAGCCGCCCCCACCACATCACCGTCGGCCTCTACGACCAGGACCTCGGCGACGAACAGGGCCACCTCACCCTCCGCGACCAGATCGAACTCGACCTCCCCCAGACCGCCGAGCAGCCCATCGGCAAACGCCCCGCACTGCTCCTCCTCAACGACGGCGACCTCACCTACGCCAAGATCCGCTTCGACCCCGACTCCTTCGCCACCATCACCGGCAGCCTCTCCGGACTCCCCGACCCACTCACCCGCGCCGTCGTCTGGAACGCCCTGCGCGACGCCGTACGCGACGCCGAACTCCCGCCCACCGCCTACCTGGAAGCCGCCCGCACCCATCTCCCGCGCGAAACCGACCTCGCCATCGTCCAAGGCGTCCTCGCCTTCGCCACCACCCAGGTCGCCGACCGCTTCCTCACCCCCGACCAGCGCCCCGCCGGCCTCACCACCCTCACCGCCCTGTGCCGCGACCTCATCCGCCGCACCGAGGACGGCGACAACCCCGGCCTGCGCCTGACCGCCGTACGCCACCGCATCGACACCGCCGCCCACCCCGACACCATCGCCGCCTGGCTCGCCGACGGCACGGTTCCGGGCGGCCCCGAACTCGACCCCGAACTGCGCTGGCGCCTCCTCGGCCGGCTCGCCGTCCTCGGCGCGGTCGACGACGCCGCCATCGCCGAGGAACTGGAACGGGACCCCAGCGCCACCGGCCAGGAGGGCGCCGCCCGCTGCCGGGCCGCAATGCCCGATCCGGAGGCCAAGCGCGCCGCCTGGGAGGCCATGTTCGCCTCCGACGACCTCTCCAACTACCTCTTCACGGCCACGGCCCAGGGCTTCTGGCAGCCGGAACAGGCGGACATCCTCCAGGAGTACGTGTCGCGCTACTGGACCGACGCGGTATCGCTCGCCGCCAGGCGAGGGCCGGCTATTGCGGATGCCGCCGGGCGGTGGGCGTTCCCGGTGTACGCGGTGGACTCGGAGACGCTTGCTCTGGGGGAGCGGTGTCTTGGTGAGGCCGAGCTGATTCCGGCTCTTCGGCGGAAGCTGGTGGATCAGCTGGATGACTTGGGGAGGGCGTTGCGGGTGCGGGAGGCGTAGGGATTTGCCGGGGCGCGCCGTTGGGGGCGGGGGCGTCTGCGGGCTGACGGCTGAGTGTGGCTGATCGCGCCCACGCGGTGGAGCCGCACACTGACACAGCCCCGCGCCCCTTTGCGGCGCGCCCCTGCTGAGGGCGCGCTCTCGTACCCTCTTTTGGAGGTAATCAACGGCTTTTTCGGCCTCAGCACCCGATTGGCGTACAAGATGGGACTCCCCGTGCTCGGAGGAACCCCATGCCCATCCCGCCCCTCGCCTCAGGCCCCCAAGGACCCGGCGCACTCCGGCCGTTGCTCGACACGGTGCTCGACGCGTTGCGCGAGGGAGCGGACGTGCGGGGCGGGCCCCTTCCCGCCGGGGGCCCGCAGGCGGTCGCCGCGATGGTGCGGGACGCACTCGGTGAGGTGCTGCCCGTCGAAGGTGAACCGGACGCCCTCCACCGGCTCGTCCGCGCCCTCACGGCCGGCACCGCCGACCCCGCCGACCCCCTCTGTGCGGCCCACCTCCACACCCCGCCCCTGGCCGTCGCCACCGCCGCCGACCTCGCCGCGTCCGCGCTGAACCCGTCGCTCGATTCCTGGGACCAGGCCCCGGCCGCCTCCGCGCTCGAAGCCCTGGTGACGCGGGCCCTGGCCGCGGAAGTGCACGCCGTCGACGCCCTGGTCACCACCGGCGGCACCGAGTCCAACCAGCTCGCGCTCCTCCTCGCCCGAGAGGCACAACGACAGGCACAAGGCCACGGAGCGATACGGCTGGTCTGCGGGGAGAACGCCCATCACTCCCTCCCGCGCGCCGCCTGGCTGCTCGGGCTGCCCGAGCCCGTCACGATCCCCACCCCGGCGGGCACCCTCGACCCCGCCGCCCTGGACGACGCGCTCACCCAGCTGCAGGGGCCCCTCCTGGTCGCCGCCACCGCCGGCACGACCGACGCCGGTCTCATCGACCCCCTCCCCGAGATCGCCGAACTCTGCGAGGCCCATGGCGCCCGCCTCCACATCGACGCCGCATACGGCGGAGGCCTCCTCTTCAGCGACCGCCGGCGTGCCCAGCTCGACGGCCTGACCCGCGCCCACACCATCACCCTCGACCTGCACAAACTCGGCTGGCAGCCCGTCGCCGCAGGCCTCCTCGCCGTACGCGACCAAGCGGACCTCGCCGCGCTGCGGCACCAGGCCGACTACCTCAACGCGGACGACGACACCGAGGCCGGCCTGCCCGACCTCCTCGGCCGCTCAGCGCGCACGACCCGCCGCCCCGACATCCTCAAGATCGCCGTCACCCTGAAAACCCTGGGCCGTACGGGACTCGGCGCGCTCGTCGACCAAGTCTGTGACCTCGCCCAGGAATTCGCCGCCCTCATCGAGACACACCCCGGCTTCGAGCTCTATGACCGGCCCACCATCAGCACGGTCCTCTTCCGGCCGGCCGGCGCCTCCGACGACACCGTGGCCGCCGTACGCCGACAACTCCTCCACGACGGCCGGGCCGTCATAGGCCGCGCCGCACTCGACGGCTGCCGCTGGCTCAAGGCCACCCTCCTCAACCCCCACACCCGACCCGGCGACCTCACCGCCCTGCTGAAACTCGTAGAACTCGCGCAGCACCCGCACCCGTAGGCAGCACTCGCAGAAAGAAACACCCCATGAGCACGCCCCCGGGCCAGGAGCCCGAAGCGCCCCGCGACCTGGTCGGCATCGGCATCGGGCCGGCCAACCTCTCCCTCGCCGCCCTCGCCCACTCACTCGCCGAACTCGACACCGTCTTCTACGAGCAACGCCCCGGCTTCGACTGGCACCCGGGCCTCCTCATCGAGGGCGCCACGGTCCAGGTGCCGTTCCTGGCCGACCTGGTGACACTCGCCGACCCGGTCAGCCCCTGGTCGTTCCTCAACTACCTCCGCACCCGCGACCGGCTCTTCCCGTTCTACTTCGCCGAGCGCTTCCACATCCAGCGCACCGAGTACGACGCCTACTGCCGCTGGGTCAGCCAGAGCCTGCCCGGGCTGTGCTTCGGCCACCGAGTCGACTCCGTGCGCTGGAACCCCGAACGCGACCTGTTCGAGGTCAACTTCACCCGACCCGACACCGAGGGAAAGGACGAGATGCCCGGTCGAACGTACGCACGGAACGTCGTCCTCGGCGTCGGCACCGAACCGTACGTGCCCGAACCCCTCAAGCCCCTCGCCGAAGCACCCGGCGTGCCCGTCATCCACGCCGCCGACTACCTCCGCGAGCGCGACCGACTCCTCGCCGCCGGGCACGTCACCGTCATCGGCGCCGGACAGTCCGGCGCCGAGGTCTTCCTCGACCTGCTGCGCCACCGGCCCACCGGACGCGAGCAGCTGCACTGGCTGGGCCGTACGGAGGCGTTCGCGCCCATGGAGTACTCCAAGCTGGGCCTGGAGCACTTCACACCGGACTACACCCACTACTTCCACGCCCTCACCGAATCCACCCGGGACCGGCTCGTCACCGCACAGTGGCAGCTCCACAAGGGAATCAGCGCCCCCACCATCGCCGCCATCCACGACGAGCTCTACCGCCGCACCCAGGGCGGCGACTGGCCCGACGCCGTCCTCACCCCCGGCGTCCTCGTCCGCACGGCGGGCCGCCTCGCCACCACCAAGGTCGAACTCCACCTCGAACACCTCCAGCAGGGCACCCGCTCCCGCCTCACCACCGACGCCGTCGTCCTCGCCACCGGCTACCGCGAACGCCCCCTCGACCACGTCCTCGCCGGACTCGACCCCTACGTTCGCCGCGACAGCCGCGAGCGCCCCCGCCTCGACGAACGGTTCCGCATGGTCCTCGACCCCTCGGTCACCGCCTCCGGCTGCCACGTCTACGTCCAGAACGCCGACCTCCACACCCACGGCGTCGGCACCCCCGACCTCGGCCTCACCGCCTGGCGCAGCGCCACCATCCTCAACACCCTCACCGGCAAGGAGCCCTACCCCCTCCCCAGCCGCACCGCCTTCACCACCTTCGGCCTCCCACCACGGCCCACTCACGCAAGGTAACCGACGAGCAAAGAAGCGCGGCAGGAATGACGGCGGCGTGAAACCCGAACCCGGCAAACTCCCCACCGCCGCCGACCTCAACACGGGCCTGACCACCCTCGCCGACCGCCGTCACGCCGCCGGGCTCACCGCCATCGGCTCCACCAGCGGCCCCTACCTCGGCGACGACCACCCCTTCGACTGCGATCATCGACATCGCCGCCGCCGTCGCGGACCCCGACCAACCACCAGAATCCGCGACGACTTCAACAGCGGCGACGGCCTCCACGTCAACGACGCCGGCGCGAAAGCCATCGCCGACGCCGTCGACCCGTCACCCCTGGAGCTCTAGAAGACCGGCGTACCGTTCCGCGTCAGCTTCCAGTCCACCGACGCGAACGCCGCCGGATCGATCGACCCCTTCGCCTTCACCCAGGCGATCATCGTGTTACGGATCTCGTCCGAGTTCGACCACAACAGCTGGGCCGCGGCGACATGCGGGAAGTTACCGCCGCCGTTGGCCCGGTAGTTGTTCACCGCGAACACGAACTGCTTGTCGTCCGCCAGCGGCGCACCCTCGAACCGCACATTCGTCACCCGCGACCCCGCCGGCTTCGCGATGTCGATCTCATACGTCAGACCACTCACCGCGTCGTAGTTGTAGTCCGGCGTACCGTTCGCGTTCGTCAGCTTCGCCGGGTCGATCACCGCGTCCGCCGCCGTCTGCACGAAGTAGTTCGCCGAGTACTCCAGATACGCCTTCATCTGCGCACCCGTCATCAGACGCGCCTCCAGCGTGTTCTCGAAGACATACAGACCGGCCACGTCCCGAATGGTGACATTGCCCGCCGGAATGACCGCACTCCGCGAGAACGCCGCCGCCTGCGACAACACCGGCAGCGACGAGTACTCCGTCGATGCCAGCGCCTGCTTCACCGTGTCGGCCTGAATGTGGTTGATCAGATCGATGATCGGGACGTCCTTGTACGGCGCCTCCACCGACCTCATCTCCGCGGCGTTCGTACCGATCACCTGGTTGACGTACGCCACGACCTTCTCGTGCTCGTCACCGAGCATCTTCACGATCTCCGGGTCCTCCTCCACCGTGTTGGAGTTGAGAACCTGCGCCGCCACCTTCTCGACCGTCCAACGACCCTTGCTCCACACCAGGTCGAAGTCGAACAGCGTCAGCCGCTGCCCCCACTTCAAAGGCTCCGACAGCACAACCTGCTTGCCGGTCTCCTTGTTGGTGACGAAGTACTCCGGAATCTCCGTGTGCGCATGCCCCACGAGAATCGCGTCGATACCGGGAACCTGCTCGGCCACCAGCCCCGCCGCGTTCTCGATGTACGGCAGCTGATCACCGTACGACGACGTCCCCGACGAACCACTGTGCGCCGACACGATGACGACATCCGCACCCATCGACCGCAGCTTCGGCACCCACTTCGCCGCCTGCTCCTCCAGCCCCGGGAACGTCATCTTCCCCTGCACATTCGCCTTGTCCCAGATCGCGATACCCGGGTTCGTCAGGCCGAGGACCGCCACCCTCACATCACGACCGTGCGGCGTACACAGCCGGTGCATGCTGTACGGCGGGAAGGCCGGCCGCAGCGTCTTCGCGTCCAGCGCGTTCGCGCCCAGCAGCGGGAAACGGCACTGCTCCTGGAACTTCCGCAGCACCGGAATGCCGTAGTTGAACTCGTGGTTGCCCAGCGCGGCCGCGTCGTAGTCGATCGCGTTCATCGCCTGCGCCATCGGGTGCACCGGACCACCCTTGGCGGTGATCGGGTCGACCTTCGCGTAGTAGTACGACAGCTGCGTGCCCTGGATCGTGTCGCCCGCGTCGATCAGCAGCGTGTTCCGGCGGCCCTTCTCCTTACGGACCTGGTTCACCAGCGTCGAGATCTTCGCCAGACCGACGTCGTTGTGCGCCCTGTCGTCGAACTCCTTGTCCGTGAAGTAGTCCCAGTTGAAGACATTGCCGTGCAGATCGGTCGTCCCCATCACGGTGAACTTGTACCGCTTCGGGGCCTTCTTCCCGTCAGCCTGCACCTCCGCGGCCTGCGCACTCGGCGCCACGGCCGCACCGGCGATGGCCACCCCCGCACCGGTCACAGCAGACTTCTTCAGAAACTTCCGGCGATTCAAGGCCATATCGGGGCACTCCTCGGGGAAACGGATCTCAACGCGCGTAGACAGACGCCGCGCAACAAGCACAGCAGAGAAAGACACACGCGATAACGCGCGTAGATTCTGACCCGTACATTCCCCACGGCAACAGACCCCCCAGGTTTCGATCTGGTGACCTGTCACACCCCCAACCGGGCCACTCCTGACAGAGTGGGACGTATGACCACCAGCCCAGAGGAAGCCCAACCCGCCGCCGTCCCCTACGGCACCCCCGACCAACCCCGCATCGCAGTCCGCGGCGAAGCCCACCTCGAAGTCGACCCCGAAATCGCCCGCATCGAAGTCACCGTCCTCGCCCGAGGCAAAGACCGCCGCACCGCCCTCGACGACCTCACCCGCCGCAACACCACCGTCCTCGACCTCATCAAAACCTACGGCGAAGCAATCGAACGCCTCGAAACAGGCGCCTTCTCCATCACCCCCCAACTCAAGGACAAAAGCCGCGGCGAACGCGTCCACGCCTACCACGGCCGCGCCCACATCAGTGCCGAACTCACCGACTTCACCGCCCTCGGCGAACTCACCACCCACCTCGCCGACCTCGACCTCACCCGAGTCGACGGCCCCTGGTGGTCCCTCCGCCCCACCTCACCCGCCCACAAACACGCACGACAACAAGCCGTACACGAAGCCGTACAACGCGCGAGGGAGTACGCCGAAGCCCTGGGCACCACCCTCGCGGCCCTGATCGAACTCGCCGACATCGGCGCCGAGGACAACAACCAACCCTTCTACGCCGCCGCCCCCGCCCGCAGCATGGCCGCCGTCGAAGACGCCCCCGCCCCCCTCGACCTCGAACCCCAACGCCAACACGTCTACGCCCAGGTCAACGCCCGCTTCACCATGCTGCCGCCCCAACTGTGACCAGCCCCCGCACGGTGCTCCGATACGCTCATCGGAGCACCTGCGCGCACACTTCAATACTTGTCAACTACCCTTCACCAAAAGGCCGTTGAGTAGTCACGCACCACCAAACCCCTACCAACGAGTAAGCCATAGGCTCGAAACATGCGCCGAGCAAAGATCGTCTGCACCCTCGGGCCCGCCACCGACTCGTACGACCAGATCAAAGCCCTGGTCGAAGTCGGAATGGACATCGCCCGCTTCAACCTCAGCCACGGCGACCACGCCGAACACGAGGAGCGCTACCACCACGTCCGCAAGGCCGCCGACGAAACCGGACGCAGCGTCGGCATACTCGCCGACCTTCAAGGCCCGAAGATCCGCCTCGGCCGATTCCTCGAAGGCCCCGTACTCCTTGAACGCGACGACACCTTCACCATCACCGTGGAGGCTGGCGTCGAGGGCAACGGCGAAGTATGCGGCACGACGCACCTGGGTCTGGCAACTGATGTCACGACCGGGGAACGCATCCTCGTCGACGACGGCAAGGTCACGCTGGAAGTCACAGCGGTAGACGGCCCCCGCGTCCACACGAAGGTGGTCGAAGGCGGCGTCATCTCCGACAACAAAGGCCTGAACCTCCCCGGAGTCGCCGTCTCCGTCCCCGCCCTCTCGGAAAAGGACGAGCAAGACCTCCGCTGGGCCCTGCGCACGGGCTTCGACATCATCGCGCTGTCGTTCGTCCGATCCGGCCGGGACATCGAGGACGTCCACCGGATCATGGACGAGGAGGGCCGTCGACTCCCCGTCATCGCCAAGGTGGAGAAACCACAGGCAGTGGACGCGATCGACGACATCGTCGCCGCCTTCGACGGCATCATGGTCGCGCGCGGTGACCTCGGCGTGGAGATGCCGTTGGAACAGGTCCCCCTGGTCCAGAAGCGAGCCATCAAACTGGCCAAGCGCAACGCCAAGCCGGTCATCGTCGCCACCCAGATGCTCGAATCGATGATCAAGAACTCCCGCCCGACCCGGGCGGAGGCGAGCGATGTCGCCAACGCGGTGCTCGACGGTACGGACGCGGTGATGCTGTCGGGCGAGACGAGTGTGGGCAAGTACGCGGTGGAGACGGTCCGCACGATGTCGAAGATCGTCGCGGCGGCGGAGGAGGACATGCTGTCCAAGGGCCTCCCACCCTTGACCGAACACAACAAGCCCCGCACCCAGGGCGGCGCGGTCGCCCGCGCGGCGGCGGAGATCGGCGACTTCCTGAACGCCAAGTTCCTGGTCGCGTTCAGCCAGAGCGGCGACACGGCCCGCCGCCTGTCGCGTTACCGGTCGCCCATCCCTCTGCTGGCCTTCACCCCCGACCCGGCGACGCGTTCGCAGTTGAGCCTGACGTGGGGCGTGGAGACCTTCCTCGGCCCGCGCGTGGATTCGACGGACGCGATGGTCGACCAGGTGGATGAGCTGCTGCTGAAGTACGGCCGCTGCAAGAAGGGTGACGTGGTGGTCATTACGGCGGGCTCGCCGCCCGGGGTCGCGGGCTCGACGAACATGGTGCGGGTGCATCACATTGGGGAGGACGACAGTCCCAAGTAGGGGGTGGGGGTCAGTACTTGGGGCCTACGTGCGTGTCCATGAGGGCGACGGAGGCCTTCTTGGCGACGGAGATGTTGTAGGGGTTGCCGTTGCGGGTGCACTGCGTCCACTTGACGCCGAGCTTGTCGAGGGTGTCCGTATAGAGCTGCCGGATGTCGTCAGAGACGTTGGTAAAGAAGTAGCGGGGGTACTCGTAGCGCTTGCGCTCACCGCTGACGAGTCGGGTCGTCCAGTTGGTGATACGGCAGCCGTCTGAGTGGATGAGGCCCCGGACGAACTCCCAGGGGTGGGCGTCGACGATGTCCTGCTGCCAGGGTTCGAGGGTGATCCGGCGCGCGTGCTTTTTGCCTGGGCCGTGCTGGGGGAACATACAGACCCAGTGCCTCGTGTACGAGTTCACCTCGACGCAGCCGGTCTTGTGGCGCTGGCTGACGTTGGGTTGCGGCATCACCTTGCGCATGGCCTCCGCAGCAGCCGAGATTAGGCCGGTCTGGGTTGCGTTGCAGAAGACGGACAGGTGGTGCTGCTTGCGCTTCGAGATGATGTGGCCGTCGCCGAGATAGAGCCCGAGCAGGTAGGCGTACGCCGCTGCATCGAATGTGCGCCCTGTGCATTGGGGGCAGTCCGTTGGCTGCTCGTACTCTTCGCCCCGCTTTCTGCGGTCCTCACTGCGCCACCAGCCGATGGTCCCGCGCGGGATGTTGAGATGCTCCGCGACGACGCGGTTAGGGACGCCCTGGCGCATCAGTGCGACGGCTTGGGCGCGGATCGAAGGACTGTGCTGTTCCATGCGGACACTCTGCGTTACTGATCGGCGCCGCGCGCAGCGAAAAGCGGAGGTCCACGCGAACGTGGACCTCCGCTTCAGAGGTGCCCGGTGTGGGATTCGAACCCACATGCCCTAAGGCACGGTGGTTTGAGCACCGCGAGTCTGACCAGTTCCTCCAACCGGGCAAGCCATACAGCTCGCAGGAAGTGTACCGGGTCTCCGCAGGTCCTTGCCTCTAGGTAGGCTGCAAGGGCAGCAGTACCTGCCCGGCCCGCAGCAAGGAGCCCCCGTGACCGCCCCCGAGTCGCCCCAGCCCGTAGACGCGCCCGACGACGACAAGTCGCACGTGCCTCCGCTGACGACCCGTGTCGTCATCGCCGAGGACGAGGCGTTGATCCGCCTCGACCTGAAGGAGATGCTCGAAGAGGAGGGCTACAGCGTCGTAGGCGAGGCCGGTGACGGTGAGCAGGCCATCGAGCTGGCCCGGGAGCACCAGCCGGATCTTGTGATCCTCGATGTGAAGATGCCCAAGATGGATGGCATCTCCGCCGCCGAGAAGATCGCCGAGGAGCGCATCGCGCCCGTGCTGATGCTGACGGCGTTCTCGCAGCGCGACCTCGTCGAGCGTGCTCGGGATGCCGGTGCGATGGCGTACCTCGTGAAGCCGTTCAGCAAGAGTGATGTCGTGCCGGCGATCGAGATGGCGGTGTCCCGGTTCACGGAGTTGAAGGAGTTGGAGAAGGAGGTCGCCGACCTCACCCTCCGTCTGGAGACCCGCAAGCTCGTGGACCGGGCGAAGTCGATTCTGCAGACCGAGTACGGGCTGACGGAGCCGGCGGCCTTCCGGTGGATTCAGAAGACCTCCATGGACCGTCGTATGTCGATGCAGCAGGTCGCGGAGGCGGTCATTCAGGACGCCGAGGAGAAGAAGGCCGCGAAGGGCTGACCCGCCCGCGTACGTATACATGCGACGAGGCCCGCACCCCCTTCCACAGGGGTGCGGGCCTCGTCGTATGTGGGCCGGAGGCTAGTCCTCGCCGAGGTACGCCTTGCGGACCGACTCGTCGACCAGCAGGTCGGAGCCCGTGCCGGAGAGGACGATCTTGCCGATTTCCATGACGTGGCCCTGGTCGGCGAGGGAGAGCGCCGCTTGGGCGTTCTGCTCGACGAGCAGGATGGTCGTGCCCTGGGACTTCAGCTCGGCGATGGTGGCCATGATCTTCTGCATCATGATCGGGGAGAGGCCCATGGAGGGCTCGTCGAGCATGAGGAGCTTGGGCTGGGACATGAGCGCGCGGCCCATGGCCAGCATCTGCTGCTCACCACCCGAGAGGGTTCCGGCGGCCTGCTTGCGGCGCTCTCCCAGGATGGGGAAGAGGTCGTAGGCGCGCTGGATGTCCTTCTCGATGCCGGGCTTGTCGCTGCGCAGGAACGCACCGAGGCGGAGGTTGTCCTCGATGGTCATGCGCGGGAAGATGTGCCGCCCTTCGGGGGAGTGGGCGAGTCCGAGCGAGACGATGTTGTGCGCGGGGATCTTCTTGAGCGATCTGCCGTTGAACTTGATCTGGCCGCCGGCGGGCTTCAGGAGACCGGACAGGGTGCGCAGGGTTGTGGTCTTGCCGGCGCCGTTGGTGCCGATGAGGGTGACGACTTCGCCGGCGTTGACCTTGAAGGAGATGCCTTTGACGGCTTCGATCTTGCCGTAGGCGACCCGGAGGTCTTCGACTTCGAGCAGTGCGGTCATCGGTCGTTCTCCTTGCCGGGCGCGGCGTCCGTGGAGGCCTCGGCGTGTGCTTCGGCGGCCTCGACTTCCGCGACTTCCTCCTTGCCGGGTGCGTCTTCGAAGGGTTCGCCGAGGTAGGCGGCGACGACGCGTTCGTCGCCCTGGACGGTGGCGCTGTCGCCTTCGACGAGTTTTTCGCCCTGGACGAGGACGGCGACGCGGTCGCAGAGGTTGAAGATGAACCGCATGTCGTGCTCGATGACGAGGACGGCGATGCCCTTGTCGCGGATGGCGAAGACGAGTTCCTCGGTGGCCCGCGTCTCCTGGGGGTTCATGCCTGCTGTGGGCTCGTCGAGCAGGAGCAGGCCGGGCTCGCTGGCGAGCGCTCGCGCGATCTCCAGTTTGCGCTGTTCGCCGTAGGGGAGGTTGCGGGCGAGGTGTTCGGCCTTGGCGTCGAGGCCGACGAACTCCAGGAGTTCCATGGCCCGTTCGCGGGAGGCCGCCTCGGCCTTGTGGAAGCCGGGGCCGCGCAGCAGCGCGGACCACAGGCCCTCCTTGGTCCTTGTGTGGCGGCCGACGAGCACGTTTTCCAGGACTGTCATGTTGGCGAACAGTCGGATGTTCTGGAACGTGCGCGCGATGCCGGCCGCGGTGACCTTGAAGGACTTGGGTGGCAGGACCTGGCCCTTGTACCGGACTTCGCCTTCGGTGGGGATGTAGAGGCCGGTGAGGCAGTTGAAGAAGGTCGTCTTGCCGGCGCCGTTGGGGCCGATGAGTCCGACGATCTCGCCGCTGTTGACGGTGAGGTTGACGTTGCGTACGGCGGTGAGGCCGCCGAAGCGCATGGTGACGCCGCGGGCGTCGAGCACGGTCTCACCGGTGGCGGTGGTGCCCTTGGTGGTGGTGTCGGTGGTCATGGGTCAGGCCCCTGCCTTGCTGAGGACTGTGGGTGCTTCGGCCTCTTCGTGGAATTCCAGCTGGCGGCGCCGGTTGGGGATGAGGCCCTCGGGGCGGAAGCGCATGAGGATCACGAGTGCCAGGCCGAAGGCGAAGAGCTGGTAGTCGCCGAGGAACTGGAGCTTGGCGGGGATGAGGTAGAGCAGTGCGGCACCGACGAGAGGGCCGCTGATGGTGCCCATGCCGCCGAGGACGACCGCTGCCAGGAGGAACGCCGAGTTCGGCGGGACCACGTGGGCGAACTGGTACTGCTCGGGCGTCACCGTGTAGGTCACGTGGGCCTGAACCGTGCCGGCGAGGCCGGCGAGGGCGGCACCCAGTGCGAACGCGATGAGCTTGACGCGGAAGCCGTTGATGCCCATGGCGAGTGCGGCCGTCTCGTCCTCGCGGATGGCGATCCAGGCGCGGCCGATGCGGGAGTCGCTGCTGCGTCGGAAGACCACCACGACGACGAGCGTGATGAGGAGCATCAGGAAGAAGTAGTTGGCGAATCGCGCGATGGTGAATCCGCCGATGCTGTGCTCTTGGCCGAAGTCGAAGCCGAAGATGTTGAGGTTCGGGATCGAGGAGATGCCGTTGGAGCCGTTGGTGATGTCGGGGCCGGAGGTGCCGTCCATGTTGAGGACGGCGAGGCGGAAGATCTCACCGAAGCCGAGGGTGACGATGGCGAGGTAGTCGCCGCGCAGTCGGAGGGTGGGGGCGCCGATGATGACGCCGAAGATCATGGCGACGACGGCGCCGAGGAGGGCGGAGGCCCAGAACGGCAGGTGGATGTCGAAGGGGGAGGAGGGGGAGCCGGAGACCATGGCCGCGGTGTAGGCGCCGACGCCGAGGAAGGCGACGTATCCGAGGTCGAGGAGGCCGGCGAGGCCGACGACGATGTTGAGGCCGAGTGCGACGGTGGCGAAGATCAGGATGTAGACGCCGATGGTCGCGTACTGGTCGTCGGACTGGGTGAAGGGGAAGGCGGCGGCTGCGAGGAACGCGCCGGTCATGGTGATGGTGCGGTGCTTGCCGGTGATCGCCGAGACCCGGGCCACGAGCCCGGACTTGGCGAGGGCGCCGAAGCCGAAGCCGGCGGTGATGAGGAAGCCGACGAAGAGTTCGTCGTATTCGGTGCCGATGCCGTAGGTGAAGACGATCAGGCCGAGGGCCATGGCCGCGACGATGACGAGGATTTCGGCGTAGGCGGGGAGTGTGCGGGCGGGGGCGGGGGTGCCGGTGGCGAAGCAGGCCTTGACGACGGCCCAGGTGTTGCGGGCGCCGAGTTGGAACTCTTCCCAGGCGGTGTCCTCGGGGTCGGCGATCTCGGGTTCCGGCCGGGTGAAGGGCAGGGCGAGGGCGCCGAGGAAGGCGGCGAGGGTGACGATGGCGGCGATGTAGCCGCCGGGTTCGAGGTTGACGAGGCCGCCGAGCTGGATGCTGATCGCGAGGATCGTGTACCAGGCGGTGACGAAGGTGCCGAGTGCGGCGAGTTTGATGGAGCTGTCGGCGCCGGCGGGGGTGAGCCAGCGCAGGCCCTTGATGCCGTAGGAGGCGAGGCCGAACAGGGCGGTGAGGGCGCCGCCGATGAGGACGAGGACCTGGAGGCCGCCGGGGTAGCCGTAGACGGTGAGGTTGCCGGGGAAGGCGGCGGTCCAGGTCCAGGCGAGGAAGGTGGAGATGACGGCGAGGACGCCGCCGCCGGTGGCGAGGGCGCGGCCGATGTTCTCGGGGATGCCGATGGCGCCCTTGGGGGTGCTGTCGTGCTTGGCCGAGGTGGTGGAGGTGGTGGTCTGTGTGGTCATCGGTGTCACGCCCTGTCCGCCACGCGCTCGCCGAGCAGGCCCTGTGGCCTGAACAGGAGCACGAGGATGAGGAGTACGAACGCCCAGACGTCGGCCCAGGACTGGCTGCCGAACTGTGCCATGCCGGGGATGTCGGCGATGTAGGCGGTGGACAGCGCTTCGGCGAGGCCGAGGACGACACCGCCGAGCATGGCGCCGTAGATGTTGCCGATGCCGCCGAGGACGGCTGCGGTGAAGGCCTTGAGGCCGAGGATGAAGCCCATGCGGAACTGGACCTGGCCGTACTTGAGGCCGTAGGCGACGGCTCCGACGGCGGCGAACGCGGCGCCGAGGGCGAAGGCGATCACGATGATGCGGTCGGTGTTGATGCCCATGAGCTTGGCAGTGTCGGGGTCCTGGGCGGTGGCCTGCATGCCGCGCCCGGTGCGGGTCTTCATGACGAAGTACGCGAGGACCGCCATGCTGATCGGGGCGGCGATCAGCAGGAAGATGTCACCGGTCTGGATGGTGACGTTGCCGATCTCGAAGGGGCCGCCCTCGATCTGCGGGAAGTTGATGGACTCCTTGGCCTCCGGGTACCACGCCCACACGGCCTGCTGGAGTGCCAGGGAGAGGCCGATGGCGGTGATGAGGGGGGCGAGGCGTGGCGCGCTGCGCAGGGGGCGGTAGGCGAGCCGTTCGGCGCCGACGGCGGCGAGTACGGCGACGATGATGCCGCCGAGGAGCATGAGGGGGAGTGCCACCCACATGGTGGTGCCGTCGGGGAGTACGTACAGGTACACCGTGATGGCGCCGAAGCCGCCCAGCATGAAGATCTCACCGTGGGCGAAGTTGATGAGCTGGACGATGCCATAGACCATCGTGTAGCCAATGGCGACCAGCCCGTACATGGATCCTAGTAGCAGGCCGTTGACCAGCTGCTGCGGCAGTTCGTTCACCGCATGTCCTCCGAGACTTTCGGATATTCGACGAATGTGACCGGATGTGAGTCCGCGCGGGGCGCTTTGGTGCAGCGCCCCGCGCGGCTCATGAATGTGCGGGTTGGGTCAGCCGGAGTAGGTGCCGGACTTGACCGCCTTCCACTCCCCGCCCTCGACCTGGTACACGGTGAGCTGCTTGTTGGTCGTGTCGCCGTATTCGTCGAAGGCGACCTTGCCGGTCACGCCGTCGAAGGAGACGTTCTGCATGGCCTCGGTGATCTTGGCGCGGGCGTCGTCGGGAAGCTTGCCGTCGTTGTCCTCGACGACCTTCTTCACGGCTTCGATGATGGCCCACGTGGAGTCGTAGGAGTAGCCGCCGTAGGCGGAGTAGGGCTCCTTGTAGCCCGCGGCCTTGTAGTCGGCGACGAAGTCCTTGGCGGAGGGCAGTTCCTCGACGGGGGCGCCGACGGAGGTGGCGTAGTCGCCGGTGCTGGCGCTGCCGCCGAGGTTGATGTACTCGGGGTCGTACATGCCGTCGCCGCCGACGACGGGGACCTTGGCGCCGGCGGCCTTGATCTGCTTGGTCAGGGGGCCGGACTGCGGGTACTCGCCGCCGTAGTAGACGACGTCGGCGCCGGAGTTCTTGACCTTGGTGGCGACCGCGGAGAAGTCCTTGGTCTCGGGGTTGATGTGCTCGGTGCCGACGACTTCGCCGCCGAGCTTCTTGAATTCGGTGGTGAAGGTGGCGGCGAGGCCGGCGCCGTAGGTCTTCTTGTCGTCGATGACGAAGACCTTCTTCTTCTTGGCGTCGTTGTACAGGTACTGCGCGGCGAACGGGCCCTGGATGGCGTCCGTGGTCGCGGTGCGGAAGTACGACTTGTACGGGCGGACCTTCTTGGTCTGCCAGTCGGCGCCCTGGGTCAGCGTCGGTCCGGTGTTGGCCGGGGAGACCTGGACGAGCTTGGCGTCGTCGAAGACCTTCTGCATCGACTCGGCGACGGAGGAGTTCAGCGGGCCGACGGCGCCGAGGATGTCCTTTTTGGCGACGAAGGTGACCGCGTTCTGCTGGCCGGAGGAGGGCTGGGCCTGGTCGTCGAGGGCTTCGATCTTGAAGGTTATGCCGTCGACGTACTTCTCCTTGTTGGCCGTCTTCGCGGCGAGGTCGGCGGAGTTCTTGATGCCGAGTCCCATGGCGGAGAGGTCACCGGTCAGCGGGGCGTCGACGCCGATGACGACGGTGGTGCCGCTGCCGGCGTCCGAGCCGCCGTTGCCCTCGTCGCGCGAGCCGCAGGCGGTGAGTGTGAGTGCTCCCGCCGCCAGCGCGGCGGTGATGGCGATGAGCGAACGTTGACGCACGATCAGTCCTTTCCCTGGCACGGCCCTTCCTGTTTGGAAGGGGCCGAGTCGAGCGCTGGGCCGAAGACATGGCTTCGATTCCGTTGGCGCGGTGACTGGGCGTGACTCTAAGCGTGTGTAGGGAACGTGGAGGAGAGTCTGGCCAAGGCTGTGACGCTCTTGTTATGACACGAGGTAATGCAGAGCGGTACTCAGTGGGTGGATCCGCGGAATTCAGGCTGATTCGCCCTGTCCGCATGCTGAGAACGTGCAGGACCGGCATGGGTGAGGTCAGGGGTGTTCACGTTTTTGGTGATGACGCGGAATCGTTGCGACAGGCGACCTGAAGGGCGTCGGAGAGGTCCCGCGCATAGCGCTCACCCAAGATGAAACTGTGGACTTGTATTGCGCGCGCATTACGTAGAGTTACGTCGAGGAAAGGCAGTCCGGCGTTCTCCGGCACTTTTCCGCAATCTGTGACGCTCATCGTGATGACGATCTTGCGGGTGTGGCCGCTCTCCGTCCGGAACGGAGGGCGGGGATCCGAGGTCAGGGAGAGGTCGTCGTACGGCTGGGTCATCCGCTCGACCGTGACCGGGGGACCGGACTCCACGGTCAGCTCCGTCTCAAAACCGAAACTCCCGCTCGGCGCGCCCTCGGACGGGCTCGCCGGGCCCAGATAGGCGACCGCGACGACCTGGGAGGGGTACGGCGGGGCGGGTGGCGCCGGCGGCTCGGGGCGGGTGGCATACAGGTAGCCGCCGCCCGCGAGGAGGACGACGGCCGTCGTCGAGGCGAGGACGGTACGGCGGTGCCGCGCGTACAAGCCCGCGAGTGGGCCGGGAGGGGGCGACGGCGCAGGCGCGCTGCTCGCCTCCGGGGTGCTCGCTTCCGGGGTGTCCCACGCGCGCGTGCCCTCGCCGGGCTCGACGGGGCCGACCCCGCTCACTGCCAGGGCCCGTTGCTCGGACCGCCCTCGCGGTACCACTCCTCGCAGCCCGCGCGTGTCCGCCGGTCGATCAGCCGCTCCGCGGCCTTGGTGCCCGCGCGTTTCTGCTCGGCCCGGGCGGCGTCGACTACCTTCCGCAGGATCTCGTACTGGCCGTTCGACAGCCCCATCGACTGGTAGTCCCCGTAGGTGTCGTCGTCCAGTGTCTTCCGTGACCAGTACGCGACGACCTTCGTACACAGTTCCTCGGGTGGTGTGGCGGTGGCCGACGGCGAATCGGTCGGGCCCGCGTTCCCCGACCTGTCCGTCGACCCAGGCCCTGCGGTCGACCCGGACCCGTCCGTCGAACCCGGCTGTCCGCATCCTGTGAGCAGAGCGCCGATCAGCAGCGCCGGCCCGAGCGCGGCCGCCCATCCGCGCACTCCTCCCGTTGCCATGCCTTGACGCTAGGGCCTGTCCGCGGGCCGTGCCAGCCTGCGGGGGCGGGCTTGGCGGCCCTGTCGGTGGAGGTGCCTCGTGTCAGTCGGCCCGACCGTTCACCGCCGGCCGCTGTGCGTCGACCGGGCTGACGTCGCGCAGCAGACAGGTCAGCCGGGCCGTGCACACCCGCTTGCCGCTCTCGTCGCTGATGGCGATCTCGTACGTGGCCGTCGAGCGCCCCCGGTGCAGCGGTGTGGCGACGCCGGTCACCAGCCCGGAGCGGACGCCCCGGTGGTGCGTGCAGTTCAGGTCGACACCCACGGCGATCTTGGAGCTGCCCGCGTGCAGCATGGAGCCGACCGACCCCAGGGTCTCGGCGAGCACGGCGGACGCGCCGCCGTGCAGCAGCCCGTACGGCTGGGTGTTGCCCTCCACCGGCATCGTGCCGACGACGCGGTCGGCCGAGGCCTCCACGATCTGCACGCCCATACGGGTGCCAAGGTGCCCCGCGGAGAACATCGCGACCAGGTCGATGCCCAGGGCCGCGTACTCGTCTATGACCTCTTGCGGGAACTTCACGTGGTGCTGCTCGCCCATGGGGCTCCGTTCTCCGTCGTTCAGTGGGCCGTCGGCGGCCTTCGTCGATCATCGGCCGCCGGCGGTCGCACACCGGCCCTGCTGAGCAAACGCTCAGTCGGTCGACGATTGTTCCAGACGGACCACGACGGACTTGCTGGCCGGGGTGTTGCTGGTGTCGGCGGTGGAGTCCAGCGGGACCAGGACGTTCGTCTCCGGGTAGTAGGCGGCCGCGCAGCCGCGGGCCGTCGGGTAGTGCACGACACGGAAGCCGGGGGCGCGACGCTCCACACCGTCCTTCCACTCGCCGACGAGGTCGACGTAGGAGCCGTCGGCGATGTTCAGCTCCTGGGCGTCCTCGGGGTTGACCAGCACGACCCGGCGGCCGTTCTTGATGCCCCGGTAGCGGTCGTCCAGACCGTAGATCGTGGTGTTGTACTGGTCGTGCGAGCGCAGCGTCTGCAGCAGGAGCCGGCCCTCGGGCAGCCGCGGGTACTCCACGGGGGCGGCCGTGAAGTTGGCCTTGCCGGTGGCCGTGGGGAAGCGGCGCTCGTCGCGCGGGGCGTGCGGGAGGGCGAAGCCGCCGTGGCGACCAGCAGTATCAGTCACGCGCGCGTTGAAGTCCTCGAAACCGGGGACCACGCGCGCGATACGGTCGCGGATCGTCGCGTAGTCCTTCTCGAACTCCTCCCACGGTGTACGGCTGTCCTCGCCGAGGACCCGGCGGGCGAGCCGGCACACGATCGCCGGCTCGGACAGCAGTTGCCCGCTCGCGGGCTCCAGACGGCCGCGTGAGGCGTGCACCATGCCCATCGAGTCCTCGACGGTCACGAACTGCTCTGTGCTTTTCCCGTTCGGGCCGACCTGCAGATCGCGCTCGGTGCGGCCGAGGGTCGGCAGGATCAGCGCCCGCGCGCCCGTGACCGCGTGCGAGCGGTTCAGCTTCGTCGACACGTGCACGGTGAGCCGGGCCCGGCGCATCGCCGCCTCGGTCACCTCCGTGTCGGGGGATGCCGACACGAAGTTGCCACCCATGGCGAAGAACACCTTCGCCTTGTCGTCCCGCATGGCCCTGATGGCCCGTACGACGTCGTAGCCGTGCTCCCGGGGCGGCGTGAAGCCGAACTCCCTCTCCAGGGCGTCCAGGAAGGCCGGGGCGGGCCGCTCGAAGATGCCCATCGTGCGGTCGCCCTGCACGTTCGAGTGACCGCGCACGGGGCACACGCCCGCGCCCGGGCGGCCGATGTTGCCGCGCAGCAGCAGGAAGTTGACGACCTCGCGGATGGTCGGCACGGAGTGCTTGTGCTGGGTGAGGCCCATGGCCCAGCAGACGATGGTGCGCTGGGAGGCGAGGACCATGCGCAGGGCCTGTTGGATCTGTTCCTGGGTGAGTCCGGTCGCGGTGAGCGTCTCGTCCCAGTCGGCGGCGCGGGCGGCTTCGGCGAACTCCTCGAAGCCATGGGTGTGTTCGCGGACGAATGCCTCGTCGACCGCGCCGTCCGTCTCGAGGACCAGCTTGTTGAGGAGGCGGAACAGGGCCTGGTCGCCGCCGATGCGGATCTGCAGGAACAGGTCGGTGAGGGCGGCACCCTTGAACATGCCCTGTGGGGTCTGCGGGTTCTTGAACCGCTCCAGACCGGCCTCGGGCAGCGGATTCACGGTGATGATCTTCGCCCCGTTGGCCTTGGCCTTCTCCAGGGCGGAGAGCATGCGGGGGTGATTGGTCCCCGGGTTCTGCCCGGCGACGACGATCAGGTCGGCCTTGTACAGGTCCTCCAGCAGGACGCTGCCCTTGCCGACGCCGATCGTCTCGGAGAGCGCGGAGCCCGACGACTCGTGGCACATGTTGGAGCAGTCCGGCAGGTTGTTCGTGCCGAACTCGCGGGCGAACAGCTGGTACAGGAACGCGGCCTCGTTGCTCGTCCGCCCCGAGGTGTAGAAGAGGGCCTCGTCCGGGGAACCGAGGGCGCCCAGCTCCTCGGCGACGATGTCGAAGGCACGCTCCCAGGACACCGGCTCGTACCGGTCGCCCCCTTCGGGGAGATACATGGGATGCGTGAGCCGCCCCTGCTGACCCAGCCAGTAGCCACTGCGTGTAGCCAGATCGGCCACCGTATGGGCGGCGAAGAACTCAGGAGTGACCCGGCGCAGGGTGGCCTCCTCGGCGACCGCCTTCGCACCGTTCTCACAGAACTCCGCGGTGTGCCGGTGCTCCGGCTCCGGCCAGGCGCACCCGGGGCAGTCGAACCCGTCCTTCTGATTGACCCGCAACAACGTCAGCGCGGTCCGCTTGACCCCCATCTGCTGCTGCGAGATCCGCAAGGTGTGCCCGATCGCCGGCAACCCCGCCGCCGCATGCTTCGGCCCCGCGACCTGCGGCGCATCCTGAACCGGATCACTCTTCGGCGCCTTCCCGGCCATCGCTGCTCCCCATTCGCGTGACATGTGCTTCAGACATGAGGTACGCCACCGATCCTCGCACGGAGGAGGCGGTGGGTGTGGGGGTGGGGAAGCGCTCGGTCCGGCCCAGGATCCCTGCTCCGGTCGCCGGAGGCGGCGGGCGTGGGTCGGCTGTCAGTGGTACGTGGCAGGATCGGGGTCGTGGCAGAGACAGCATCGAAGAAGACCGAAAGCACCCCCGGCGGCAGCCGTCCCCGGCTCATGCTCATGGACGGGCACTCGCTGGCCTACCGCGCGTTCTTCGCGCTGCCCGCGGAGAACTTCACGACCGCGACGGGCCAGCCGACGAACGCGATCTACGGCTTCGCGTCGATGCTGGCGAACACGCTGCGCGACGAGGCGCCCACCCACTTCGCGGTGGCGTTCGACGTCTCTCGCAAGACCTGGCGCTCGGAGGAGTTCACCGAGTACAAGGCGAACCGCTCGAAGACCCCGGACGAGTTCAAGGGCCAGGTCGAGCTGATCGGCGAGCTGCTGGACGCGATGCACGCGGTCCGCTTCGCGGTCGACGGCTACGAGGCGGACGACATCATCGCCACCCTCGCCACCCAGGCCGAGGCCGAGGGCTTCGAGGTCCTCATCGTCACCGGCGACCGCGACTCCTTCCAGCTCGTCAGCGAGCACACCACCGTGCTCTACCCGACGAAGGGCGTCTCGGAGCTGACCCGCTTCACCCCGGAGAAGGTGTTCGAGAAGTACGGCCTCACCCCGTCCCAGTACCCGGACTTCGCGGCCCTGCGCGGTGACCCGTCCGACAACCTGCCCGGCATCCCCGGCGTCGGTGAGAAGACCGCCGCGAAGTGGATCAACCAGTTCGGTTCGTTCGCGGAGCTGGTCGAGCGCGTCGAGGAGGTCAAGGGCAAGGCCGGGCAGAACCTCCGCGACCACCTGGAGGCGGTCAAGCTCAACCGCCGCCTCACGGAAATGGTGCGCACGGTCGAACTCCCCAAGGGTGTCGCCGACCTGGAGCGTGCGCCGTACGACCGCAAGTCCGTCGCGATGGTCCTGGACACCCTGGAGATCCGCAACCCGTCGCTGCGTGAGCGCCTGCTGGCCGTCGACCCGGGGGCCGAGGAGGCCGACGCCGGACAGCCGGTCGCCGCCGGCGTCGAGGTGGACGGCACGGTGCTCGGCTCCGGCGAGCTCGCCCCGTGGCTCACCGAGCACGGCACGGCGCCCCTCGGCGTCGCCACGGTCGACGCCTGGGCGCTGGGTACCGGCTCGGTCGCCGAGATCGCGCTCGCCGCCGCCGACGGAACGGCCGCCTGGTTCGACCCGACCCAGCTCGACGAGGCGGACGAGAACGCGTGGGCCGCCTGGCTCGCCGACACCGCCAGGCCGAAGGTGTTCCACAACGCCAAGGGCGCGATGCGGGTCTTCGCCGAGCACGGCTGGACCATAGAGGGCATCACCATGGACACCGCCCTCGCCGCCTACCTCGTCAAGCCGGGCCGCCGCTCCTTCGACCTGGACGCCCTGTCCCTGGAGTACCTGGGCCGCGAGCTGGCCCCCGCCGCCACCGCCGACGGTCAGCTGGCCTTCGGCGCGGACGAGGGTGCCGAGGCCGACGCGCTGATGGTGCAGGCCCGCGCGATCCTCGACCTGGGCGAGGCCTTCGAGGCCCGCCTGACGGAGGTCGGCGCGGCGGACCTCCTCCGTGACGTGGAGCTGCCCACCTCCGCGCTGCTGGCCCGCATGGAGCGGCACGGCATCGCTGCGGACCGGGCCCATATGGAGGCCATGGAGCAGATGTTCGCGGGCGCCGTGCAGCAGGCGGTGAAGGAGGCGCACGCGGCGGCCGGGCACGAGTTCAACCTGGGCTCGCCCAAGCAGCTTCAGGAGGTCCTCTTCGGCGAGCTGGCCCTGCCGAAGACGAAGCGCACGAAGACCGGATACACCACGGACGCCGACGCCCTGGCCTGGCTCGCCACCCAGACCGACAACGAACTGCCGGTCATCATGCTCCGCCACCGCGAGCAGGCGAAGCTGCGCGTCACCGTCGAGGGCCTGATCAAGACGATCGCCGCGGACGGCCGCATCCACACGAGCTTCAGCCAGACCGTCGCCGCCACCGGCCGTCTGTCGTCCACGGACCCCAACCTCCAGAACGTCCCGGTTCGCACCGACGAGGGCCGCGCCATCCGCCGCGGCTTCGTCGTCGGCGAGGGCTACGAGTCCCTGATGACGGCGGACTACAGCCAGATCGAGCTCCGCGTCATGGCCCACCTCTCCGAGGACGCGGGCCTGATCGAGGCGTTCACCTCGGGCGAGGACCTGCACACCACGGCCGCCGCCCAGGTGTTCGGGGTCGAGCCCGCGGCGGTGGACGCCGAGATGCGACGCAAGATCAAGGCGATGTCGTACGGCCTGGCCTACGGCCTGTCGGCGTTCGGCCTCTCCCAGCAGCTGAACATCGACGCGGGCGAGGCCCGCACCCTGATCGACGCGTACTTCGAGCGCTACGGCGGCGTACGCGACTATCTGCGCCGGGTCGTGGACGAGGCGAGGGCGACGGGCTACACGGCGACGCTCTTCGGTCGCCGCCGCTACCTCCCCGACCTCAACAGCGACAACCGTCAGCGCCGCGAGGCCGCCGAGCGGATGGCCCTGAACGCGCCCATCCAGGGCACGGCCGCCGACATCGTCAAGATCGCCATGCTGAACGTCGGCCGCGCCCTGGACGAAGCCGGCCTCACCTCCCGCATGCTCCTCCAGGTCCATGACGAAATCGTCCTGGAAATCGCCCCCGGCGAACGCGCCCGCGCCGAGGAACTGGTCCGCCGGGAAATGGCCAACGCCGTACACCTGAGGGCTCCCCTCGATGTCTCCGTCGGCGCCGGCCCGGACTGGGAATCAGCAGCGCACTAGCCTCCGGCGAACGGGCCAGGTCTCATCCGGCGTTCGGAAGACCCCGGAAGACCTGGAGCACAGCGAATTCGGAGGACCCGGCGCACAGCGAAGGGGCCCGGCACAGCAAGACGCCGGGCCCCTTCGCGCGGGTCTCGACCTCTGCTGGGCCGAGGCCGGCATCGTGAACCCTCCGAGCGCTCAGTCCCTCCGCCGCCCCCGACAATCCGCCGCTACGGCGAGCAACCTGCACGACGCTGTCCGGCGGGGCCGAACGGGCCCCGCCCTGGCAAGACGCCGCCGAGCTCCTCCTCGCGGAGCGTCGCGTCACCCGCCTGGCCCTCACCAAGGCGCCCCGGGCGGAGCGTCGGCGTAAGGATGCCCGCATGGGTATACGCACGCTTCACCGCCGTACCGCGACAGGTGCCACCCGCTTCCCCCGGGTGCGAACACGCCTTCCCTGGCGGCGCACCCTCCCGTGGACGCCCTACCTCCGCCGGGCGCGCACCCGGATCCCCTGGGCGCTCACCCACCCCCTGCCGGCGCTGCTCGGCCACGTCCCGCCGTACGCCCCGCGCGCCGCCAAGCCCCGCATCCCCAGCGGAGCGCCCCCGCGTCGCCGGGTGGTCAGCGGTGGACCGAGCTGTCCGCCTCCGCGTCGACTCCGGTCGCCGCAGCGGGAGCGGGGCGCCAGACCCTGACCCCGACGCCGTACAGGACCACCCCGACCACCAGCCCCGCGCCCGCCCCGAAGCACACGGTCGGGATCACCTCGTACGGCTTGGCGATCGAACCCCAGTGCGCCCACCAGTAGCTCACCCGCTGCACCGCCGCCACCAGCGCGCACCCCCCGATGACCACGCCCGACACCCACCGGTCGGCCGAGGAGAGCACCGGCACCCCCACGGGCTCGCCCTCCGGCTGCCGGCGCAGCGCACGGACGACGAACCACGCGATGACGACCGCCGCGACCGCCGAGCCCCCGTACTGCAGATACCAGTACAGCGGCCAGCCCGCGATCTCCTCGCCCAGGACGGGAAACAGCCGCATCCCCCACCGGTCGAGATGAGTGAACGCGTCCCAGACGACATGCGTCAGCGCGCCGAGCGCGGCGGAGACATACCACCACAGGGCCAGTGAGGTACTGAACCGTCGCCTTCCCGCCCCGCAGCGCACCAGCGAGGCCGCCCGCGCCCGCCGCCCGCTCGGCAGCAACGCGACGAGCGGCTCACGGAGCATCAGCCACAACCCCACCAGCGCCCAGGTGATGACGATGTCCACGGTGAAGACCCCGGTGAAGGAGTGCGTGACATCGCCGAACTCCATGGCCCCGGGCAGCACGCCCGCCGCGTAGTAGGTCAGGTCGGGCGCGAACGAACCGGCGACGAGCACCGACGGCACCAGTGGTCCACGCCCGGTTCCGTCCCCGCGCAGGGCGGGCAGCACGGCGGCCGCATGGCTCAGCGTGAAGGGCAAGTCGTCCCCCTGTGACGGATTTTGGCCGGCCCGGCGGGCCCGGCGATCACCGGCTGTCAGTATGCGCGACCGGTTGTCCGCGTACGTGCGCGTACATGCCGGACGCCCCGACGGCAGGAAACCGATAAGGCCAATCGGTGAAAATCGGGCACCAACGGGTGCCCGGGCGACGGAAGTTGTCGTAGGGTCGCCTGGGTTGCCGCGCCGTTGAGTGCGGGGGCCGCCGGACATCCGGAAAACGGAGAGCCGGATCGGGGCAACCAAAAGCGGAAGCCCGGAGTCGGTGTATCAGAGCAGGAAAGCAGCTCCGGACAAAACGGAAAAGCACCTGAGGCAGCACCAAAACGGAAGAACGCCAAGGCGATCGACCACCGGGGAGGGTTCACTCAATGGCGGCGCAGTTCGGTTTGAGGCTCCGCAAGGGAGCGGCGACCACCGCTCTGGCCGCGGCCGCGGTCGCGGCACTGGCCGCCTCCCAGGCTCCGGGAGTGACCACCGACAGCGCAGGCAGACAGACCACCGGTTCGCCCTCGCCCGACGCGAGCCCCCAGGCCGACGACGCCGCATCCGACTCCCGCTATTACACGGACCTTCCGCCCCTCGACAGCCCCACCCCGACGCCCGGCACGGGCGACTCCTCGGGCACGACCGCCGCCGGTGAACTCGGCATACCCGCGACCGTCCTCGACGCCTACAAGAAGGCAGAGGCGTCCCTGCGCGAGTCCAAGCCCGGCTGCAACCTGCCCTGGCAACTCCTCGCCGCCATCGGCAAGGTCGAGTCCGGCCAGGCCAGTGGCGGCCGCGTCGACGCCGACGGCACGACGTACACGAAGATCCTCGGCCCGGTCCTCAACGGCGGCGAGTTCGCGAACATCAGCGACACCGACAACGGCGCGTACGACGGCGACAGCACGTACGACCGGGCGGTCGGCCCCATGCAGTTCATCCCCTCCACCTGGGAGTGGGCGGGCCGCGACGGCAACAGCGACGGCGCCAAGGACCCCAACAACATCTACGACGCCGCCCTCGCCGCCGGCCACTACCTGTGCCGCTTCGACTGGGACCTGTCCAACGACGGCAACCTCCGCAGCGCGATCCTCAGCTACAACAACTCGACGGCGTACTACAACACCGTCATCTCGTGGCTGGAGTCCTACCGCAGGGGCAGCCATGAGATCCCGGACGGCACCGGCTCGCTGCCCGAGACGCCGAGCGGCAACGGCAACAACGGCAACAACAACGGCAACGGCCGCGGCGGCCCCACGACGAGCCCCAGCCCGACGCCGCCGAAGACGGAGAAGCCGGGCACCGACAAGCCGGGCGGCGACAAGCCGGGCACCGACAAGCCGGGCGGCGGTTCCACCACTCCGCCGACCCCACCGCCCACCACCCCACCGCCGCCCACGCCCACCGACACGGTGCACCACCTGGAGGACGCCGGCACGGCGGACCTCACCGCGACGGCCGGCGACACCTTCGCCGGGAAGATCACCGCCCGCACCGAGACCGAGGCGGGCAAGGCCGTCGCGAAGGTCCGGGTCCGCTTCACCATCGTCGGCGACACGGACACCACCTTCACCGGCGGCGAGAGCGTCGCCACCATGGTCACCAACAGCTCCGGCACGGCCACCGCCCCGGCGCTCGTGGCCGGCGAGAAGACCGGCGACGTCACGATCCGCGTCACGGTCGTGGGCCGCTCGGTGGCCGCCCTCGACTACACGGCGACCGTCACCGCCCGCCAGGCCGATGCCCTCGCCCGCACCACCACCACCGCGCTGACCTGCGTCCCGGGCGGCGAGTTCGCCGAACAGGTCGAGGTGAAGGCCACCAACAAGGGCGAGGTCGCCGACAAGGTCGCGGTGAAGGCGACGCTCATCAAGTCGGTCCTCGACCCGACCGCCAACGACAAGGGCCCCTACTTCAAGGACGCCGACGGCAAGCCCGTACGCGCCCTCACGGCCCTCGAAACCGACGAGAACGGCCTGCTCAAGCTGCCGAAGCTGTACGCGGACGACACCGTCGGCACGTTCCTGCTCCGCATCGAGGCCGAGGGCGGCGGGATCATCACCGTCGAACTGAAGGTGGAGGCGGCGGCCGAGTCGGCGTCGCCGAGCCCCAGCGCGTAGTCCGGCCTTACGGTCCTTCATGCTCCATACGACATCCGCGGCGCCACTCTTTCGCAGAGGGGCGCCGCAGGTGTGTGCGACCTGTTCTCATCTCACCCGACCGTTGCTACGGTGCCGGATCTGACGAAGTATCAGTTCCGGTCCGCCAGGAGGCCGTACCGGGAGGCCGTAGTCGGGAGGTCCCATGCGTGCCCTCGTCGCCGCCGCGACCGGTCTCGCCCTGGCGTTCGCCCTGGCCTTCACGATCACACTGCTGGGCTCGACGACCGGCGAGACGTCACCGAAGCCACTGCTGACGACCGTGCCCGCACATCCGTGACCACCCGGGAGATCCGGGAGGGAGGCCGAGATGCGCCGTAGGACAGGCCTGATCCTGCTCGCGCTCGCCGTGTTCTTCGCGGCGCTGTCCCCGCTGCTGCGCTGGTACGTCTTCCCGAGCGTGGCGAAGATCCCCGCCAACCAGTACCAGGACATGGTCCTGGAGGCGAAGGACGCGACCCTCCTCGACTACGGCACGTTCACCGAACGCAAGGTCTCCAAGGTCACCATCGTGCAGACCCTCAAGGGCAACGTGGAGGCCTCCGAGAAGATCGAGAAGACGGCCGGCCGGGACGTCGTCGTCTGGGACGGCCTCTCCTACGTCCAGGGCCCCGACGGCGAGATGGTCTCCAGGATCCCCGAGCGCTACATCTTCGACGCCCACACCCAGGAACCCGTCCACGCCACCGGTGAGATGGTCGACGGCGACCCCGTCCGGCGTGAGGGTCTGGAATTCAAATGGCCCTTCCTCACGGAAAAGAGGGACTACGAGTACTTCGACGCCCAGGCAAGGGTGACCGCCCCGATTCACTACAAAGGGACACAGGACTTCCGGGGCCTGGAGGTCTACTACTTCGAGCAGACCATCCCCTGGACCGAGGTCCCCTTCCCCCGGACCATGCCCGTCGACGGCATCACTCGGGAGACGGTCGCCGAGACGGGCACGACCCGCTGGTACACCACGGTCCGCAAGTTCTGGGTGGAGCCCGTCACCGGGGCCCCCGTGTACGGCGAGGAGATCCACAAGGAGGAACTGCGCGGCGGCACACTCCTCGGCGACCGCGACAAGGTGACCGCCTTCGCCGGCCACGTGAAGATGCGCGAGGACTACATCGAGCACACCGTCGACATGGTCAAGTCCCAGCGCCTCCTCGTCCTCCTGATGACCTCGTACCTGCCCTGGGGCTTCCTGGGCCTGGGCGTCCTCCTCCTGGCCCTCGCCCTCTACGTCGAGGCCCGCGGCCGCAGGCCCGGCGACCCCGAGTCCAGCAAGGCGTCGGCGCCCGAGCCGGTCAGCGCCTGAGCCGCGCGTTCGTGTACCGCGTCGGCTCGGCCGTCGCCGGATCCTCCGGCCACGGGTGCTTGGGATACCGGCCGCGCAACTCCGCCCGTACCGCCCTGTACCCGTCCCGCCAGAACGAGGCCAGATCGGCGGTGACGGCGGCCGGCCGCCCCGCCGGGGACAGCAGGTGCACGAGCACGGGAACCCCCGCCAGCACGGGCGACTCCTGAAGCCCGAACATCTCCTGCAACTTCACCGCGAGCACGGGCTGCTCCGGCCGCGCGTAGTCGACCCGCACCCGGGACCCGCTCGGCACCTCGATCCGCTCGGGCGCCAACTCGTCGAGCCGTACGGCCTCCCCGGAGGCCCACGGCAACAACCGATTCAGCGCCTCCCCGGCGTCGATCCGCCCGAGATCGGCCCGCCGCCGGGCCCGGCTCAACTCGGGCTCCAACCAGTCGTCCACGCGCGCGTGCAGAGCACTGTCGGAGACATCGGGCCAGGGCTCGCCGAGACGCGCGTGGAGAAAGGCGAGCCTCTCCCGCAACCGCTCCGCATCCCGCGACCACCGCAACAGCCCGAGCCCCTCGACACGCAACCCCTCGACCAACGCCTCCCGTACGAGCCCGGCCGCGGCGTCCGTCAACGGCCGCACCGCCAACTCCACAGCCCCCAGCCGCTCGACCCACCGAGCCACGACATCCCCGTCACGCCACCGAACCTCGTCCCCCCGGCCGAGCAAGCCCCCGGCCGCCTCCCGGGCGATCCCCTCGTCGACAACAGCCCCAAGCCGTACACGCGCGTGCCCAGCCCCCACAGGCCGATCAGCCACAGCCGCGGCCAGCCACCGGGCACCCCGCAACCCCGACCCCTCCCCGACCTCGGCCCGCGTCCCGGACGCCATCAGATACGACCCCTTGTCCCCCTTGGCCACCCGCTCAGGAAACGCGAGCGCGACAACAAGCCCCACAGCCCGATCGTCGTCGACGCCCGCCGACTCGCCCGCCCCGGAGTACGCCACCTCCGCGACGCTCCGACGTCCAGCCCCAATGCCCCCGACGCCGGCCGCGTCCCCCGAAACCTCCGCACGACCGCTGCCGCTGTCAGCGCCGCTGTGCGCGTCCGCCCTGTCGCTGCCGCCGCGCCTGTCGCTGCTGCCGCCGCGGTTCGCGCCCAACCTCTCCCTGCCGCCGTTCGTGCCCTGCCTGCTACTGCCGCCGCGGTTTGCGCCTTCCCTCGTGCCGCCCTCGTCCCGTGGAGCGTCGGCGTTCGGTTCGTCCGGGAAAGAGTCGTGGGCGGGTTCTGGGTGGGTAAGGGGCCGCGCCGGAGGCTCGGGCGCCGACGCGGCCCGCAGACGCCGTACCTCCGTACGCCAGCGACCGGCGTAGGCGTCACCCCCGCGCCGGACGCCCCGCAGGACCGCGGCAAGGTCGTCGCCGTACTCCCGCGGGGGCTCCTCGCTCAACAGCGCGACGACCTCCGCCGCCCGGTCCGCTCCCACCAGCGGCGCCGCGTCCAGAAGAGCGCGGGCCAGCCGGGGGTGCAGGCCCAGCCGCGACATGCGTACACCCCGCTCCGTGGCCCGCCCGGCAGGGCCCACCGCACCCACCGCCGACAGAACGTCACGCGCCGCCGCCATCGCCCCGCTCGGCGGCGGGTCCAGCAGAGCGAGCCCCGAGGCTTCGGGATCGCCCCAGCAGGCCGCCTGGAGGGCGAACGCCGTCAGATCGGCCACCTCGATCTCCGGCGCCGGAAAACGCGGCAGACGGCCGTCCTCGGCCTCCGCCCAGCACCGGTACACCGCCCCGGGCGCCTCACGCCCGGCCCGCCCCGCCCGCTGCGACCCGGCCGCCTGCGAGGCCCGTACGGTCGTCAGGGCGCTCAACCCGCGCGCGTGATCGACGCGTGGCTCCCGGGCCAGCCCGGAATCCACGACCACGCGTACCCCCGGCACCGTCAGCGACGACTCCGCCACCGAGGTCGCCAGCACCACCCGCCGCCGCTCCGCCCCGGCCAGCACCGCGTCCTGCACGGCCGCCGGCGCCCGCCCGTGCACCTGGAGCACCTCCACGTCACCGAGCCCCGCCAACTGCCCGGCGACCCGCGCGATCTCACCCACCCCGGGCAGGAAGCACAGCACGTCCCCCGACCGCTCGGCCAGCGCCCGCCGCACCACCGACGCCACATGCGTCAGCAGTGCCGGATCCACCCGCATCCCGTGCGGCGGCCGTACAGGGCGGACCGGCGGCGCCCACACCACCTCGACCGGGTACGACACCCCCTCCGCCGCGGCCACCGGCGCCCCGCCCAGCAACCGCGCCCAGCCCTCCGCGTCCGTCGTCGCCGACGCCGCCACCAGCCGCAGCTCGGGCCGCAGCGCCTCGCGCACGTCGATCAGGAACGCCGCCACCGTGTCCGCGTCCAGATGCCGCTCATGACACTCGTCGAGCACGACCACGTCGACGCCCGGCAACTCCTGGTCCCGCTGCAACCGCTGCAGCAGCACACCGGTCGTGACGACCTCCACGCGCGCGTGCCGCCCGACGACCCGCTCCCCGCGCACCGCGTAGCCGACGCTCTCGCCGACCTTCTCGCCCAGCAGCCACGCCATCCGCCGCGCCGCGGCCCGAGCCGCGATCCGCCGCGGCTCGGCGACGACCACCCGCCGCGCCGGCCCGCCGTCCAGGAGCCCCGCCAGCGCCAGCGGCACCAGCGTCGTCTTGCCGGTGCCGGGCGGCGCCACGAGCACCGCGGCCCCCTGCGTCTCCAGGGCGTCGGTCAGACCGGGCAGGGCACCACGTACGGGCAGCGCGTCCAAGGCGTCGTAACGGATCACGCCCCCAGTGTCGTACGCCCGCGAGATCGCCCTCCACGCGCGCGTGGGACTGTTCTTCGCGTCCGTCGTATCCGTCGCGTCAGTCCCGCTCGCACACGAAGATCGCCGTCCCCGGGATCAGCCCCCCGCGCAGCGGTGACCAGCCGCCCCACTCGGAGGTGTTCCAGGCGGGCCACTCCGGCTCGACCAGGTCGACGAGCCGGAAGTCCGCCGCGACGACGTCACGGACGCGGTCGCCGATCGTGCGGTGGTGCTCGACGTACACGGCACGCCCCGCCTCGTCCTGCTCGACGTACGGCGTGCGGTCGAAGTACGAGCCGGAGACGGACAGGCCCTCCGGGCCGGGCTCGTCGGGAAACGCCCAGCGGATCGGGTGGGTCACCGAGAAGACGAAGCGGCCCCCGGGACGCAGGACACGGCGCACCTCCCGCAGCACCCGCACCGGGTCGGCCACGAACGGCAGCGCCCCGTACGCCGAGCACGCCAGGTCGAAGGAGGCGTCCGCGAAGGGCAGGTCGCCCGCGTCGGCGCACACCAGGGGGAATGATCCGCCGATCCGCAGGGCGTGCTGCAGCTGACGGTGGGAGAGGTCCAGGGCGACCGGACGGGCGCCGTGCGCGGCCAGCCAGCGCGAGCACTGCGCGGCACCGGCGCCGATCTCCAGGACGTCCTTGCCCTTCAGTTCCTCGGGCGGCCCGAGCAGCTCCGCCTCGACCTCGTCGAGCCCTTCCGGGCCCCACACGAAACGGTCGTCCCCGAGGAACGTGCCGTGTTCGATCTGGTACTCGTCCGCGTTCCGGTCCCACCAGCCCCGGTTGGCCCGGGAACTCTCCGCGACCCCTGCCTCGCGCCGGGTGGCGTCCGGTTCGGCGGATACGGCGGACCCGGCGGAAACGCTGCCCTCGGGGGTCTCGGCGGCTTCGTGGACATCGGGCTCTTGGATGATCGGCTCCCTCGTCGTACTCTTCCGTAACCTGCGTGGCGCGACCCGCCCCGGCGGTGTCACGGAAGGGGTGTGTCAGGCCTGCGTGGCCTCATGGGACAGGTTTTGTGCCGGGTATGCGGCGTTCCGCCCCGGGTGTGCGCCTTCGCGCATTGACCCTGCCTGGCTGCCCCCGTATGCTACAAGTTGCGCTGCGGGCCTGCGCACCTCAGACGTAGCAGGCTGCGCTCGCATCTGTTGTATGTCCCCTCGGTTTTCGAGGCGTCAACGGAATGTCCTGGTGATTTTCCTGGTGTGACGCTTCCTTGGCTGTCCGGCTTCTTCAGAGCGATACGGGCTCCCGGCGTAGCAGTACCTACGACTTCAATGTCCGTACCGGAGCCCTTTCCCACATGACGAGCAGCACCGAGACCACCGCCACCACCCCGCAGGTAGCGGTCAACGACATCGGTAACGAGGAAGCCTTCCTCGCCGCGATCGACGAGACGATCAAGTACTTCAACGACGGCGACATCGTCGACGGCGTCATCGTGAAGGTCGACCGGGACGAGGTCCTGCTCGACATCGGTTACAAGACCGAAGGTGTCATCCCGAGCCGCGAACTCTCGATCAAGCACGACGTCGACCCGAACGAGGTCGTCGCCGTCGGTGACGAGATCGAGGCCCTTGTCCTCCAGAAGGAGGACAAGGAAGGCCGCCTGATCCTCTCGAAGAAGCGCGCCCAGTACGAGCGTGCCTGGGGCACCATCGAGAAGATCAAGGAAGAGGACGGCATCGTCACCGGTACCGTCATCGAGGTCGTCAAGGGTGGTCTCATCCTCGACATCGGCCTCCGCGGCTTCCTCCCGGCCTCCCTGGTCGAGATGCGCCGCGTCCGCGACCTCCAGCCCTACGTGGGCAAGGAGCTCGAGGCGAAGATCATCGAGCTGGACAAGAACCGCAACAACGTGGTCCTGTCCCGCCGTGCCTGGCTGGAGCAGACCCAGTCCGAGGTCCGCCAGACGTTCCTCACGACCCTGCAGAAGGGTCAGGTCCGCTCCGGCGTGGTCTCCTCGATCGTCAACTTCGGTGCCTTCGTGGACCTGGGTGGCGTCGACGGTCTGGTCCACGTCTCCGAGCTGTCCTGGAAGCACATCGACCACCCGTCCGAGGTGGTCGAGGTCGGCCAGGAGGTCACCGTCGAGGTCCTCGACGTCGACATGGACCGCGAGCGCGTCTCCCTGTCGCTGAAGGCGACCCAGGAAGACCCGTGGCAGCAGTTCGCCCGCACCCACCAGATCGGCCAGGTCGTGCCCGGCAAGGTCACGAAGCTGGTTCCGTTCGGTGCGTTCGTCCGCGTGGACGAGGGCATCGAGGGTCTGGTCCACATCTCCGAGCTGGCCGAGCGCCACGTGGAGATCCCGGAGCAGGTCGTCCAGGTCAACGACGAGATCTTCGTCAAGGTCATCGACATCGACCTCGAGCGTCGTCGCATCAGCCTCTCGCTGAAGCAGGCCAACGAGTCCTTCGGTGCCGACCCGGCCTCGGTCGAGTTCGACCCGACCCTGTACGGCATGGCCGCGTCCTACGACGACCAGGGCAACTACATCTACCCCGAGGGCTTCGACCCCGAGACCAACGACTGGCTCGAGGGCTACGAGAAGCAGCGTGAGGAGTGGGAGCGCCAGTACGCCGAGGCGCAGACCCGCTTCGAGCAGCACCAGCAGCAGGTCATCAAGTCCCGCGAGGCCGACGCCGCTGCGGCGGCCGAGGGTGGCGACACCGCGGGTGCGGCTCCGGCCGCGGGCGGTGGCTCGTACTCCTCCGAGGGTGCGGACACGTCCGGCGCTCTCGCGTCGGACGAGGCGCTCGCCGCGCTCCGCGAGAAGCTGGCCGGCGGCCAGAGCTGAACGCTCACCGCTGAGGCTTAGCCGATAACGCTTCGGGCCCGCATCCTTCCTGGATGCGGGCCCGAAGTGCGTGGGGATGCCGCGCGAAACATGTGCGACATGCGTGTGGCCGGCGGGTTGTCATCGGTCGCTGGGAGGCTTCCTCGGTCGTTCGTTGGCCATCGAGGTGTTCACCAACGGGGACTGACTCAGCCACACCGTCGCCTGGCAGCACGGCGCGTGCGAGTCCGCCCGGAAGGCCGTGAGCGTGCTCCACGCGCGCGTGCTGCGGGCATGGGACGGATTCCGGGAATGCCGGGCCCCCGCGGCGCGTTGTGAAGTACGAACACGAGGAGGAGCGGTCACAGTGCTTGATCCGCAGGGTTTGTACGCATGGGAGCCGAAGGGCCTGGCAGTCGTCGACACGGCGCTCGCCCAGGAGTCGGCGGGACTTGTCATGCTCTACCACTTCGACGGATACATCGACGCGGGTGAGACCGGCGACCAGATCGTCGAACGGCTGCTCGGCTCACTGCCCCACCAGGTCGTCGCCCGCTTCGACCACGACCGGCTGGTGGACTACCGGGCACGGCGCCCGCTGCTGACGTTCAAGCGCGACCGCTGGACCGAGTACGAGGAGCCGACGCTCGACGTGCGGCTCGTCCAGGACGCCACGGGGGCGCCCTTCCTGCTGCTGTCCGGGCCGGAGCCGGACGTGGAGTGGGAGCGCTTCGCGGTGGCCGTCCAGCAGATCGTGGAGCGGCTCGGCGTCCGCCTCTCGGTGAACTTCCACGGCATCCCCATGGGCGTACCGCACACCCGCCCGGTGGGCCTCACCCCGCACGGCAACCGCGCCGAGCTGGTCCCCGGCCACCGCAGCCCCTTCGAGGAGGCCCAGGTACCCGGCAGCGCCGAGTCACTCCTCGAATACCGCCTCATGCAGGCCGGACACGACGTGCTGGGTGTCGCCGCGCACGTGCCGCACTACATCGCCCGCTCGCCCTACCCGGACGCCGCGCTGACCGTTCTGGAGGCGGTCACGGCGGCCACCGGACTGGTCCTGCCCAGCGTCGCGCATGCCTTGCGCACGGAGGCGCACCGCACGCAGACCGAGATCGACCGGCAGATCCGGGAGGGCGACGACGAGCTCGTCGCTCTCGTACAAGGACTCGAGCACCAGTACGACGCCGCCGCGGGCGCCGAGACGCGGGGCAACATGCTCGCCGAGCCCGTCGAGATCCCGTCCGCCGACGAGATCGGGCTCGAGTTCGAGAAGTTCCTGGCGGAGCGGGAGGGCGAGGGCTGAGGCCTTCGCGTTCCTCCTCCAGAGCCGTGGGAGGCCCTGAGTTTCAGGGCCTCCCACGGCTCTGTCAGTGGCAGGGCATAGGCTTCCGGGCATGCTGAAAGTGGGTCTCACCGGCGGTATCGGCGCCGGCAAGAGCGAGGTGTCGCGGCTGCTCATGGAGTGCGGCGCCGTGCTGATCGACGCGGACCGGATCGCGCGCGAGGTCGTCGAACCCGGCACCCCCGGGCTCGCGGCGGTCGTCGAGGCCTTCGGCGAGGGCGTGCTCGCGCCGGACGGCAGCCTGGACCGGCCCAGGCTGGGCTCCATCGTGTTCGCGGACCCCGCGAAGCTCGCCACGCTGAACACGATCGTGCACCCCCTGGTCGGCGCCCGCTCCAGAGAGCTCGAGAACGCCGCCGCACCGGACGCCGTCGTCGTCCACGACGTCCCCCTCCTCACCGAGAACGGCCTCGCCCCGCTCTACGACCTCGTGGTCGTCGTCGACGCCGCCCCCGAGACCCAGCTCGACCGCCTCGTACGCCTGCGCGGCATGACGCAGGAGGACGCACGCGCGCGGATGGCCGCCCAGGCGACCCGCGAGCAGCGCCTGGAGATCGCGGACATCGTCATCGACAACGACGTACCCCTGGACGACCTGCGCCGACGCGTACGGGACGTATGGGCGGACCTCATACACCGGGCACAGCGGACACAGGAGCCCCGGGAGCGGTCCGAACACTCACAGGAATAGCGGGCTCTCAGCGCGCGTTGAACCGTCGCAGCGAGGGAAGGACTCAGCCGTGCCCGAGATCAGCGGTTCCACCGGACGTACCCCGGAGACGCATGTCATCGACTTCCGCGCTGCCGAGCAACTCCTCGCCGCGAGCGACCCGCGGGGCGCGGTGAAACTGCTCGACCGAGTCATCGCCGAGCACCCCGAGAACACGGCTGCCCGGCTGCTGCGCGCGCGAGCCTTCTTCGCAGCCGCTCAACTGCGGCCCGCCGAGCTGGAGTTCACGATCGTCCTGGAGCGCGAGCCGGACAACGCGTTCGCGCACTTCGCCCTCGCCCGTACCTACCAGCGCCAGGCCCGCCCCGACCAGGCGAAGCGGCACTTCCGGCTCGCCGCCGCACTCGACCCGAACCCGCAGTACCTGGAAGCGGCGCGGTTCGACTCCTGACGACTCAGGGGCCTGAGGGGACCTCCGGTGAGGATCCTTACGGGTGGTGGGGGCCCGGTGGCGGGTACGGCGGGATGTCGCGGCCCGGCTGGTAGTGCGGGCCCTGGCGGATGTGGCGCAGGATCATCACCAGATCCAAGGTGACGATCAGCGACAGCGCGCCACAGGCGACGGCCCAGCCGGGCCGGTCGGCGACGGCGAAGGCCGCCGTTCCGGCGATCGCCCAGATCAGACCCCATACGCTCAACCAGAGCCGCATCCGCAGGGCACTGCGTGCTGTCGTCGGTTCACTGCCGGTACGCATCAGGATCATCGCTCCTAAGGCGAACGTACTCTTCGGCTCATGCGTTCTCCAGGAGACGGGGTGGTGTGAAGGGGGAGGCGCCGTGCTGCTGGATGCGTTGCGAACGGACGAGAAGCTCGCCGAGTGGCTGGAGCGGCTGGAGGAGAGCGAGAACGCCGCGGCGGTGGAGGCTCGGCTTCCGGACGCCGACGAGCTGCCCGATGCCCTGGTGGACCTCGCCGTGCCGTACGAGGACGTCAACGACCTGGTCACGCTGCGGCGCGTACTGGCGGACGACGAGGAGGCGACCCGGCTCCTCGAGCGGTGCGTCGGCGGCCTGGTGCGGGACATGGGGAAGATCGGCAAAGGGCTGGGACTCCCGCCCTTCCCGCTGGAATCGGGTCCGCTGGGTCGCTACTTCCCCGTGTACGTCTTCGTCGCCGCCCTGCCGTACGTACGCGCGTACCACCACGAGCGCGGGATCCCCGACGACGTCTCGCGCCGAACCATGGCCGACCTCGGACGCGGCCTGGTGCTGCACCGCCGGCGGTACGGAGCGGGCGGGTTGGTCGCGCCGACCTGGTTCTCGCTGCACTTCCACGGGGAGTTGTTCCAGCTGGGGCGGCTGCAGTTCCAGCGAGCGCGGCTCGGCGGACGCGAAGGCGTCGCGCTCGCGGCCGCAGGACTGCAACTGCGACCCGGGGACCCGTGCCTCGACCTGCACATACCCGACTACGCGGGACCCCTGACCCCGGAGGCGTGCGACCGGTCGCTGGCACTGGCCCGGGAGTTCTTCGCGCTTCACTTCCCGGAGGAGCGGTACGAGGCGGCCTGCTGTCACTCCTGGCTCCTCGATCCGCAGCTGAAGCGGTATCTGCCGGCGGAGTCCAACATCGTCCGCTTCCAGGAGCGGTTCCGGATCAGCTGCGGGAACCGCGAACCGGAGGACCATCTGCCCGTGCGGTTCGTGTTCGGAGACCCTGACCTGCCGCTGGAGACACTGCCGCGCCGGACCAGCCTCGAACGGGCCGTCGGAGACCATCTGCGGGCGGGGCGCCACTGGTACAGCGGGCATGGGTGGTTCGCGTGGTGAGACACCAGCGTGCCTCGACCGTGCATGTTCACCCCATCGGGTGACCGATGGGCGGAACGCCCAAGCACAGACGGGCCGTTGGACGGATATGAGCATTCAGATGCGTGAGGGCTACAAGGGGACCGGACCCGGTGCGATCACCCCGGACGGCTGCGCGGTCGAGCTGTACTCGCGGCTGCCGGTGGGGGACGAGCCGGAGATCATCGCGGGCGTCGCGCCCAGGGGTGCGCGCATTCTCGAACTGGGGAGCGGGGTGGGCCGCATGACCCATCCACTGATCGAGCGGGGCTTCACCGTCACGGCCGTCGACGAGTCGGCCGAGATGCTGGAACGGGTGCGCGGCGCCCGGACGATATGCAGCCCGATCGAAGGGCTCGCCCTGGATGAGAAGTTCGACGTCGTGCTGCTCGCGTCGTTCCTCGTCCACACCGGAGACCCCGAGGTACGCCGCGGGATGCTCGCCACCTGCCTGCGGCACGTCGCGGACGACGGCTTCGTACTGATCCAGCGGGAAGGGGAGGACTACCACACCAACGTGCCACGGGAGCGGGTCGACCCCCGCGGCTTCACCGTCCGCATAGCCTCGACCGAACCGATCGGAGACGGGGTCAACTCCGTGTTCGTCGAGTACTTCTTCCCGGACGGGGAGTGGACCCAGACGTTCCGTACACGGCCGCTCACCAAGGAACAGTTCGAGGAGGCGATGGACGAGGCGGGGCTGAAGGTGGACCGATACCTGACGGAGGACCGGATCTGGGTGAAGGCGGTGTGCCGGTGGGGTGACGGCGGTGCCGGTGGGGTGAAGGCGGTGCCGGTGGGGTGACGGCCGCTGCCGGCGGGGTGGGGGAGAGGCGGGGCGAGGCGGAGGAGGGCGGGAGGGGAGGGGGGAGAGGGAGAGGGGCGATAAAGGCGGCGCGAATTTACGGCGGGCACCGATGAGTTCGGCGCAGTGCCTCGGTCTACCTCTGTGACAGCAACACGGAACTGCTTCACTCAGGAGAACCCCATGTCCGAGACCACCGCTCCCGTCACCCGAGTCGCCGCCTCCGGCGCGAACGGCACCGCTCGTAGCAGGCGTGCCCGGATCTCGTTGAGCGCTCTGCAGATCGTGCTCGCGCTCTTCTACGCGCTCGCGAGCGCGCTGCCCAAGCTGATCGCGCACCCGTCGGCCGCCGAGTCCTTCGAGACGCTCGGCTGGGGCAGCGCGGGGATGTACACCATCGGCGCGCTCGAACTGGCCGGGGCGATCGGGCTGGTGATCCCCGTGCTGGCCCCGGTCGCGGCGGGGGCGTTGGGCGCGCTGATGGTGGGGGCGTTCATCACCCAGGTCGCCGTCTTCGACGGGGAGTACGCGGCGACTCCGCTCATCCTGATGGTCCCGCTCGTCGTGATCGCGTGGGCGCGGCGCCAGGACGCGGCCGGGCTGGTGCGGCTCGTACGACGGGAGGCGTGATCGCCGCTCATCTGATCGCCGCTCACGTGACCGCCGCGGTGATGTCCGCGCGGAGGACAGCGCCGAGGGGCTTCCCGGTGGAGGACGGGAAGTCCCCCGGCGCTGTCCTGCGGCGGCGCAACACGCGGGCTCAGGAGCCGCCGGTCCCGCCGAAGCCGCGGAGGCGCTCCAGGTCTCGGCGGTCGCGTTTGGTGGGGCGGCCGGTGCCTCGGTCGCGGATCCCTGCGGGGGCGGTGGCCTCGCGGGGCGGGGGCGGCGGTGAGTTGTCGATGTAGCACTCGGCGGCGACGGGCGCGCCGACCCGCTTACGGATCAGACGCTTGACGATGACGATCCGCTCATGCCCCCCGGCCTGGCGCAGCCGTACCTCGTCGCCGACGCGGACCGAGTAAGCGGGCTTGACGCGTTCGCCATTGACCTTGACATGACCGCCCCGGCAAGCAGTGGCGCCCATCGAACGGGTCTTGACCAGACGGACCGACCAGATCCAGCTGTCGATGCGCACGGTCTCGCCGCCCACCGGGCGAGCGGCCTCGGCGGCCGCCGCAGCGCCGGAATCCCGGTTCGTGGTGCCCGGGCCGTGCGCCCGCGCGTCCGTACCTTCAGAAGCCATGCCTCGACCTTAGCTCGCCGCCGTGGCCCGGGGAGGCGATGAAGCCGTCGGTGAATTCAGGCAGCGGGCAGTGCGCGGCAGGCAGCGATTGGCGGATTTGTCCCAGCGGTACGTCGCGAGCGAGGCGCTTTGCCGAGACGAAACTGCCAATCGCCGAGCGCCCACGAGATGCGCCCACGAGATGCGCCCACCGCGTCAGGCGATCAGCCAGCCTCCGGGGAGGCGATCACCGGCCGTACCGTGGAGGCATGGGCAGTGGCGACGGCGGTGGGATCGTTCACCTCGGTCACGGTGGTGACCAGGGGCTGGCCGCGCTCGACGCCCGGATCATCGGGTGCCGTGCCTGTCCCCGGCTGGTCGAGTGGCGGGAGGAGGTGGCCCGGACCAGGCGGGCCGCGTTCGCCGACGAGGAGTACTGGGGGCGGCCGGTGCCGGGCTTCGGGCCGCCCGACGCGGCGCTGCTGATCATCGGGCTCGCTCCCGCCGCGCACGGGGGGAACCGGACCGGGCGGATGTTCACCGGCGACCGCTCGGGCGACGTGCTGTACGCGGCGCTGCACGACGTGGGCCTCGCCTCGCGTGGCACGGCGGTCGGCCTCGACGACGGCTTGGAGCTGTACGGCGTGCGGATCACCTCACCTGTGCACTGCGCACCGCCCGCCAACAAGCCGACCCCCGAGGAAAGGGATACGTGCCGGCCGTGGCTGGTCGGCGAGCTGGAGTTGCTGCGGCCGTCGCTGCGGGCCGTGATCGTGCTCGGTGCCTTCGGCTGGCAGGCCACGCTGCCCGCGCTCGCCGCAGCCGGCTGGGACGTGCCCCGGCCGCGGCCCGTGTTCGGGCACGGCATCCACGTACCGCTCGACGGGCTCGACCTCTTCGGCTGCTTCCATGTGAGCCAGCGCAACACCTTCACCGGCCGGCTGACCCCCGCGATGCTCCGCGAGGTTCTGCGTACGGCGGCCAGGGCGGCGGGGTTGAGCATCACCTCGTAGTCGGGGCCGGCTCGTGACCGGCGGAAAAGCGGCTGCCGACCGGGTCGTATGCCGGTTAGGGTCGCGCAATGCCTCTCTATCCCGAGATCGAACCGTACGACCACGGCATGCTCGACGTCGGTGACGCCAACCACGTGTATTGGGAGGTCAGCGGGAATCCGCGGGGCAAGCCGGCGGTCGTGCTGCACGGTGGGCCGGGTTCCGAGGCCAACGCCTGGTTCCCGCGCCTCTTCGACCCCGAGGCGTATCGGATCGTGCAGCTCGACCAGCGTGGGTGCGGGCGGTCCACGCCGTCGGCCGGCGCCTACGAGACCGACATGAGCGTCAATACGACCGCTCACCTCATCGCCGACCTGGAGCTGTTGCGACGGCACCTGGGGATCGAGCGGTGGCTGGTGTGGGGCGTGTCGTGGGGGTCGGTGCTGGGGCTGCGGTACGCGCAGACGCATCCGGGTGCGGTGACCGAGTTGGTCCTCACCGGGGTCGCCTCCGGTAGCGACGCCGAAGTCGCCCTGCTGACCAGGGGACTCGGGCAGTTCTTCCCGGAGGCCTTCGAACGGTTCCTGGCCGAACTGCCTGAGGACGAGCGCGAGGGGAACGCCGCGGCCGCCTACAACCGGCTGCTCGAGTCGCCCGACGCCGAGGTGCGGGCTCGGGCGGCGCGGGCCTGGACCGACTGGGAGACGGCGATCGCGGCGCAGCCGCCCCGTTCCGTCCCGCGCTACGAGAACCCGGTGTTCCGCTACTCCTTCGCCCGTACCGTCACCCACTACTGGGGCAACGACCACTTCCTCGACCAGACCGACCGCGACGGCGTCGTCCTGCGTGACGCTCCCCTGCTCAAGGGCATCCCCGGCACGCTCGTCCAGGGCAGTCTCGACCCAGGCAATCTCCTCGGTGTCGTCTGGCGCCTCCACCACGCCTGGCCCGGCAGTGAGTTGGTCCTCGTCGACGACGTGGGACACAACGCGGGCGCGCCGGACATGGCGCAGGCGTTGGTGGAGGCGACGGACAAGTACGCCAAGAGCTGAGCGTCAGACGATGCGCTGAGCGTCAGACGACGCGGGCCGCCGAGATGGGCCGGTCGGCGACGGCGTACGTCTTCGCGGAGCTGGAGTTGACGCTCCAGCGGTAGCGGGAGAACTCCCCGGTGGTGTCGGAGGCGTAGAACATCATGTGGCCGATGCCGACGCCCTGGAAGTTCGCGCCGTCGACGTCGCTGACCATGCGGGTGTCCGGATACTGGGCATAGCTGGACAGGCCGTATACGCCATGGGGGTCGGATGTCATGTCGACGACCTCGACGGCGTACTGGGTCTCGCCGCTGAAGTTCACCGACCCGGTGAAGACGTCCTTGACCTGCCGGACCATCACGATGTGGCCGGTGTTGTCGGGGTCGCTGCCGTTGTAGTCGACGGCGATCAGGTCGCCGGGCTGCAGGTCGGTGACCTTGCGGATGCGCTTGAAGTGGGGGCCGCCGGTGCCGTCCGTGAAGGCCTTGCGGTAGTCGGCGGCCTCGGGGATGCGGTCCTGGAAGTACTGCGTGAAATAGGCGTCGCTCGCCCAGCCATAGGTGTCCTTCAGCACCCAGGTGATGAAGGAGGAACAGCGGGCCTTGGCGATCCAGCTGGTCAGGTCGTCGGGCGTGCCCCAGGTGACCGTGGACGCGGAGCCGACCAGGTACTGGTTGTTCAGGTCGGCGGTGCGGCCGCTGATGACGGAGATCTCGTCGGCGCTCAGCACACGGCCGTAGGCCCGTACGTCGTCCACCGAGCCCTTGAAGCGGTTCACCGGTGCGCCGTCCCACTTGGCGCGGCCTATGTTGAAGCCCCGCGTGGCGGCCCAGGACAGCGTGGTGGCGGCGCTGCCCTTCAGTTCGCCGTTCACGTACAGGTGGATCTGCGTGCCGTCCCACACTCCGGTCAGATGTGTCCAGACACCGAGCGCGGCCGGGGTGGTGGCGACGGCGGAGACCTTGGTGCTCTGGTCCTCGCTGCGCACCTTGAACGCCCAGGTGCTGAACGCCGGGTCGTACTGGAGGAGGAAGCGGCTGGCGCTGGTGCCGTCCTGGCTGACCGCGGTGTACATGGTCGCCAGGTCGGCGGGTGAGTCGCCGTCCGCCAGGCGCACCCAGGCCGACACTGTGAAGGGGGCCGTGGTGTCGAGGACGGAGGCCGTGGCCGCGTACGCGTTGGACGTGCCGTCGAAGGTCAGGTCGCCGCCGGCGCGCAAGGTCGACCAGGACGCCCCGGAGCCGAGGGTGACCGGCCGCTCGTGGCCGGACCGGTCGGCGCCCGTGCCGTCCAGCGGCCAGTGCCCGAGGAGGCCGCCCGGCAGATAACCGGAGGCCAGGAGCCGCTGGTAGTGCACCATCCGCTCGGCCTCCGCCAGATGCGGGGCTGTGACGGGGGTGAACGGAGTGTTGAGTGGTGCGTCCGCCGCGGCGGTCCCCGGGCTCTGCACCGCTCCCGTGAACGCACCGACGCCCACGATTGCCGCTCCGCTCAACAACCCACGTCTGCTGACCATGCTGCCGTCCTCACTGCCTGAGTTGAAGGGTCGGCAGAGTGTAGGTGGGAGTGGGGGCGGGAGACCCGGGATTTTTGGGCTGTCGGTGGTGCTTACGAGTCCTGGTCCTCGCCGAACAAGTGCCGCACCGTGGAGCGGTAGTTGGTCCGGACGTGGGTGAGCGCGTGTGCCCGGGCGCGGTCCGGGTCGCCGGAGGCGATCGCCTCGTACATCTCGCGGTGTTCGGCGAGGAGTTGGGGCCACTCGGTGTTCTGGCGGGTGAGCCAGCGCAGTCGGCCGGCGACCGGTTCCATGACGGAGATGAGCAGGCTGTTGCCGGCCATGGCCAGGACACCGTCGTGGAAACGGGTGTTGACGTCGGTGATCGTCTCGGCGTCACCGGCGTGGGTCGCGGCCGCCGCCTGGTCGAGCAGGGCCGACAGCTCCGCCAGGGTCTCCGGGGTGGCGCGGGCGGCGGCGAGCCCGGCGGCGTACACCTCCAACGCCTCGCGCAGCTCGAAGAGTTCCGCGACGTCGGCCGGGGTGAGACGGCGGACGACGGTGCGGCGCGGGGTCTCGAAGAGGACGAAGCCCTCGGCCACCAGGGCGCGGATCGCCTCACGGACGGGGACTCGGGAGACCCCGAAGCGGTCCGCCAGCTCGCGCTCGACGAGCCGGTCGCCGGGGCGCAGGCGGCCCGCGATGATGTCCTGCCGCAGGGTCGCGAGGACGCGCTCGCGCACCGCGCCCAGGGGTTCGATCTTCGCTCCTTGCGGAGCCACGGAGCTCATGGGGCAATCTTCGCCGACCCCTGGGGTGTTTTACACGGCGTTAACAACAGCGACATCGGTCAGACCGGTTGACGGGAGGACCATGTCGGCAGTTTGGTATACCAAAGCCCCCCAGTGCTGGTCCGCTCCATCCTCTCCCCGTCTCCCTCGCACCTGGAGGCCCCGTGTCCCTCGCCGACCATGCCGAAGCCACCGGCACCACAGCGTTCGTCCCCGACCCCCGCCTCACCAACGAAGACCTCGCGCCCGCCGAGAAGCGCAACTGGAAGGTCTTCGACCTCTTCGCCCTGTGGATGTCCGACGTCCACAACCTCGGCAACTACACCTTCGCCGCCGGCCTGCTCGTCCTCGGCATGAACGTCTGGCAGGTCTTCACGTCGCTGCTCGTCGGCTTCGTGATCATCTACGTCGGCATGAACTGGATGGGGAAGATCGGGCAGCGCCACGGCGTGCCGTTCCCCGTGGTCAGCCGCATCAGCTTCGGTATCTGGGGCGCCAACATCCCGGCCGTCATCCGGGCGGTGATCGCCATCATGTGGTACGGCATCCAGACCTACCTCGCGTCCGTCGCCGTCAACATCATGCTGCTCGCCGCCTGGCCGGGCCTGGAGTCCTGGACCCACGACTCCTTCCTCGGCCTGCACCACCTCGGCTGGATCACCTTCGTCGCCCTCTGGCTCATCCAGGCGCTGATCATCAGCCAGGGCATGGAGTCGGTGCGCAAGTTCCAGGACTTCTGCGGTCCCGCGATCTGGATCGTCATGATCGCCCTCGCCGTGTGGATCCTCGCCAAGGCCGACTGGACGATCTCCCTCACCTCGACGCCGAACCCGGTCTCCGTGGGGGAGCAGTGGCGGCAGTGGTTCGGTGCGATCGGACTGGTCCTCGCCACGTACGGCACGCTGATGCTCAACTTCTGCGACTTCTCGCGGTTCGCGCCCGACTACAAGACGGTCAAGCGGGGCAACTTCTGGGGGCTGCCCATCAACTCGACCGCGTTCGTCGTCGTGTCGGTCATCGTCACCGCCGGATCCATCGAGGTCTTCGGCAAGGCGATCACCGATCCGGCCTACCTCGTCGCCGAGATCGGCAACACCTGGATCCTGGTTCTCGGCGCTCTGACCTTCGCCATCGCCACCATGGGCGTCAACATCGTCGCCAACTTCGTCTCACCGGCATACGACCTCGCCAATGTCTGGCCGCAGAAGATCACCTTCAAGGTGGGCGGCATGATCAGCACGGTGGCGGCGCTGGTCGTGACGCCGTGGAATCTGTTCTCCAACCCCACCGTCGTTCAGTACTTCCTCGGCGGGCTCGGGGCGTTCCTCGGGCCGCTGTTCGGTGTGATCATGCTCGACTACTTCTGGGTCAAGCGCGGGCGCATCGACGTCGATGCGCTCTTCAACGCCGAGCCCGGCTCCCGCTACTACTACCGGAAGGGCGTCAACCCCAAGGCGCTGTGGGCGTTCCTGCCCGCCGCGGCGGTCTCGGCGGTGCTCGCGCTGGTGTCGTACTTCAGCGCGGTCGCGCCGTACTCGTGGTTCATCGGTACGGCTCTGGCCGCCGGGTTGTACGCGGTGCTGTGCAGGGATGAGCGTGCGGGGGCGGGTTCGGCCTCGGGTGTGGGCTCGGACAAGGCTGTCGAGCCCACTGTTGCGGAGGGCTGAGCGTGCGCATCGTCGTCACCAACTGCAACACCACGCAGGAGATGACCGAGGAGATCGTGCGAGGTGCCCGGGCCGCCGCAGGCCCGGGCACCACCGTGACCGGGCTGACCCCCGCGTGGGGGCCCGAGTCGGCGGAGGGGTGGCTCGACAGTTACCTCTCGGCGGCCGCCGTTCTCGACACCCTGCGGACCTACGAGGAGCCGTACGACGCTGTCGTCATGGCCGGGTTCGGTGAACATGGACGCGAGGGGGCGCGGGAACTGGTGGACGTTCCCGTCGTCGACATCACCGAGGCCGCGGCCCATCTGGCGTGTCTGCTCGGGCGGCGCTATGGGGTCGTCACCACGTTGGAACGTTCGTGCGGGCAGATCGAGGACAGTCTGGAGGCGGCCGGGGTGGGGCGGAACTGCGCCGCCGTCGTCGGTACCGGGCTCGGTGTGCTCGACCTCGACGACTCCGATCGCACGACGCGAGCCTTCCTCGTTGCCGCGCAGCGGGCGAGGGATGCCGGGGCCGAGGTGCTGGTGCTCGGGTGCGCCGGGATGACCGGGCTGCAGCGGGTGGTCGGGGAGAAACTGGGGGTGCCTGTCGTCGATGGGGTGGGCGCGGCTGTGAAGCTTGCGGAGTCATTGGTGTCGATGGGGCTGATGACCAGCCGGGCGGGGAGTTATGCGAAGCCGTTGGTGAAGAGGCGGGATTGGGGGCGGCCTGGGGTGGGCCGGGGGGCCGTTTCGTAGGGCGGGTGGTCGGTTCGCCGGGTGTCTGTGTACGGGCTGGCCACCCGCCAGCCGTCCTCGCGGGCGACGCGCTCGAAGATCCCGATCTTGTACGCGAGACCCTCCGGCTCGCCGATGTCGCACCAGCGGTCGGCCCGGGCGGCCTCCGTCTCGCCTCGCACCAACGGCAGTCCCCGTACGGCGAGATGCAGCGCCAACGTCGATCGCGCGTACAGACGTACGGTGTCCCGCGGGTCCGGCATGCTCCGGTACTGCTCGGTCTCCCGCAGGCGCAGCCACGCGCCGTCGCGTCCGGCGACGAGGAGCGGAACCATCACTGGTGCTGGGGGATCTGTCGCCGCCGTACCATCGCGGTCCGACGACTCGGGTGAGCCGGTCACCAGCAGCGTCAACTCCTCCCCGTCCTCCCTGACTTCGTACCGCGGCAGATACGACAGCCGGGCCAGTCCCAGTGAATGCTTCCACGAGGTGGTCCACAGGCCGCGGCCCAGGTAGTAACGCACGGAGCTCTGCCAGGTCCAGTGCGTGTCGAGACGGAACCCGTGCAACCCCTCGGCGCGGCAGGCCCCGTAGACCGTGTCCAGCGCGGCCGAGGCGAGTCCCTGTCGCCGGGCGACGGGGTGGACGTAGAGCGAGGAGACTCGCAGGGCGCCGCCGCCCATCGGCCAGGTGTCGACGGCGATCGTCCCGGCGGGGCCGTGACCGCTCGGTGTTCTGATCCAGTACCTCCGTCGGAATTCGTCGTCGTGCGTGCACTCCTGCCCGGTCGCACCCAGCCCGAGCCGCAACCGCTTCTCGCTGGACACCGTCAGCGAGTCCGGGTCGACGCAGCTGCCGAGGGCGCCCTCGGCGAGCGAGGCGAGATCCCAGAGTCCGAAGCGGCGGCCTTCACCGAAGGTGACCGGGTACAGCAGAGGAGAGGTCGCCAGGCGCTCATGCACGCGCAGGGCTTGATCGTCTTTCATGCCTCGGAGCGTAAGGAGGACCTCGCCTCAGTCGCCCCGTCCGGGAAGGGACTTCACGGTGCATTTCACTGAAGAGATGGACCCACTCATTGGTCACACACTCGCTTCTCGCACTCATGTGTGAGGGCGGGATACGCCTCGGCGATGGCCGTGCAGATTCGCTGACGCAGTAGCGTGAGGGCTTCCGCGCGTCCGGAGTTCCGCCCGTGCCCGGGCAGGCCGTCGAGGAGCCGGTCGTAGTGGCTCAACCGGTGGAGGGGATAGTCGACCTTCCAGGGATCGAGCGAAGAGCGGTCGCCGGGGGTGCCGGGCGTATCGCCGGGAGGTCGGGCGAGCCTGTCACCGTGGCTGTCACGGCCGCCGTCACGGCCGCCGTCACGGTTCCATCCCGCTTCCTTCTCCTGGCGTGCCTTGTGCTCCATCGCTCGCAGTGCCAGCCTGCCCGGATCCAGTCGGGGCACCTCGATCGGCTCGCTCCTGATCCGCTCCAGGGTCTCCTCCCTCCGCCGCCGTACCGCGGCCCGTACCGCCTCCGACCTGCGCCCCGAAGAGTCCGCCGCCGCCCGGAACTCCGCGCTCCGCTCGGCTGCCTCGACCCGTTCCAGTCGGTACAGCCGAACCTGTGGCGCACCCCTGACCCGCGGATTCACACTGAGCCGGTCCGCCGCCCCGAGCAGCCGGTGCACCATCGCGCCGGTCCATCCCCGCATCCGCAGCCCGGCCAACGACACATACCGTCGGCCGTCCTCCTCGTAGCCGTCCATCGCGTTGCCTCCCCTGCAGCCCCGGCCCCGGGCGCGCCTCAGCGCAGCCCGAGAGCGCCTCGATCGTCACTCTCTGTGACGATGAATTCATTGAAGCGCACGCCACTGACAATCGGCCGAGGCCGCCGGCCGCAGTGCCACCGGCCCGCAGGTGTCGCCGGTCAGCAGGCGGGTTCAGCGGCGCACCGAGCCCAGTGCGGGACCGGTGAGAACCTTCGGTGGCTACGGTTGAGGTCCTGCACGCCGACGAGGAATGAGCCTGTACGGCTACGGAGAGCGAGGGGGCCTGGTGGACGCGGAGTTGACGGCACTGGCGACGGCGGGTGCGACGGCGCTGCTTCAGCAGATGGTGGGCGACGGGTGGGCCGGGCTCCGCGACCGGGTGGTCGCGCTCTTCGCGCGAGGGCGGGACGAGACAGACGTCCAGGAGGACTTGGAGGAGGTCCGCGCCGATCTGGTCGCCGCGCACGACGCCGGTGACTGAGGCCGTCGCCGATGCGCAGGCCGAATGGCGCAACCGGCTCCGGCGCACGCTCCGCGCGGACCCGGCGGCCGCCGCGGAACTCCGCGTGATGCTCGACGAGTTGGCGCCCGCGACCGATTAGGGTAAGGGGAGCGTCACCAACACCTCCAGCGGTGGCGTCCAGCACGGCACCTTCATCCAGGCCGGCAACATTGGGCGCCTGACGGTCGGCGAGCCGCCGCGATGATGGACGGCGGGGTGGAGTTCTCCACCTCGCCCCAGCGGCCCCAATAACCCTTCGAGAAGATCCGCCTCGCCCTGTTACGGTCTTCCACGTGGCGAAACTCAATCAGATCATCGCAGTCGAGAAGGGCGTCAAGGCCAAGTCCCAGCAGGACCTGACGGCTGTTCACCACGGGCTGCAGAAGCCGGCGTTGCTGGCCGGTATCGCGCGTACGTATCAGCCGAAGGACGAGGAGGGCGAGCAGTTGCCGCCCGAGTCGACCCGGGTGCAGGTGCGGGCCGAGGACGTGCTGCGCGAGACCGCGGCGATCCTCACGCGGCTGTTCGATGTGACCGCCACCAAGGACTGGGCCAACTGCACGGCGCGGGCCGATGTGAAGGTTGAGGGGCGGGTGCTCGTCGCCGATGTGCCCGTGGCCTACCTGCTCTTCCTGGAGAAGCAGCTCGGGGAGATCAACACGCTCATACGCAAGCTGCCCGTGCTCGACGCCTCCGAGGCGTGGTCGCAGGACCCCTCCACCGACGCCTGGAAGACCGAGGCCGTACGCACGGTGCGTACGAAGAAGGTGCCCCGTAACCATGTGAAGGCCGAGGCCACCGACAAGCACCCGGCCCAGGTCGAGGTGTACTACGAGGACATACCCGTCGGTTACTGGACCACCGTGAAGTTCTCCGGCGCCCTGCCCGCCCGGCGCGTGAACGAAATCCTCGACCGCGTCGAGAAGTTGCAGCAGGCCGTGAAGTTCGCGCGGGAGGAAGCGAACGGCGTGGACGTCGTCGACCAGCGGGTCGGTGACGCGGTGTTCGGCTACCTGTTCGGGTAGTCTCACAGACTCCCCGGCCGGCCTGTGTGCCGGACGGGGTGCGCGAGGAGCGCAAGCTGAAGCTGAGGCTTGTCGTGACGGAGCGGTCCGTACCCGCCGAAGAAACCAGGTCGGGCCGTGATCAATCTCAGACTATTGCTCCAGACTCAGTATTCGCCGCCGATCGTCGCAACGACCGGGCCCGGGCCCCGGGACGTCGAAGTGCTGGTTCAAGTCCAGCCCGCGCAGCTCGATGCGCGGTGGTCCAAAGGCAGGACGCGGCGACATGACGACTGACCTGGGTTCTCAACCGTGGCGACGTGCCGAATGGGCGGCATCTCAGGGCCCGGGGGCCGGCTACGCCCTCGGGCCCATCTCATTGCGCCCATCTCATTTCCGGCGCTTTCCGGTGCCTTCCGGCTGCTTCTTCCGGCGCTCCCCGAGCTGTTTCCGAGTTGCGTTCATAAAGAACGTGGCCTTTCCATGCATCGTCACATCGCGGTAATGCAGACGTTCCAATCCCGCCGGACATACGACCTACCGTGAAGGGCACCCGTACCCCCGGCCACCGTCGCCCGAGGACACACCCCGCCCTCGTCCGGACAGGAGCCCTGTGTCTCGCCCCGCCGCCCTCGCTCTTCCGCCCTGGCTCGCCCATGCTCTGCGTGCGCAAAGGGCGCCCGTGCCCTGGAACGCGATGATGCGCGGGGCCCTGGCCGGTGGGCCGTTGTTGCTCCTGGCCGTACTCGTCGGCCGGCCCTCCGTCGGGGTCGTCGCCGCGCTCGGGGCGATGCTCGCCGGGATCAACGACCGGCCCGGGAGCCGGCGCGTCTCCATCAAGCGGCTCGGGGTGCCCGCGCTGGCTGGCGCCCTGGGACTGCTCGTCGGGACGTACGCCGGACAGTACGCGCAGACCTACGCCGGACAGTACGTCGGAGCCGTCGCCCTCACCCTGCTGCTCACCTCGCTCGGGCTGCTCGCCGGCGGCATGAGCGCGGTCGGGCCGGTCGCCTCCGGGGCGGGTACACAGGTGCTCGTGGCCGCCGCGATCGGGGCCGGGATGCCGTTGCCGGAGCCGGGGTGGGAGCGGGCGCTCGCATATCTCGCCGGGGCCGGGTGGCTGCTCGTTCTGCGTCTCGTCCTGCCCACCCCCGCGGCGTTCACCGCCGGTGACTACCGGTTCGACGGGGAACGGGACGCCGTCGCCGCCGTGTACGACGCGATCGCCACGCTCCTCGACGCCGTCGGCAGCCCGCACGCGACCGCTCGGCGGGCCGCACTCACCGCCGCTCTCGACCACGCCCAGGACGCGCTCGCCGGGCCTCGGCTGCGCCGGTACGCCAGTTCGTCGGCCGAGCGGCAGCTGCACGCCCAGTACGCCGCCGCGCTGCCGCTGGCCGAGGCGGCGACCGCGCTGGCGTGGGCCGGGGACGCCGTCGTCGGCCGGGCCTCCGAAGGACCCCGGCGGCTGGCCGCCGCCGTGCGCGACAACACGGCCCCCGGGCCGCTGCCCGCGCCCTTCCTCCCCCACGCTCGACTTCGCTCGCGCGGGGGGACCCTCATCGCACCCGCGGTGCGCGCCCTCGACGATGCGCTGCTGTCCGCCGCCGAGTCCTTCGACCGGGGCGGCGACGCCCAGAACGAGCTGCACACCCGGCGCCGTACCGCCGGCTCGCTCGTCCGGCTCGCCCTCGGCGTCGGCGGACGCGAGTACGGGCTGCGGGTCGCCCTGTCCTTCGGTGCCAGCGCGGCCGTGGCGCAGGTACTGGACCACGAGCACTGGTACTGGCTCCCCGCGACCGCCGTGTTCCTGGTCAAGCCCGACCTCGGACCGCTCGTCTCCCGGGTGCTGTGCCGCGCCGCCGGGACCGTGCTGGGGGCCGTGGTCTTCGCCGGGCTCGCCGCCTTACTGCCCCGGCCGGAAGGGCTTGTCGCGCTCGTCGTGGTCAGCGGCGCCCTCATCCCCGTCGCCACCCGGCACTTCGCCGCCCAGACCGCCGTCGTCACCGTTCTCGTCCTCGCCCTCGTCATGGTCGGCGGCGAGCCCCAGGCCTCCTGGAGCCGCATCGGCGAGACGCTGCTGGCCTGCGCCATCGTCCTGATCGTCGGACACCTGCCGATACCCAAGGGGCAGCGCGGAGGGGGCGTACGCGCCCGGCTCACCGAAGCGGGGACGGCCGCGCACGCGTATCTGCTGCACATCCTGAACGAGGCCCACGAACCCGATGTGCCCGGCGACCGCGCGGCCCGCTGGACCCTGCGCCGCGAGGCCTACCGCACACTTGCCCAGGCCCGCACCACCATCGCCCTCTCCGGTGCCGAACTGCCCGCCCTGGCCCGGCACACCGAGGGCACCGACGAGGTCGCGGCCGTCCTCGAACGGCTGGTCGACACCACCACCGCCTGCGCCGTGGACCTCGACGACGCCGGCCGCCTCACCCCCCGGCACACCGAGCAGCTCACCACCCTCCTCGACGAACTCGCCCGACACCAGCGACAGGCCGGCATCAGCCTTCCGGAGGTACCGGGCGTACGGCTGAGCACCGACCTCACGGCCTGAGCGCCCGGTTCGCCACCCCGGCCGCATGACTCCGTCGTACGGTGGCAGGGTGACCTCACCCGCCGCTGATCTCGTCATCACCGGATGCACCGCCCTCGTCCACGACGAGCACGAGGGCATCGCCTTCGTCGAGGACGCCGCGATCGTCGTACGCGACGGGATGATCGAGAGCATCGGGCCGGCGGCGGAGACAGCCGTGGTCGCGACGGTGGAGCGCATCGACGCCCGTGGCCAGATCGCGATGCCGGGGCTGATCAACTGCCATACGCACTCGCCGATGGTCGCGCTGCGCGGAATCGCCGAGGACATGCCGGCCGAGGAGTGGTTCAACGACGTCATCTGGCCCGTCGAGTCCAACCTGACGGCGAAGGACGTGGAGTTGGGGGCGCGGCTCGCCTGCGCGGAGATGATCCGGGGCGGGGTGACGTGCTTCGCCGACCACTACTTCTCGATGGAGAAGGTCGCCGACGTCGTCGCCGAGTGCGGGATGCGCGCGCACCTGGGGGAGGCCTTCTTCTCCTCCCAGGGGGTCCAAGGCCGGGAGAAGTCCCTGGAGTTCGCGCTACGGCACCGGGGCGCGGCCGGCGGTCGCATCACCACCGCGCTCGCCCCGCACGCCCCCTACACCGTCGACGACGCCGACCTCGCCGCGACCGCCGAACTGGCCCGTGAACACGGGCTTCCGGTGCATCTGCACGCCTCGGAGTCCCGCGACCAGACCGACAACAGCCTGGCCCGGCACGGTGTGACGCCCATCGAGGTCCTGGAGCGCACCGGGCTGCTCGGCCTCGAAGCGGGCGTCCTCATCGCGCACGGCACCGGCATCGTCGACCGCGACCTGCCAGTACTGGAGCGCGCGACGGGGCCCGTGGCCGTGGCGACCGCGCCCCGCACCTACCTCAGGTTCGCCTGGCCCACCACCCCGGTGCGCGCCCTGCGTCGAATCGGCGTCCCCGTCGGGCTCGCCACGGACGGGGCCGCCTCGAACAACTCCCTCGACGTGTGGGAGTCCATGGCCCTCACCGCCCTCGTGCAGAAGTCCACCGAGGGCGACCCGCGGTGGCTGACCTCCCGCCAGGCCCTCCACCACGCCACCCTGCAGAGTGCGAGGGCCGTCGGACTGGGGGAGCGGGTGGGCAGCCTGGCCCCCGGCCGGCGCGCCGACATCGTCCTCGTCGACCTCACCGGTCCGCACACCCAGCCCGTGCACGACCTCGCCGCCACCCTCGTGCACAGCGCCCGCGCGGCCGACGTACGCACCACGATCGTCGACGGCCGCGTCCTCATGCGCGACCGCGAGCTCCTCACCGTCGACGTGCCGGCGACCGTGCGCGAGCTGGAGGAGCGGCTGGCGGCACTCACCGACCGTAGCCACGGGGGACGCATCCAGGACTACGACAAGCCACCGGAGTGACACGCCAGGACACACAGAGTCACCGGAACGTGTGGTTTTCGAGAGGTATCTCGCGGTCCGACGTTGACCACGTGTCAACTACGTCTCAGTACCGTCACTTCGCGAGCTGTTCACCGCATGATTGGCGTTTAACTCTATGAATCACGGGGTTATGAACGGCATGGCATGGAGGTGCATGGTGAACGGGCGAATGGTGCTGGGGCGGTTCCCCGCCGGTGGGCCGCGCGGCTCGTGGCCGGCGGAGGAGTTCGCGCACGCGGCCCGGCTGGAGGGTCAGCAGGCCGAGGTCGTGATGGACATCGCGACGGACATGTTCCTGGTCATCGTGCGCGGCGCCGACAGCGCGGCGGCCACCGCGGTCTGACCTCACCCCGCCTTCGGGGCGGGTACCTTCGCCGCGAACTGTTCCGCCTGGAGCGAGTACAGCTCCGCGTACACCCCGCCCGTGGCCAGCAACTCGTCCGGGGTGCCGGACTCCACGAGCCGGCCCTGGTCGAGGACGTGCACCAGGTCGGCGTGGCGGACCGACGCCAGCCGGTGCGTGATCAGAACGACCGTCTGGCCGGTCCCCGCCAGGGCGCGGATCTTCTCGAAGACCTCCAGCTCGGCGCGGGCGTCCAGGGCCGCGGTCGGCTCGTCCACGATGAGGATGCGGCCCTTCCGGTACGCGGCCCGTGCGATCCCCAGCCGCTGCCACTGGCCGCCCGACAGCTCGTGCCCGCCGCTGAAACCGCGGGCCAGCAGGGTGTCGAGGCCGCGCGGCAGGTCCTCGACCACGTCCTGCGCGCCGGCCTCGGCGACCGACGAGGCGAGGCGTTCCTCGGTCAGCGGCGCCGAGGGGCGGCCGATCGCCATGTTGACGCGGGCGGTGAACGGCCACCGCTTGAAGTCCTGCGCGACCATCGCGATGCGCTCGGCGAGCTGCTGCCGGTCGGCGCTCGCCACATCGACGCCGTCCCACATGATCTTGCCCTGGTCGGGTGTGTACAGCCCGGCGAGCAGCTTGACCAGGGTCGTCTTGCCCGAGCCGTTCTCGCCGACGAGGGCCACGATCTTGCCCAGCGGCACGGTCAGCGTCACATCGCTCAGCGCGGGCCGGGCGGCCTTCCCTGGATAGGTGAAGGTCACGTTCTCCACGCGGATCTCACGCGGGTCCTCGGGCAACGGGTCGCCGCCCACCGGGATCGCACGCTTGGCCGCCTCCACGTACAGGCGCTGCATGTCGCCCACGAACAGGGCCTCCTCGTGCAGGGAGTTCACCTCCAGGACGAGCGTGTCGAGGCTGGCGGAGCCGGTGCGGATGGCGATGACCGCTGTACCCGCCACGGACAGCGCCATGGCGCCGGCGAGCAGCAGACCGCCCAGCGTCGCGTACGTCGCCACGGTGGCCAGCCCGGTCCACACGGCCGCGAACAGCCCCGTACGGGCGGCCAGCCGGGCCAGCCGTGCCTGCTCGCCCTCCGCCGTCTCCGACATGGAGCGGAAGTGACGCAGCAGGAACGGGCCGACACCGTGCACCCGGATCTCCGGGGCCGCCTCCGGCTCGATGAGCAGGGAGCTGATCAGATATCCCGCGCGCGCGTGCTGCACCCAGGCGTGGAAGGACTCGTAGCGGCGGCGGGCGATCGTCAGGGCGCTCCAGGCGCTCGGCAGGGTCATCGTGACCAGGAGCGGGAGCAGCGCCGGGTGCAGCACGGTCAGCACGCCCGCCGCCGCGACCAGCGAGATCAGCGCGTTCACCACACGCGCCGCGTACGTGATCATGCGACGGGCCGACTGCGCGCCGTACTTCGCGGTGTCCAGCAGCTTGTGAAAACCGTCGTCCTCGATCGCGGACAGCTCCACGGCCGCCGCCCGCTCCAGATACAACTCGGTCGCCACCCGCTCCACCTTGGGCTCCAGCCGGCCCGTGGCGTACGTCGAAGCGGCCCGCAGCAGCGTGGCCACCAGCGTCACCGCGGCGATCGTGACCAGCGCGGGAACGGCGCCGCGTAACCGCTCCTCGACCGTGCCCTCCGTCATCAGCCGGGCCAGGATCGCGTTCACCGCGAGCAGCCCCACCGCCTGGGCGAGCCCGCGACCCGTCTCGGCGGCCAGCACGGTCCGGGCGGCCCGCCGGTCCGCCTGCCAGGCCAGCCTGAAACTCGACGCGAGCAGCGACGGCAGCCGCCGGATCATCGCGCGGAAGTTCAGCTCCAGGAACGCGTCGGAGTGCTGCGACCACCCCGTGTCGTACCGCAGCGGCCCTCCGAACAGCAGCAGCTCCGACTCCGACGTCTCCGGCTTCCCTCTGTCCCGCGCCTTCCCCACCCGCGCCCTCCCCCGAGTCGTCGCCTCCGCCACTATCGCGGGGAGGGCCGCCCCTTACCAGGGCGCGCGACGGCTCACACCGCCTTGTACACGGAGCACGACGGGCGCGCGGGGACACAAGAAAGCGCGCAACGGGCGCCTTTCAGGGGCGCGGGGCTGTATCGATTTGCGGCTCCGCCCCGTGGGCGCGACCAGCCCCCGCGGCCCGGCAGCCGCGGACAAGACCGCAGCCCCCACCCCATGAGGCGAGATCCAGGGGCGCAGCCCCTGGCACGAACCCCGCCCAACCGGCGGAGCCCTACGCGCTCAAGGGTCGAGACCACGCCGGCGTAGTCCCCGTAACCCGGCACAACGCGAGGTACAGCGGTATCGGCGGCGTATAAGGAATGGTGCCGTCCGGTCGAAGGATCAGCCCGGGAGCGGTCGAACCGTCGGAGACCAGCGCCCCCGTCGTGTAACGGGCCGGCTCGGGCCACTCCAGCGCGTAGTCGGAGTCGGCGGGCACGAGCCACCACCAGTGCGTCCGGTCGGCATAGACACAGCCCACGCGCGGCAGCCGGGGCAGGACCAGTGGTCCGATGCGGGCCGGGGCCGCGACCGCGTCGCAGCCCATGGGGGTGGTCATGCCCTCGGGCAGAGTGAGGGGGCGGACCGTCGCCGCTGCGAACCGCTGGGCACGGCGCAGACGGGTCAGGGTGTCGAGGCTCACCACGCGGGCCACTCTGCCCGCACCGGCCACCTCGGCGGGCCCGTTCGACACGCTCACACCCTCCCCCAGTCTCGACTTCGCTCGACCGGGGGGACCCCCAGGGCTCCCGTCCGACCTCGTTCGACCGGGGGGACCCCCAGGGCTCCCGTCCGACCTCGTTCAGGCGTCGGCCGGGGCAGATGTGCGGCCTCGGCCTCGGCCTCGTCGCCGCGGTCGTCCGTGGTCGGCTTCTTCGCGCCCCAGCCCAGGTCGGACCAGGCCGCCGTGTCCGGGGCCGCGCCGGGGGAGGCGCCGTTCAGGGCGGCCGTACGGGGCACATCCGCCCAGACCAGAAGCCCCAGCCCGGCCGGTTGTGCTCCCCAGGAGCGGCACATGGCCTCTATGAGGAGCAGTCCTCTCCCGTGCTCCTCCTCGGGGCGCTGCGGCGAGGGATGCGGCTCGCCCGGAGCGCAGCCCTCGTCCCGTACCGCTATGCGCACCAGGTCGTCACCGTCGTGCAGCTCGCAGACGATCTGGTTGCTCGCGGTGTGCACGATCGCGTTGGTCACCAGCTCGGAGACGACCAGGGCGGCCGTGTCGCAGGCGTCCTCGCAGACGGCCCAGCCGGTGAGCTGGGTACGCGTCACGCGACGGGCCTGTGCCACGGCACCGGGGTGCGCGGCCAGCTCGAACCGGAACCGGCGCTCGGCTGCTGTTTCGGGGCGCGCCCCGGCGGCCGGACCGGGACCGACACGGTCTCCGGCGGCGTCTGTTCCTAACGGCGCAGGGGGCGGAATCACGTTTGCCACTATCTCCTCGCCGTGAACACTTGGCAAGTGTCACTCTGAAAATTGCAGAGTGCGTAGGACTCTCTGAACGGTCATGGCACACTGCACGCAACAGCACGTGTAGCGGCGCCAGTTGGAAATCCCTCACACATCGTTCGTATGTACGCACAGTGGTCGTGCGTATACGCGGGACAGGTACAAACCGGGCGGGGACTTTCGAAGGGCGCCGCCGGGCTGTCGGGGCCGGATGTGCCGGGCTTCGTCGAAGTCGGGTGAGTGTTCAGGGTGACGTCAGGTCAGATGGAGGTGCGAGATGAGCGAACCGCGGTCCGCGCCGACGGTCGGCCAGGTCGTACTCGGCCGACGCCTGCTGGACCTGCGTGAGCGCGCGGGCATCAAACGCGAGGAGGCCGCGCGCATCCTGCATGTCGCCCCCGCCACGATCCGCCGCATGGAGACCGCCGAGGTCGCCCTCAAGATCCCCTATCTCCAGCTCCTGCTGCGGGCGTACGGCGTCGACGACGAGGAGGCCGAGACCTTCGTCCGGCTCGCCGAGGAGGCCAACAGACCCGGCTGGTGGCAGCGCTACCACGACATCCTGCCGGGCTGGTTCTCCATGTACGTCAGCCTGGAGGGCGCGGCCTCCCTGATCCGCAGCTACGAGCCGCACTTCGTCCCCGGCCTGCTGCAGTCCGAGGACTACGCGCGCCGCGTCATGTTCTCGGGCGCCATCGGCCAGAACAGCCCCGAGGACATCGAGCGCCACGTCGCCCTGCGCATGCAACGCCAGGAACTGCTCACCCGTGAGGACGCGCCCCGGCTGTGGTTCGTGATGGACGAGACCGCCCTGCGCCGCCCCGTCGGCGGACCGGTGGTCATGCGCGCCCAGCTCGACCGGCTGCTGGAGGTCGTGGAGCTGTCCCATGTGACGCTGCAGGTCACCACGTTCGACACAGGACCGCACCCCGGCACGTACGGGCCGTTCGTCCTGTTCCGATTCGCCGTGCCCGAACTTCCGGACATGGTCTACAGCGAGTACCTGACCGGCGCCGTCTATCTGGACGACCGCTCCGAGGTGGCGACCCACCTCGAGGTCATGGACCGCATGGCGGCACAGGCCGCCACGGCACAACGCACGAAGGAGATCCTCCGGGATCTCCGCAAGGAGCTCTGAAGACACCGAATGGATCGCATCAAGTCGCAGTCGCGCACGCACACGCAGTCGCACGGACACGCACAGGCACACGGACACGCACCCGTCTACAACGGCATGCCCGCCCGCGAGCTGGGTAGTGAGGGCTGGCACAAGCCCTGGAGCGGTGGCAACGGCGGCAACTGCCTGGAGGCCATGAAGCTCGCCGACGGCCGTATCGCCGTACGGCAGTCCACCGACCCCGACGGGCCGGCGCTGATCTACACGCCCGACGAGATGAACGCCTTCATCCAGGGAGCGAAGGAGGGGGCGGCGGACTTCCTGTTGTCCTGAGACCTGTTGCGCACCCCTGTTGTTCTCAATCTCCCCATGCTGGGCCTGAGTTGATCACTTACTGCTGCAGAACCCTATGGAGTTCGTCATGAACGGGCGTCCCCCCGTCGAGATCGACACGAGCAGACCCCATCCCGCGCGGATGTACGACTGGTACCTCGGCGGCAAGGACAACTACCCCGTCGACGAGGCGATGGGCAGGCAGATGCTGGCCCTCGACCCCCGGGTGCCGGTGATGGCGCGGGTCAATCGTGCCTTCATGCACCGGACCACGCGGTGGCTGGCCGAGAACGGGGTACGGCAGTTCCTCGACATCGGCACCGGCATACCCACCGAGCCGAACCTCCACCAGATCGCCCAGCGGGTCGCCGCCGACGCGGTCGTCGTCTACTCCGACAACGACCCCATCGTGCTGGCCCACGCGGCGGCCCTGCTGCGCGGTACGCCCGAAGGGCGGACCGAGTATCTGCAGGCCGACGTGCGCAGCCCGGACGCGGTCATCGAGGGCGCCAGGAAGGTGCTGGACTTCGGCCGGCCCGTGGCCCTCTCCCTGATTGCGCTGCTGCACTTCGTCTCCGACGAGGACGGCGCGCACGATCTGGTCCAGGGGCTGCTGTCCGAGCTGCCCTCCGGCAGCTACCTGGTCGTCAGCCACGCCACCGCCGACTTCACCCCGGAGGAGTCGAAGGCAGCGACGGAGAAGCTCAAGGCCGCTGGCGTCAACCTGGCCCTGCGCTCCCGTGACGAGTTCGCCCGCTTCTTCGACGGCCTGGATCTCGTCGAGCCCGGCGTCGAGGTACCCCACAAGTGGCATCCCGAGCTGGGCGAGCCCGTTCCCGGCCAGGACGACGGGGTCATCCCCGGGTACGGGGCGGTGGGGCGCAAGCCGTAACACAGGTCGCTCTTCGGTCTACAGGTACGACCAGATGCGGCGGGGTGCGTCGACGAAGCGGCTCACCGCCACCACCGGGAGCGGCGGCTTCGCGGTCGCCCGCTCCTCCTCCAGGTTCAGTCCGTAGTAGATCTGCTCGATCGACGGCGGCCCGACCGAGAGGTTGCGCCAGACCGCCGCTCCCGGCTCCGCCTGTCCGGTCCGTACGAGGTACGCCGCCGCCATCGTCCCCGTACGGCCGACGCCGGCGCCGCAGTGCACGAACACCGGCCCGGAGGCCTCGGCGACGGTGTCGAGCAGGCGCTGCACCTGCTCCGGCTTCGGGGTCTGCCCGTCACGGATCGGCAGTCGTAGGACGTCGAGGCCCGCCTTGCGGGGCTCGGCCAGCTGGGCCTCGGACAGGTCCTCGGCGCGCAGGTCGACGACCGTGGTGAAGCCGAGGTCGGCGAGCTCCTGGTAGCCGGCGGGGGAGGGTGCGGCCCCGCGCCACAGCTCGCCGGCGGTGCCGACGGGCTGGAAGTTGTGGATGCCCCGCATCGAGTGGGTCCCCGCGGGCGGCGGATTCTCCTCACGCGCCCAGTACGACAGGGCCAGGATGCCGAGCGTCCCGGTGGCCCACAGGGCGAGGTAGCCGAGCAGGACTCCGACGAGGACATGCGCGACGCGGCGACGGCGCGTGCCCGGGCGGCCGGACTGGGTGGGATTCGGATCTGGGCGTACGGGAGAAGGCGCGAGGGTGACAGACATGAACGACCCGGGGGGTTGGGGACGGGGGCGCGGGAAGGGCCCTGCGGGAGAGGGCCTGCTCGGTAGCGTAACCGGCCCTACCGGGCAATCTGTCCGATTGTGTGCTCAATCACGCCTTTCCTATCGCTTTGCTGGATCTGTCGGGTTCAGTACTCGTCCGCGTCGCCGATACCCACCACGGTGAGATGGGCGCGGTCCACGTCGGCGTCCTCCAGGCAGCCGCGCAGTCGCAGCCGGTCGTGGTCGGTCAGGGCGGGCCGGACGACCCCGGCGAACAGGCCGTCACCCAGGTCGCCGAGCGTGGTCCGGCGCAGGGGCACCGACGTGGAGTTCCGGCAGCGCTCCCACGCCTGGCTCGCGGCCATGGACTGCCGCTCGTTCGTCACGGGCACGCCACGCATGTCGACGCGGACCAGCACAGAGGTCGCCTCGGACCCGTTCGCTCCTTCCTTCCTCGTCTGGGTGAGATCGGCGAGCCCGACGACGAGCGAGGCCAGCAGGGCGGCGCCGACGACCCCCACGGTGATCAGCCGGGCCGTGTGCCTGCCGCCGCTGCCGCCGCCCAGCGGTCGTACGTCCTCGAGGTCGGTGTCCGGGGCCGTGTCGGGTGCGGCGAGGACGGACAGCCGACCCGCGAGACGACGCTCTGCCGTGGGTCGCGCGGCGACCGTCGCGATCCGCTGCACCAGCCAGGCGACACCGGCCAGCAGCACCCCGGTGACCATCAGTACGGGCACGAAGACGTACGTACGGCTCGCTGGGTCCTCCAGCCAGCGGAACCGCTCGTCCCGCTCCCGCACGGTCGGCTGCCGGAGCCGGGCGAGCACGTCCTGCTGCCGTCGGTCGCTCTCCCGTATCCGCTCCTCGATCCGCGCGAGCCGCCCCAGCAGCACGATCCCGAGCAGCAGCACCCCGACGATCAGGAGCAGTACCCCGCAGAGGATGGCCCGCTGCCACTGCCATCGGTAGAGGTAGACGACGAAGTAGACCGCCGCGCCGACCGCCGCGGCGCCCCCGAAGAGATAGGCGAGGCGTCTCATCGCGAGCCTTCCGGTCGTGTGCCGCGTGAGCCTTCCGCCCGTACGTCTCGTCCGTCGTGCGAGTCCCCCTCTGCTCGTCTGTCACGTGAGCCCTCCGCCTGTACGTCTTGCATGTCTTGTACGTCGCCGATGGTGCCGTCGACCGTCAGACGGGTGCCGGGTGGGAAGCGGTGTACCGCGTCGGTGGCGCCGACTACCGTGGGTACGCCGAACTCCCGTGCCAGGATGGCGAGATGGGACAACGGGCTGCCGGTCTGTGCGACCAGTCCCGCGAGGCGGGGCAGCAGCGGGGCGAGCGCCGGGTCGAGCGTGCGGACGACGAGTACGGCGTCCGGGGGCGGCGGTCCGTCGCCGCCCCACGCGGTGCCGATGGCCCGGCCGCCGGACACACCCCGGGCGCCGTCGCCGGATTCCTGGGCCGCGTGCTCGGCGACGACCACACCGCCGTCAGCGAGGCGGAACGCGTCTGGGAGTGGTGCGGAGGCGGCCAGAGGGAGCCGTTCTTCGAGGTCGGAGGGCAACGGCCCACCCTCCAGCGCGCTGACGAACTCCTTCCAGCGCAACAGGCCCGCCCGCCGTGCCTCGCCCAGCGCGCCCCGCACGGTCAGCCTGCGAGCCCCTTCGCGCACCAGCCGGACCTGCAGTTCCTGCACCCAGCGGATGCGCAGCCGCAGGGCCTCGCGCGGCGGGAGGGCGCAGACGGAGGAGCCTCGACGAGGGGAGGTGGGGAGGGTGGCTGTGTTCGTGGGGGCGGTCGCGTCCGTCGGGGCGCGTGCCGCGTCCGTCGGGTGGGTGAAGGGCCGTGGCAGTCGTATGCCGTCCCACAGGCTGGGGGCCGTCAGCGCGAGTACCACGGGTTCGGCGGCGATCAGCCGATGATCGGGCAGACCCTGGACACCCGTCTCCGTGAGCGTCGCGAGGGCGGTGCTCGCCGCCGTGACGCGGGGCTCCGGGAGGAGGGCGCCGGCCAGGGCCTCCTGGGCGTGGAGCGAGACGAGGGTGGCACGGGTCCAGCGGAGGGCCGGGACCAGCTCGGCGGTCGGCAGTTCGGCGGGCGGCGGGATCTCGGTGAGCCGCCGGTCGACGTCCGCCACCAGGTCCGTCGCCAGTCCCGGCAACGTCGAGGCCAGCCGCCCCACCCGCCAGGCCGCGCCGAGTCGCCGGGCGCCCGGCGCCGGGTTGAGCAGCGCGAGCCATCGGTGCCTCGGCGGGACGGCGCCGAGCAGCCGCAGGTCCGCCGCCGCCCGGCCGCCGACCGCAGTGACGACCGGCACCGTCCGCAACAGCCGCCGGGGCGCGGTACCGCCGATGTCCAGCGCCACCGCGAGCCCCCGGGCCATGGGCGCCAGCCACAGGTCCTCCTCCAGCGGCTCCAACTGACCCGGCAACGTCTCCGCCACCGGCCCCGGACCGAGCAACCGGGCCCCACGCGGCGGCCGGGCCGCCATCGCCGTGATCGGTCGGCTCTGGAACAGCCACAGCCGCCCGTCGTCGTCGAAGCCGAACTCGATGTCCTGGGGCCCGCCGAAAACCCGCGCCGCGCGACGCGCGAGACGGGCGAGACGACGCAGCTCGGAGGCTGTGAGGAGGGGATGGCCTGTGGGTGTGGGGCTTGACGGCTCAACTTCCGCCGATTCGGTCTCCGTCTCCGCCGTCTCCGTCCGCAGCAACCGCCCCCACCTGCTCAGCCAGTAGCTGGTCCCCGGCTGATCGCCGCTGACCAGTGTGTCGGGCCCGCCTCGCACCGCGCTGACCAGCAGCCGGTCGGTCCGGCCCGCCACAGGGTCCGCGCCGAACAGCACGCCGCCAGCCCGGGCCCTGAGCATCGGCTGGACGAGCACCGCCATGGGCGCGGTGAACCCGTCGGGCTGCCGCGCCGAGCCGGCCACGGTTCGTACCGCCGCCCGGAACTCCTCCCACCCCCGCACATCGAGCACGGAGTCGAACCGACCCGCCAGAGAGGAGTCCTGTGTGTCCTCGTGCGGCGAGGAGGACCGTACGACGAGGGGGTGCGTGCCATGGCTCGACAACTCCTCCCAGGCGCGCACCACGGAGGGCTCGTCGGCGCTCTCGCACGGGTCGCACGGGTCATGCGGGTCGTGCGAGCCCTGTGGGCCCCGTGGGCCCCGTGGGTTGTACGGGATCACGAAGCCGGGCAGTACCGGCAGTCCCGCGCGAGCCGCTCGCGCGAGATGGGCCGCCTTGGAACCGGCGAGCGGGGGGAGCGAGGCAGTCGGCTGGGCCAGGGATACGACGTGAGAGCCGAGTGTGCCGCCGCCCCGGAACGGCTCCCCGTCGCGGGCACCTTCTTCGTGTTCGCCGTGACGTTCGTCGAGCGTCGTCATCGCGCACCCTCCAGGACCGGCCGCCAACAGGGGGGACGCGCGGGAATGGGCCTACGCCTGACGACGGAACGAAGGATGGGGGCAGATCACCGCCAAGTTGTCGGTCCGCCTGGATGGCGGCGGTGAGGCACCTCCTCGGCCAATGATCCCACCCAGGTCGTTTTCCTGTCGAATGGGGTTTATGTCCCCGGCGCGGTCCTGTTCATGTTCATGCTCATGCTCATGGCCGAGCCGTCCCTTCGGCGGCCTCGGCGGCCTCGGCGGCCTCGGCGGCCTCGGCGGCCTTGGGTGGCAGCACCCCGCACAGTGCCTCCACGGCCGCGCCGTACGCGTGCTCCGGGGGCGTCGCGTACCCCACGACGAGCCCGTCCGGCGCCTCGGTGTCCGTCGCCTCCGGGTGCCGGAACGCGGCCAGCCCGTCGAGCGCGATGCCCTGCCAGGCCGCCGCCTTCACCGCGGACCGCTCCGTTCCGGGCGGCAGCCGCAGTACCGCGTGCAGCCCGGCCGCGATGCCGGTGACCTCGATGTGCGGCGCGTGCGCGGCGAGCGCGGAGACCAGCCGGTCGCGCCGCGCCCGGTACCGCTGCCGCATCCGCCGCACATGACGGTCGTACGACCCCGAGACGAGGAAGTCCGCGAGCGCCAACTGATCGAGGACGCTCACCCAGCCCTCCCGCTCACCCTTCACCTCCAGTACGGCGTCGACGTACCGCTCCGGAAGGACCATCCACCCCAGCCGAAGCGCCGGCGACAGGCTCTTGCTGACCGACCCGATGTGCACGACCCGCTCGGGATCCAGTCCCTGCAAGGCGCCGACGGGCTTGCGGTCGTAGCGGAACTCCCCGTCGTAGTCGTCCTCCAGAATCACCCCGCCACGCGCGCGTGCCCAGTCGACGACAGCGGCCCGCCGCGAGGGATGCAACGGCCCGCCGGTGGGGAACTGGTGCGCGGGCGTGAGCAGCACGGCGTTCTCGCGCCCCAGACCGTCCACGCGCGCGCCGTCCTCGTCCAACGGCAGCGGAACGGTCCGTACGGACGCGGCGCTCAGCAGCTCACGATGGAACGCCAGGCCGTACGACTCCACGGCCAGCGGCCCCCGCAGCACCCGGCCGTGGAAGAGGAGGCGCAGGGCGTGCGCGAAGCCGGAGCAGATCACGATCCGCGAGGGCTCGGTGCGCACTCCACGCGCGCGTGCCAGATACTCGGCGAGCGCCTCACGGAGTTCGCCCCGGCCCGCGGGGTCGCCCGGCCCGAAGGCCTCGTTGGGCGCCTGCGCCAATGCCCTGCGATACGACGTCGCCCAAGCCGCACGCGGGAACGACGACGAGTCCGGAGTGCCCTGCCGCAGGTCGTGCCGCGATCCACGCGCGCGTGGAGGCTCTTTTCGGGGTACGCGGGCGGAGCCGCCCAACGGTTCCGCCCGCTCGGCGACCCGGGTGCCTGACCCCTGCCGCGCGGTCAGCCACCCCTCCGCGACCAGCTCCGCGTACGCGTCGGCGACCGTGTTCCGGGCCACGCCGAGGTCCGCGGCCAGCGAGCGATACGGCGGCAGCCGTGTACCGGGAGCCAGTCGGCCGCTGCGCACCGCGTCCCGCAGCGCCCGGATGAGCGCGGCGCGACGCCCACCGGTACCGGACAGCTCGAGATGCAGATCGGCACCGATCCGCTCCGCCGAATTGACCCACGAATCCACCACAGAAATGCACCCTATGGCAGGTCTTTCCGCCCCATAGATTCATGGTCATGACGACGAACACGGCGAATGACACGACGGCGAATGACACGACGGCGAACGAGGCGACGGCGAACGAGGCGACAGCGAACGAAATGACCCGGCGGCTCGACTTCGCGAAGTCCGCGCCGAAGGTCTTCCGCGCCCTCATCGGCTTCGACGCGGCCGCCCGCGAGGGTCTCGACCCGGCACTGGTCGAACTGATCCAGATCCGCGCCTCCCACCTCAACCACTGCGCCTACTGCCTCCACATGCACACCAACGACGCCCGCAAGGCCGGCGAGAGCGAGGACCGACTCCACATGATCCCGGTGTGGCGCGAGGCCCGGCACTTCTTCACCCCACGCGAACAGGCGGCCCTCGCGCTCACCGAGGCCGTCACCCTCGTAGCCGACAACAGCGTCCCGGACGCCGTCTACGCCGAGGCCGCCACCCACTTCGACGACACCGAGCTCGCCCACGTCCTCGCCCTGATCCTCACGATCAACACCTGGAACCGCATAGCCCTGTCCACGGGCAAGCGCGCAGGCACCGACGACCGCTGAGCGGCCCTACGCCGTCATCGGCCGGTCGTACGGGCCGATCGGCGCCGGTAGGCGCTCCGCGCCGGTCAGTGCGCGGTCGACCGCGGCGGCCACCGCCCGTCCCTCGGCGATCGCCCAGACGATGAGGGACTGCCCGCGGGCGGCGTCCCCGGCGGCGTACACGCCGGGGACGTTGGTCGCGAAGTCCGGCCCCCGGGTGATCGTCCCGCGCGGATCGAGGGCCAGCCCCAGTTGGTCGATGAGCCCGTCGTGGCGGTCCGGCCCCGAGAAGCCGAGGGCGAGCAGGACCAGGTCGACGGGGAGTGTCCGCCCTGTGCCGGGCCGGGGCTGCCGCCGCTCGTCCACCTCGACCAGGTGCAATCCCCGCACATGTCCGTCAGCGTCCCCCGTGAAGCGGAGCGTGGACGCCGCGAACAACCGCGCGTCCGCGTCCGCCGCCGGCGCTGTCTCCAGGTCGCGCGCCTCCTCGTGCGCTGCCGAGAGCCGGTACACCTTCGGATACGTCGGCCATGGATCGACGTCCTCGTCGCGGTCCGCCATCGGCAGCGGATAGATGTCCAACTGCGTCACGGACGCGGCCCCTTCCCGTACCGCCGTCCCCAGACAGTCCGCCCCCGTGTCACCACCCCCGACGATCACGACATGCTTCCCGGCGGCCGACAGCGGCGAGGCGGCCAGATCCCCCTCACACACCCGGTCGGCCAGCGGCAGATACTCCATCGCCTGGTGGATGCCGTCCAACTCCCGCCCTGGCACGTCCAGTTCCCGCCAGGCCGTCGCCCCTGTCGCGATCACCACGGCGTCGTACCGGGACCGCAGCTCAGCCGCCCCGATGTCCTTGCCTATGGCGGTCGACGTACGGAACTTCGTGCCCTCCGCCCGCATCTGCTCCAACCGCCGGTCCAGATGCCGCTTCTCCATCTTGAACGCGGGTATCCCGTACCGCAGCAACCCCCCGATCCGGTCCGCCCGCTCGTACACCGCGACCGTGTGCCCGGCCCGGGTCAGCTGCTGTGCCGCCGCGAGCCCCGTGGGCCCGGAGCCGATCACGGCGACCGTCTTCCCGGTCAACCGGTCCGGCGGGCGCGGCGGCGTGAAACCGTCCTCCCAGGCCCGGTCCGCGATGGCCACCTCGACGTTCTTGATGGTCACCGCGGGCTGATTGATCGCCAGGACGCACCCGGCCTCGCAGGGGGCGGGACACAATCGCCCCGTGAACTCGGGGAAGTTGTTCGTGGCGTGCAACCGGTCGCTCGCCGCGCGCCAGTCCTCCCGCGACACGAGGTCGTTCCACTCGGGGATCAGATTCCCGAGCGGACACGCTTCATGGCAGAACGGGATCCCGCAGTCCATGCAACGGTCGGCCTGCCTGCTGATGATCGGCAACAGCGCCCCGGGAACGTGCACCTCGTTCCAGTCCCGCACCCGCTCCTCCACGGGCCGTCGGGGCCATTCCTCGCGTGGCGTGGTCAGAAAACCCTTGGGATCGGCCATTGCCGTCTCCCTCACGTATTGCGTACGCGTACGGCGTGGCCGTACACCGGCGGACTCGGATCGGGTCGGAATCGACATGAGACGTGAGGCCGTACGCCCTCGGGGGGCACTCTCCTCCCGCCACGATACGACGCGGCCCCCCGCACCCGCCTCAGGTGAGCGCCAGCAGATACGACAGCGCCGCCGCGGCCGCCGCGACCATCCGTATGTGGTTCCACCCCGTCCACTCGCTCACATACGTCCGCCAGTACGCGGCGGCCTCCGGCGTGCCCGCGTCCAGCTTGGCGAGCGCCTCGTTGCGCGGCACGTTCGCCACCATCGTGACCCCGAAGCAGCCGAACAGATACAGCGCGCTGCCGAGCAGCAACTCCACCGTGCCCTCGTCCGGCCACAGCACGAACGTGACGACGGCGAGCACGGCGCACAGCACCGCCGTACCGGCGAACACGAGCATGAAGGCCGGAGTCAGGGCGCTCACATTGATCGCCTGCATCGCGGCGACACCCTGCGCCGGCGGCAGAGAGGCCAGCCCCTTCATCACGAACGTCGAGAACGCGCAGAACACCCCCGCCACCATCGTGGTCCCGAGCAAGCCCAACACCGTCAGCACGAAGTACGGCCCGTCGATCATGTCCGCTCCCACCTGATTTCCCCCGATTCAAAGGATCCCGTACGGCGTCCACCGTCACCACACCCCGCTCATCCCGTCGCCCGCCACTCGCGCAGCCTCGCCTCCACCACCCCCGCGATCCGTCGCCGTGCCGCGTACCGTGCCAAGCCGCTCATGAGGAGCTGGTCGTACGGCGTGTCCACATGCCGTACGGACGCGATGACCGCCGAGGTCACCGCGACCTCCGTCATGGCGCGCCCCGCCGCGCTCCGTCCCACCCGCCCGCTGCCTCGGAGGGAGGCGTGTGCGGCGATTTCCCGTGCTCGCTCGGCCGGGCAGGCGGGGAACAGCCGCCGTATCTCCGTCGCGAACGCGTCCGTGAACCGCACGTCCTCCACGGCCCGCCGCCGCGCGTCCCGGGCTCGGCGTCGCCGTCGGACCTCCGCGTCCGCCAGGCAGCGCTCCTCGGCCCGGGCGAGCGCCGCCTCCTCGACCAGGACGCCCTGTCGCTCGTACCGGCTCTTGCGCCGGTTGAACCGCACGACCACGGCCGACAGTGAGCTCTCCTCCCTCGCTCTGCGCGTGAGTGCGGTGTCGCCGCGCGGCAGGAACACCAGATGCCCGAGGTCCGCGCAGTCGAGACAGCGCGGCACCCCCTCTTCCAGCATGAGCAGCCCCACCGGCCCGCCCCGGCATTCCGCGCAGTGCTTCTTCCTGAGTGCCTGCACGACGACAAGTCCGGTACGGGGCGGGGGTGTAGCGAGCGCGGCCATAAGCGGTTGATTCCCCCTGGTGGCCGCATGGTCACGTGGCTTTCGCGTCGGTCTCCCGACCGGTTCGGGCCCGTTTCGACGCGCGCGGCATCATGGGCCGTGTGCGATTCGACGCGATCACCTGGGAGCGGCTCGGCGATCTCCTCGCCGACCGCCTCCTCGACCTGAAGCCGGCCGACGGCGGCCTCTGGCCGCGCGTCGCCTTCGACGGTGCCCCGGCCGCCCATCCCGGCGACCTCGCCGCACGCGTCTCGGAGGCACTGCGCATACGTGGCCGCTCCTCTCTGGTCGTGGGCACCGAGGGCTTCCTCCGTCCGGCGTCGCTCCGCTTCGAGTACGGTCACGAGGACGTGGAGGCGTACTACAACGGCTGGTTCGACACTCCCGCCCTCTGGCGCGAGGTCTTCGGCCCGCTCGAAGTCGGCGGTACGGGTCGAGTCCTGCCCGACCTCTGGGATCCCACCACCGACCGCGCCACTCGCAGTCCCTACGTCCAACTCCGGCCCGGTGCACTCCTGTTGATGCAAGGCCCCCTCCTCCTCAAGAACTGGTTTCCCTTCGACCTGAGCGTCCATGTCCTCCTCTCCCCGAGCGCCCTGCGCCGCCGCACCCCCGAGAACGAGCACTGGACCCTCCCCGCCTACGAGCGCTATGAGACCGAAACCGCCCCGGCCAACACGGCCGACGTCCTGGTACGCGCCGACGACCCCCGGCACCCGGCCTGGAACGGCTGACAGCGGGGCCCGCAAGCACAGGGCTCGTGTGAGCCGGGACCCGTGTCCCCGACTGCTCCGGGTGCGGTTCCTTCCGGGCGCGGCAAGAATGTAGGGCGCCGGGACTTAGCGGTGTGTCCTGCGCCGCGCCGGCCGTCCGGCAACGGGAGGTACTACATGACCACCGCCGGAGACATCATGCACCGCGGTGCCCAGTGGATTCCCGCCCACGAGACCCTGGACCGCGCCGCCCAGCTGATGCGCCAGCTGAACGTCGGGGCGCTCCCCATCAGCGACCGGAACGAACGGCTCTGCGGCATCCTCACCGACCGCGACATCGTCGTCGGTTGTGTCGCCCTGGGCCGCGACCCGTCCAAAGTCACGGCCGGCGACCTGGCCAAGGGGACACCGCGCTGGATCGACGCGAACGCCGACATCAGCGAGGTGCTCCAGGAGATGAAGGGGCACCAGATCCGCCGGCTTCCGGTGATCGAGAACAAGCGCCTCGTCGGCATGATCAGTGAGGCCGACCTGGCCCGGAACCTGCCGGAGGACCAGATCGCCGACTGGGCCGAGAGCGTCTACGCGAAGACCGCGACGCACTGACCCGGCCGCTGCCCGACCGATCCCGCCGGCCCTGGGGTCACAGCCAGCCGTTGCGCTTGAAGCCCCGGTACAAGGTGGCGCAGGCGGTGGCTATGATCCCCAGGACCAGCGGATAGCCGAACTTCCAGTGCAGCTCGGGCATGTGCTCGAAGTTCATGCCGTAGACCCCGCACACCATGGTCGGTACGGCGATGAGCGCCGCCCACGCCGTGATCTTCCGCATGTCCTCGTTCTGCGCGACGCTGACCTGCGCGAGGTGCGCCTGCAGGATCGAGTTCAGCAGTTCGTCGAACGCGGCTATCTGCTCGGTGGCCCGCAGCAAGTGGTCGGAGACGTCACGGAAGTAGGCCTGTATCTCCGGATCGACCACTCGGATCGGCCGTGAGGTGAGCTCGAGGAGCGGGCGGGCGAGCGGGGCCACCGCTCGCTTCAGTTCGAGCAGTTCACGTTTGAGCTGGTAGATGCGCCCCGGGTCGACGCGTGAGCCGTTCGCGGCGAACACATCCGTCTCGACCTGGTCGATGTCCGCCTGCACCTGGTCCGTGACGGTCAGATAGTCGTCCACCACGTGGTCCGCGATCGCGTGCAGCACCGCGGCCGGGCCCTTGGCGAGCTGCTCCGGGTTCGCCTCCAACTCCTCGCGCAGCGGGCCGAGTGAACCGTGCCGCCCGTGCCGTACCGTGATCACGAAGTCGGGGCCGACGAAGACCATGATCTCGCCGGTGTTCACCACTTCGCTGGTCGCGGTCAGTTCCGTGTGCTCGACATAGCAGACCGTCTTGAACACCGAGAACAGCGTGTCGCCGTACCGCTCCAGCTTCGGGCGCTGGTGGGCCTCGACCGCGTCCTCGACCGCCAGCGGGTGCAGATCGAAGAGCTCGGCGATGCCGGCGAACTCCCGCTCCGTCGGCTCGTGCAGCCCGAGCCAGACGAAGCCGTGGTCGCTCCTGCGAACCTGCCGTATCGCCTCGATGACATCGCGGCCGCCGGGGATCCGAACTCCCTTCTGGTATGTCACGCAGTTCACCACCGCGGTGCCCAGCGGGGACCGGGCCGGATGGCTGAGGTCGACGCGGGCGCGACGCCGTGCCAGCCGTGCCACCTTGCGGAGGCCGCCGACCTTGTCGAGGCCGGTGACCTTCCGCAAATTCCCTGCCATGGACATCTGGATCTCCTTGCGTGGATCTCCTCGCACCGCACTTCGTGCCTTCTCGCGCCAGTTTGCCAGGACCGAATGAGCGGCGGGTAAGGCTGTGGGAACGGAACACTCCGCTTCGTTTTCCGGCGACTCCAGCGCTTTCAGCCCCCGCCGGAGCGGACCTCGCGGACTGCGGGAGCGTCGCGATAAGTGACAAGTCCGTCAAATGGGATGATCGCGGCATGATGCGAACCGACGGATATCTCTTCGACCAGCAGCAGACCGAGACAGGACAAGCCGAGACGGGGCAGCGCTCCGAGGCCTTCGCCACGCTCTTCGACCCCACGACGTTCCGGCACATGGAGGGCTTCGGTCTCGGATCCGGCTGGCGCTGCTGGGAGGTCGGCGCGGGCGGCTCCTCCGTGGTCTCCTGGCTGGCCAAGAAGGTCGGACCGACCGGGAAGGTCATGGCGACCGACACCGATCTCTCGTGGGCCGTCCCCTCGGTCACCCGCCCACCGGTCGAGGTCCGCGTCCACCATGTCGGCGTCGACGGCCCGCCGGGTGAGGGCTTCGACTTCGTCCATGCCCGGCTGGCCCTCGGTCACGCCCCGGACCGCGAGCGGGCGTTGCTGTCGATGATCGATGCCCTGCGTCCGGGCGGACGGCTGCTGATCGAGGACGCCGACCCCGCCCTCCAGCCCCTGGCCTGTCCGGAGGAAACCGGCCCCGAGCAGCAACTGGCCAACCGGCTCCGCCAGGCCGTCCGTACGCTGCTCGCCGAACACGGTGTCGACCTGGCACACGGCCGCAGACTTCCGCGTCTACTACGGGCGGCGGGCTTGCGGGGAGTAGAGGCCGACGCGTACTTCCCCGTCGCCTCACCCGGCTGTGCCGTCCTGGAGCTGACGACGATTCAGCAGCTCCGCGCTGCCCTGGTCACGGCGAACCTCGCCACGGACGAGGAGATCGACCGCCACCTGGCCGACGTGGCCTCCGGCACGATGGACGTCGCCGCCCCACCGCTGATCTCGGCGTGGGGACGGAAGGCGTAGGGGAGGCAACGTCCCATGGCAGCGCCCCAGGGCCCAGTCGGTCAGGGAACACCCGAGGCTCATCGGCCTCTCCGCAGTCGACACACCGAGTCTCAGCCGGCCACCGGCGGCCTTCCGCCCACCTTCTCCACCGCCCGCGCCCCTGCCCCGCATCCCTCGACCGCCGCGTCCTCAGCCTCCGCGCCGGCGAGCAGGGCGGCCAGGAACGCCCCGGTGAAGGCGTCGCCCGCGCCGGTCGTATCGCGGGGCACGGCGGGGGTCGCCGGAACCCTCGACCGCACGCTGCCGCCACGGGCGACCAGGGCGCCGTCGGCCCCCTGCTTGGCGACGACAAGGGGAACGTGGCGGCTCAACTTGGCCGCGGCGTCGGCCGGATCGGGCAGCCCGGTCAGCAGAAACGCCTCGTCCCGGCTGGGCAGCAACACATCGACGCCTTTGACGAGTTCGAGGAAACGGTCCACACCCAGCTTCGTGAGGAACCCCGACGACGCCGGATCCACACTCACCGGCACCCCACGCGCGCGTGCCGACTCCAGCGCCGCCGTGACCAGCGCCCGGCTCGGTTCAGAGAAGAACAAATAGCCCGACAGATGCAGCCGCGCGACCCCGTCGAGCAGGGACGGCGACCAGTCGCCCGGGTCCAGCCGGAGCGAGGCGCCGCTGTCCGTGAGGAACGTACGTTCGGCCGCGTCGCCCATGTCCACCAGACAGATCACCGTCCCCGTCGCCGCCTCCGGATCGACGACCAGGTGGGGCCGCACCCCCGAGGCCCGCAGCTCCCGCTCGTGCCAGGCGACCGCGTCCGTGCCCACCCGCCCCAGCAGCCGTACGTCCGCGCAGCCCCAATGAGCCGCCCAGCAGGCCACGTTGGCTCCCGCCCCGCCCGGCAGCGTCCGGATCACGGAGGCCGTGTCCGTGCCCGGCGCGAGCGGTCCGCGATGCCGGGCGACGACATCCGTGACGACGTCGCCCACGACGAGCAGAGCCCCGCCCGCCCCGGATCCGGCCACCGTCACCTCACGCCCCGGCCCAGGCCGCCGCGATCCGCGAAGCGAGCCGTACGTTCCCTCGTACCGCCGCCAGATTGGCCTTCAGGGAGGCGCCGTCGGTGTGCCGCACCAGATAGCTCAGCAGGAACGGTGTCACCGCCTGCCCGGTGACGCCCTCGGCCTCGCACGCCTGCAGCGCCTCGGCGAGCACATGCGCGTGGAGCTCGGGATCGAGCTGCTCCTCCTCGGGCACGGGGTTGGCGACGATCAGCGCCGACTCCGGGCCACCGAGCGCGTCCTGCGCGCGCATGACGTCCGCGACCTCGCCCGGCGACCCGAGCGTCCACTCCACCGGATAACCCGAGTCGGACAGATAGAAGCCGGGGAAGCGGTCGGTGCCGTAACCGGCGACGGCGACACCCAGCGTCTCCAGGCGCTGCAAGGTCGCCGGCACATCCAGGATCGACTTCACGCCCGCGCACACCACCGTGATCCGGGCGCGCGCCAACAGCCCCAGGTCGGCGGACTCGTCCTGGGTCACCGTCCACTCCCGGTGCACACCCCCGAGCCCGCCCGTCGCGAACACCCGGACGCCCGCCAGGGCCGCCAGCAGGGCGGTCGCGGACACCGTGGTCGCGCCGCTCACTCCGGAGGCCACCGCGAGTGGCAGGTCCCGGTGCCCGAGCTTGCGGATGCCGTCCTCGTTGGCGACCCGCTCCAACTGCCCCTTGTCGAGGCCGATGTGCGGCCGCCCGTCGAGCACGGCGATCGTCGCCGGTACGGCGCCCTCCTGCCGTACGACGTCCTCCAGCTCCAGCGCCACCTGCAGATTGCGCGGGCGGGGCAGCCCGTGCGCGATGATCGTGGACTCCAGCGCCACTACGGGTTGACGCGCGTCAACCGCTTCCCGCACTTCTTCGGACACCACCAGCACGCGCTTGCCTCCTGTCTGTCGTTCTCCCTCATCTCTGGCGGACGGCACGCCCGGCCAAACCCCTGCAAGCTGTGGTGCGGGACACCAACACGGGTCACCACGGCCGAGTGCCTCAGAACAAGGGCTCCGGAAGCACCCCTTCCAGTGCCAGCAGCTTCCGCTTGGTCTCCAGACCGCCGCCGAACCCTCCGATGCCACCGTCGCTCTCGACGACCCGATGGCACGGCACCACCACCGGCAGCGGATTCGACCCCATGGCCATGCCCACCGCCTGTGCGGCGCCCGGCTGCCCCACACGCCGGGCCAGATCGCCGTAACCCACGACCGAGCCGTACGGGACACCGGACGACAGCTCGCGCAGCACCTGGCGGTTGAATCCCGAGATCAGCGACCAGTCCAGCGGCAGCTCGAAGTCGTGCCGCTCGCCCGCGAAGTACGCCTCGACCTGGCGTATCGCCTCGGCCAGCTGAGGGGAGCCGGGGGACTCGACGGGCGCGGTGCCGAGGCGGGACGCGAGCCGGTCGAGCGCCTTGTCGCGCACCGCGTCCGTGGCATGGAACACGACGTTCACCAGGCCGTCGTCCGTCGCGGCCAGCAGCAACGGACCGATGTCCGTACCGACGACGGCCCACACGACCTGCTGCTCGTACTGCCCATGGCTGTTCATGCGACCCACCGTACGACCCACCACTGACACACCCGTGGCGCGCGCCTCGGCCCTGGGTCCTCCTCAGCCCTGAGTGGCCCTCTTGATCACGTCCGGCTTGTTCGTGATGATGCCGTCCACTCCGTAACGCGCCACCCGGCGGGCGTTGGCCGCGTCGTTCACGGTCCAGGTGAGGATCTCCAAGGGCTTTCCGTGCGGTCCCTCGAACGCGTGGATCGTGGAGACGTACGCCTGGGAGATGGTCGTGTAGGAGGAGTTGATCTGGTCGGCGAAGGTCGCGTACTCAGGCAGGTCGGCGATGGCCGGGGCGCCGAGGAAGCCGGTCTTCACAGCGGGGCGCAGCTGGTGCACCTTCCGTACCGTGTCCGCGCTGAAACTCTGGATCACCAGCCGTTTCCTGAGGTGCCACGGGCTGAGCCAGCCCTCGTTGCTGAGCACCTTCAGGGTCTGCCGCTCGATGCCGGGGTAGAGCTGGGGGTTCTTGATCTCCAGGACGAGCTTTTGGTGGTTGCGTGACACACGCCTCATGTACTGCTGCAGTGTCGGCACGCGCGCGCCCGCGTATCGGCTGCTGAACCAGCTGCCCGCGTCCAGCCGGGCGATCTCCGCGGCTGTGAAGTCCCGCACGTTCCAGGGCGCACGCCCCGGATAGATCTCTTCGACATTCGTGGTCCGTGCCAGCGTGGCGTCGTGAAGGACGACGAGCCTGCCGTCCTTGGTGCGCTGGACGTCGTTCTCGACCCAGGCGAAGCCCATGTCGTCGGCCTTGTCGACGGCGGCCAAAGTGTTCTCGGGCGCGTAGGCGGATGCTCCGCGGTGCGCGACGACCAGCGGATTGTCGGCGTCGGGGGCCGCCTGGGCGGCGGAAGTGGGGAGCAGGAGGACTGCGGCCCCCATGAACGCGGTGGTCGAGGCGGCAACTGCGCGCACGTGCATGCGTACTCCTCGCGTCGATCGGTCACGGTCAGCTCCAGCGTGACAGCAGAGGGTCAACGGAAGGAGGGTGCAGGATGGCCATGAATTGAATGGAGTTGCCCAAGTCCGCTCACGGGCACCCCACAAGTGGGGCAAGGCCGTGTTTCTTTGCCGGAAATCGTTCGACCATTCCGGTGGGGGTCATACTCTCTGCGACAACCCTGACCGTTGTGGCGGTCCCGGGGGCGGGGGCATGGCAGTAAATCCAGGGACGCGACAGGGCGGGAAAGGCAGCCGCGAATGCAGGGCACGGTCGACGGCTTCAGCTACGGACTCGTCACACCGGTGGTGGCCTATCTCATGGCCTGCCTCGGCGGTGCGCTCGGCCTGCGCTGTACGACGAGATCGATGCTGGCCGACGGCCGCTGGCGCCTCGGCTGGCTCGCGCTGGGCTCGGCGGCCATCGGGTCCGGCATCTGGACGATGCACTTCGTCGCGATGATGGGGTTCAAGGTCCTCGAGACCCCGATCCACTACGACGCGCTCACCACATTCGCGAGTCTCGCCGTGGCGATCGTCATGGTCGGCATCGGGATCTTCATGGTCGGCTCCAAGGGGGCGACCGGGGCCGCGCTGTTCACGGGCGGCACGATCACTGGCCTGGGCATCGCCTCCATGCACTACCTCGGTATGGCGGGAATGCGCCTCAACGGCAAGCTGGAGTACAACACCGTCACCGTGGCCGCGTCGGTCGTCATCGCCGTGGTGGCCGCGATCGCCGCGCTGTGGGCCGCCGGACAGGTCTGCGGGTTCCTGTGGAGCGTGGGCGCGAGCCTCGTCATGGGGGTCGCGGTCAGCGGCATGCACTACACGGGCATGGCCGCCCTCAAAGTCCATCTGCACAGTGCCGCGAGCGTCGTCCCGGCCGGGGACTCCTCGTCCGCCGAGCTGCTCGCCCCGCTGATGATCGGCCCCCTGGTCTTCCTGCTCCTCGCGGGCGTCGTGGTGATGTTCGACCCGTTCATGATCATGGGCAGGTTCCACGCGAACCCCGTCGAGCGCCGCCCCGGCATCCCCGCCCAGGCCGCCGCCCACGACTGCCGCCACCTGGATTCCCGGGCCGGTCACGAACACGGCGAACGGCGCTTCCGCACCCCGCAGAACCGCTGATCGGAGCCCGTTGTCAGTGCGGGGTCGTACGGTGGATTCCATGCGGCCCGTTTCCCAGATCGAACGCACGGTGGCGCCCTTCGAGGTCGTCAGCCCCTACCAGCCGAGTGGCGACCAGCCCACGGCCATCGCCGAGCTCGCCCAGCGCATAGGAGCAGGTGAGAAGGACGTCGTCCTGCTCGGCGCGACCGGCACCGGCAAGTCCGCCACCACCGCGTGGATGATCGAGAAGCTCCAGCGCCCCACCCTGGTGATGGCGCCGAACAAGACGCTGGCCGCCCAGCTGGCCAACGAGTTCCGCGAGCTCCTGCCGAACAACGCGGTCGAGTACTTCGTCTCGTACTACGACTACTACCAGCCAGAAGCCTACGTCCCGCAGTCGGACACCTACATCGAGAAGGACTCCTCGATCAACGAGGAGGTCGAGCGCCTGCGCCACTCCGCGACCAACTCGCTGCTCACCCGCCGCGACGTCGTCGTGGTCGCCTCCGTCTCCTGTATCTACGGCCTCGGCACGCCACAGGAGTACGTGGACCGCATGGTCCCCCTCAAGGTCGGCGAGGAGATCGACCGGGACGAGCTGCTGCGCCGCTTCGTGGACATCCAGTACACGCGCAACGACCTGGCGTTCACGCGCGGAACCTTCCGGGTGCGCGGCGACACCATCGAGATCTTCCCGGTCTACGAGGAACTCGCCGTCCGCATCGAGATGTTCGGCGACGAGATCGAGGCCCTGTCCACGCTCCACCCGCTCACCGGCGAGATCATCAGCGACGACCAGCAGCTGTACGTCTTCCCGGCCTCCCACTACGTCGCCGGCCCCGAGCGCATGGAGCGGGCCGTCAACGACATCGAGAAGGAGCTCGGGGAGCGCCTGGCGGAGCTGGAGAAGCAGGGCAAGCTCCTGGAGGCCCAGCGCCTGCGGATGCGCACCACATACGACATCGAGATGCTCCGCCAGATCGGCTCCTGCTCCGGCGTGGAGAACTACTCGATGCACTTCGACGGCCGCGAGCCCGGCTCCCCGCCGAACACGCTCCTCGACTACTTCCCGGACGACTTCCTCCTCGTCATCGACGAGTCCCATGTCACCGTGCCCCAGATCGGTGCCATGTACGAGGGCGACGCCTCCCGCAAGCGCACCCTCGTCGACCACGGCTTCCGACTGCCGTCCGCCCTGGACAACCGGCCGCTGAAGTGGGAGGAGTTCCAGGAGCGCATCGGCCAGACGGTCTACCTCTCGGCCACCCCGGGGCAGTACGAGCTGTCCCGCTCCGACGGTCAGGTCGAACAGATCATCCGCCCCACCGGCCTGGTCGACCCCGAGGTCGTCGTCAAGCCCACCGAGGGCCAGATCGACGATCTGGTGCACGAGATCCGCAAGCGCACCGAGAAGGACGAGCGTGTCCTGGTCACCACGCTCACCAAGAAGATGGCCGAGGACCTCACCGACTACTTCCTGGAACTGGGCATCCAGGTCCGCTACCTCCACAGCGACGTCGACACCCTGCGCCGCGTCGAGCTGCTGCGCGAGCTGCGCGCCGGCGACTACGACGTCCTGGTCGGCATCAACCTCCTCCGCGAGGGCCTCGACCTCCCCGAGGTCTCCCTCGTGGCGATCCTGGACGCCGACAAGGAGGGCTTCCTGCGCTCCGGGACCTCACTGATCCAGACCATCGGCCGCGCGGCGCGCAACGTCTCCGGCCAGGTCCACATGTACGCCGACAAGATCACCCCGGCGATGGAGAAGGCCATCGACGAGACCAACCGCCGCCGGGAGAAGCAGGTCGCGTACAACAAGGCCAACGGCATCGACCCCCAGCCGCTCCGCAAGAAGATCAACGACATCGTCGCGCAGATCGCCCGCGAGGACGTCGACACCGAGCAGCTGCTCGGCACGGGCTACCGCAAGGGCAAGGACGGCAAGGGTGCCAAGGCCCCCGTTCCCTCCCTCGGGAGCAAGGCGGCCAAGTCCGCCAAGGGCAAGGGCAAGTCCAAGGAGACCGTCCCGACCGACCGTCCCGCGGCCGACCTCGCCGAGCAGATCGAGGAGATGACCGAGCGGATGCGCGCGGCCGCCGCCGACCTGCAGTTCGAGATCGCCGCCCGGCTGCGCGACGAGGTCTCCGAGATGAAGAAGGAACTGCGGCAGATGAAGGAGGCGGGCCTCGCCTGACGGTCGGCGAGGGTACCGAGGGAGCGGACCGGCCTCCGGCGCGGGCGCGCTGTGTTGCAAGACCGACACAAAGTGCGACACGGGCTGCGGCATTGTCAGTGCCGCTGCGTAAGGTGCTGCACATCCGCGGACTCCGCGGCAACAGGGGACAGTTCGAGAGGGGAATCAGCGCGTGACCGTCAACATGACCAAGGGTCAGGCCATCAGTCTGCAGAAGAACGACGGAGGCAGTCTGACCGCGGTGCGCATGGGTCTCGGCTGGCAGGCTGCCCCCAGGCGCGGCCTGTTCGGGTCCCGCACCCGGGAGATCGACCTCGACGCCTCCGCCGTCCTGTTCGCCGACAAGCAGCCCGTCGACGTCGTCTTCTTCCGTCACCTGGTGAGCGACGACGGCTCGGTCCGCCACACCGGCGACAACCTGGTCGGCGGTGTCGGTCAGGGCGGCGACGACGAGGCGATCCTCGTCGACCTGGCGCGCGTCCCGGTCCACATCGACCAGATCATCTTCACCGTGAACTCCTTCACGGGCCAGACCTTCCAGGAAGTGCAGAACGCCTTCTGCCGCCTGGTCGACGAGACGAACGGCCAGGAACTCGCCCGCTACACCCTCGCGGGCGGCGGCAACTACACGGCCCAGATCATGGCGAAGGTCCACCGTTCCGGCGGGAACTGGACCATGACCGCCATCGGCACACCGGCCAACGGCCGAACCTTCCAGGACCTGATGCCCGCGATCCTGCCGGTCCTGTAGGCAGCCGAGGCACCACGCACCGAGCGACACAGGGGGACGAAGTCGATGACGGCCGAGCTGGTCCGGGGGCAGAACCATCCGCTGCCCGAGGTCCGACTGGAGATCCGCGTCTCGGCCGGTACGCCGGTCGTGGCCGGGGCAACCCTCGGCGACGAGGACGGCCGGGTGCACGGAGTGGAGTGGGTGGCCCATCCGGGCGCGCCCACCCTGCCGGGCCTCGAGGTCTCCAAGCAGGCGGCGGCCGACCACCGCCTCGCCGTGGACCTGGAGGCCCTGTCTCCGTCCGTGCACCGGGTGACCGTGCTGCTCGCGCTGCCGCCCGGGACCGGTGGCCCGGTGCGCTTCGGTGCCGTCGCCACCCCCTTCGTCGCGGTCACCGGCCTCGACGGCACCGAGGTCGCCAGCTACACGATCACCGGTCTGGACGCCGAGTCGGCCGTCGTCGCTCTGGAGCTGTACCGCAGGCAGGGCGCCTGGAAGGTTCGCGCGGTCGGCCAGGGGTACGCGGGCGGTCTCGCGGAGCTGCTCACCGACCAGGGCCTGCCCGAGGCCCGGCAGTTGGCGGGCAGCATCCATGAGGCGGTGGCCCAGGGCCTCGCCCGCTCGGTGGCCGCACCTCCACCCCGCCTGCCGGACGCGGGCCGACCCCGGCAGACCGCATCCCCGACGCCGGGCTCCGACCAGACCCATGGCACGACCCCGCAGGGCGTCTCCGGGAACGCCTCGTCGGCGCAGGGGCCCCAGACCACATCGCCGTACGGCACGTCCGGGTACGGGGCTTCCGGGGCGAGGGACGCCGCACGGCCCGACCACTTGTCCGACCAGCACGGCGGCCCGACACCGGCGGACCCGCCCACCGGCACACCGCCCGCCTCGCCCACGGCCGGCGGCCCCGTCAACTACACCCACCCCGGGCGACAGACCACAGCGCCACCACCGCCCCCGCCGACCGCGCACCCCGCTCAGCCCGGGCAGCCCGCCCAGCCCGTCGCCGGGGACGCGACCGGCTGGTCCATGGACGAGCGGCTCTACAACCAGGTGTGGGGCATGTTCGAGGACCTGGCCCGCACCACGGCCGCGTACCGCAGCGCCGTCGACTTCGCCGAGTCGCGCATGGAACAGGAGCTGGACAAGGTCCTTTCCGACCCGCGCAGCCGCATAGGCGGGCAGGGCGACGCCGCGCGCGAGGCCGCCCGCGCCAAGCACGCCGAACTCGTCGACCAGGCCAGGGCCGCCCTCGACCGGGACCTCGCCCAGCTCCGGGCCGAGGCCGACGTCGTCGAACCCGCGCTGCCCACGGCATACGCGAGCTGGGACAACCCGGTGTGGCACGGCTACCGGGTGCCGATGGAGATACCGATGGCCCTGCGCCTGGGCGACCTTCATCTGCCCGAGAGCGAGGACGTACGCATCCCGATGCTGGTCCGGCTGCCGCTGGAGCGCGGCCTGTGGATCGACAGCGGCCCTTCCGGCTCCCACGACTTGGCTGCCGACTCCGACGAACTGCGCGGCGTCGCGCTGGACACCGCGGTGGCCATCGCCGCGCGGCTGCTCGCGGTCTACCCGCCGGGCGACTTCGGGGTGCACGTCATCGATCCGGCCGGGGCCGGCGCCTCCGCGCTCGCGCCGCTCGTCCAGGCCGGTGTCCTCGCCGGACCGCCCGCCGCCGGAGCAGCGGGAGTCTCGGACGTCCTGGGACGGCTCACTCAGCGGGTCGACCTCGTCCAGATGGCGGTGCGCGGTGGCGCCGCAGACTCCCTCCCCCCTGGCTTCGACACAGCCGAGCAGCTGCTGATCGTCAATGACTTCCCGCACGGGTTCGACGACCGTGCCGTGACCCAGCTGCGCTACCTCGCGGACGAGGGCCCGGCCGTCGGTGTCCACCTGATGATGGTCGCCGACCGGCAGGACGCCGCCGCCTACGGGCCGTTGCTCGACCCGCTGTGGCGTTTGCTGCTGCGACTCACGCCCACCCCCGACAACCACCTGGCCGACCCCTGGGTCGGGCACGCGTGGACGTACGAGCCCTCGCGTGTCCCGCCCGGCAGCCGCGTCCTCCAGCAGGTACTGACCCAGGTCGCGGACGCCCGCCGCTCCTGGAACCGGTGACCGCTCACCCCTCCCCAAGACCTCGTAAAGCTGTCTGACCAGCTGTTTTGATACTTTCTTTGCCTCGCCCTTTACCTTTTCTTGGTGAATGGGTATGCTTTTTTGAGCGGAGGGGAGTACTCCCTGCTTGCTGCGGCGTACCCGTCAATACGGATCAGGACAGATCCCGGGGCGTCGGCCCGGCGGCACCAGACGTTGTGGAACGTCCTGGAGGACCGGGTGGAAGAGACCTCCGGTAGCGACGACGCTGACATTTGCCGTTACGTACTGCCGGAGGCGCAGTGGATGTTTCCACGACCCTGTGGGTCACGACTGTTCTGGGCCTTGCCGCCCTCATCGCGGTCGACTTCTTCATCGGCCGCAAGCCCCATGACGTGTCCATCAAGGAAGCCGGAATCTGGACGGTCGTCTGGATTGTTCTGGCCGCCCTCTTCGGACTCGGGCTGCTCGCTTTCGCCGGTGGCCAGCCGGCCGGAGAGTTCTTCGCGGGCTTCATCACCGAGAAGTCCCTGAGCGTCGACAACCTCTTCGTCTTCGTCCTGATCATGGCGAAGTTCTCGGTGCCCTCGCAGTATCAGCAAAGGGTGCTGCTCGTCGGTGTGCTGATAGCCCTGGTGCTCCGCGCGATATTCATCGCCGCGGGCGCGGCGATCCTCGCCAGCTTCGCCTGGGTCTTCTACATCTTCGGCGCGTTCCTCATCTACACCGCCTGGAAGCTGATCCAGGAGGCCAGGGCCGAGGAGGCGGAGGAGGACTGGGAGGAGAACAAGCTCCTCAAGGCCGCCGAGAAGCGCTTCGGTGTCGCCGACCGCTACCACGGCACCAAGCTGTGGATCGAGCAGAACGGCAAGCGCGTCATGACGCCGATGCTGGTCGTCATGCTCGCCATCGGTACCACCGACGTCCTCTTCGCGCTGGACTCGATCCCGGCGATCTTCGGCCTGACCCAGGACCCGTACATCGTGTTCACGGCCAACGCGTTCGCGCTGATGGGCCTCAGGCAGTTGTACTTCCTGATCGGCGGCCTGCTGAAGAAGCTGGTCCACCTGTCCTACGGCCTGTCGGTCATCCTCGGCTTCATCGGCGTGAAGCTCGTGCTGCACGCGCTGCACGAGTCCGGTGTCCACGTGCCGGAGATCTCCATCCCGGTCTCGCTCGGCGTGATCTGCGCCGTCCTGATCGTCACCACGATCACCAGCCTGATGGCCTCCAAGAAGCAGGCGCAGGCCGAGGCCGGGCAAGCGAAGGCCGAAGGCGCCGAGAAGGACAGCATCGAGGCCTGACGGCGGACGACACCGCACAGCGAACACTGGATGGTGCCGCCCCGCACACCGGCGACGCAGACCACCGCGTCGACCGGAGTGCGGGGCGCTGTGCATCCGCAGCGCCCGTTGGCGTACCACGAACCGGCCTTCTGCTCACCCCGCGGTGGCCTCCGCCGCGCCGGCCGTCGCCGCCGGTACCGGCCGTGTCTCCGGCAGCAGCGCGAAGCAGCCCAGGCTCAGCAGCGCGATCCCGGTCAGGTAGGCGCCCACGCCCCAGGGCACCCGGCCGCCCTGCGCCACGGCGGTGGCCACGATCGGGGTGAGGGCACCGCCGAGCACCCCACCGAGGTTGTAGCCCACCGCGGCGCCCGTGCAGCGCACACGGGGCTCGTACAGCTCCGGAAGGTACGCGGCGATGACGGCGAACATCGTGACGAAAGCGAGCATCGCCACCAGGAAGCCGAGGAACATCAGCAGAGGCTCACCGGTCGACAGCAACGCGACCATGGGAAACATCCACAGCACAGTGGCGGTACAGCCCACCAGGCACATCGGGCGCCGCCCGTAGCGGTCGCCGGCCACCGCCGCCAGCGGTGTGAGAGCGCCCTTCACCACCACGGCGCCCATGATGCAGGTCAGCATGACGGTACGGCTCACCCCCAGCCGCTCGGTCGCGTACGAGAGGGACCAGGTCGTCACCGTGTAGAACACCGCGTACCCGATCGAGAGCGCCCCGGCGGTCAGCAGGACGAGTCGCCAGTGGCCGCGCACCACCTCGGCGAGCGGCACGCGCGCGTGGTCGTCGATCTCAAGGAACTGCGGGCTCTCCATGAGTGACGAACGCAGCCACAGCCCCGCCACCGCCAGCACCCCCGCCGCCCAGAACGGCACCCGCCACCCCCACGTGACGAACTGCGCCTCCGTCAGGCTCGCCGACAGCGTCAGCATCACGCCATTGGCCAACAGGAACCCCACCGCGGGCCCGACCTGCGGGAAGCTCGACCACAAGCCGCGTCGCTCGGCCGGCGCGTGCTCAGCCGTCAGCAGCACCGCGCCGCCCCACTCCCCGCCGAGTCCGAGCCCCTGCAGGAAACGCAAGCCGAGGAGGAGGAAGGGAGCGGTCACGCCGATCGAGTCGAATGTGGGGACGCAGCCCACGGCCACGGTCGCGCCGCCGGTCAGCAGCAGTGAGGCGACGAGGACCGGCCGCCGCCCGTGCCGGTCCCCGATGTGCCCGAACAGCACCGATCCCAACGGTCTTGCCACGAACCCGACCCCGAAGGTCGCGAACGCCGCGAGGGTTCCCGCCAGGGGCGAGAACGTCGGGAAGAACAGCGGCCCCAGGACGAGGGCCGCCGCCGTCCCGTAGACGAAGAAGTCGTAGAACTCGATGGCCGTCCCGGCGAGCGAGGCGGCCGCGAGTCGTGGCATGGAGGGCGGTTTTACGGTGCGTGCAGGTTGCATGCCGCTTCAACTACCCACGGTGACCAAGAGTTACGGGGGCGTGCGGAGGCGCGTTCGACGCCAATGTGTCTCAGGAGGCATCCGTGCGGCTCAGTAGGTCACTGTGATGCGCCGGGCGGGACCGTCCACACGGATCACACCGCCGTAGGGGATGACGACTTGGGGATCGGTGTGGCCGAGATCCACATCGAAGACGATCGTGGTGTCGGGGGCGTACGCCCGCATGGCGCGCAGTACTGCCTCGCGCTGCTCCTCCGCGTAACGCGCCGCTTGCTCGGGCGTGTTGCGCTGCTCGAAGGACCACGTCTTGGCGCGGCCCATCAGCAGGGCGGAGAAGCGCTGGAGCAGCCCGCGCTCACCCATGTTCCGCAGGGTGCGGAAGACCTCCTCGGCGCGCGGCAGTTCCTCCGAGGTCTCCAGGAAGAGCACCCCTCCGTCGAAAACGGACACGTCACGCGGCATCTCGCGGTCGGCCATCAGCAGCCAGCCCAAGATCTCCAGACAACCGCCCCAACCGCGGCCCTCCACCACGCGGTCGGCGTTCACCCAGGTCCATCCGGTGCCGGGCCGGGACTCCGGCTCCGCGTCGAAGGTCGCCCGGGCGGCCCAGTCACGCTCGATGTCGTTGAAGCGCTCGGCGGGCCGCAACTCGTACGGCCCCGAGGTGAACAGCGCCGCGCGCAGGGAATCGGCGGACACGGGGTTCATGGCCCCGGGCCTGCCGAGCGTGGTCATCACCATTCCGCCGTGGTAGCCGACGCCGTACAGGAACGCCAGCAGGTTGCTGTTGTCGCTCATCCCGAAGAACGGCTTGGGGTTGGCCCGCAGCAACTCCCGGTCGAGCAGCGGCAGTACGGTGATCTGGTCGTCGCCGCCGATCGTGGAGAACACGGCCTTGACGTCCGGGTCGGCGAAGGCCGCGTGGATGTCGTCGGCCCGCTCCTGGGGCGTCGTGCCCATCTTCCTCGTCGTCGGGTACTCGACCGGTTCGAGGCCGTACTCCTCACGCAGCCGCTCCAGGCCCAGTTCATAGGGCCGCGGGAACAACTCGGGCAGACCGGCCGAGGGCGAGATGACGGCCACGCGGTCGCCGGGCGAGGGCTTCGGAGGGTACGAGGGCGTGGCCATGCGGGGAGACTACGGCCTCTCGCACTGCCGTTTCACCGTGATAAACCGGGTGCGAGCAGCGGTCCTGACGGGCCGCCCACCCCGAACGGACCGGAGGAACCGTGCCCCGCACCCTCGCCAACGCCCCGATCATGATCCTCAACGGGCCCAACCTGAACCTCCTGGGCCAGCGGCAGCCCGAGATCTACGGCTCCGACACGCTCGCCGACATCGAGGCCATGTGCGCCAAGGCGGCGGCCGCGCACGGCGGCACGGTGGACTTCCGGCAGTCCAACCACGAGGGCGAACTGGTCGACTGGATCCACGAGGCACGCCTCAACCACTGCGGGATCGTCATCAACCCCGGTGCCTACTCGCACACCTCCGTCGCGATCCTGGACGCCCTCAACACCTGCGACGGCCTGCCCGTGCTGGAGGTCCACATCTCCAACATCCACAAGCGCGAGACCTTCCGGCACCACTCCTACGTCTCGCTGCGCGCCGACGGCGTCATCGCCGGGTGCGGGGTGCAGGGTTATGTGTTCGGTGTGGAGCGGGTCGCGGCCCTGGCGGGGACGGGGAAGGCGGAGGCGTAAGTCCCGTTGTCCGGGTGAGCGCTCCTTACAGGCGGCCCGCCTCCACGATCCGTCGCAGGAAGCGTCGTGTGCGCTCCTGCTGCGGATCGCCGAAGATCTCCTCGGCGGTTCCGCGCTCCAGCACCACCCCACCGTCCAGAAAACAGACCTGGTCGGCGACGTCACGCGCGAAGCCCATCTCGTGCGTGGCGAGGACCATGGTCATGCCCTCGTCCTTCAGATCCCGGACGACGGTGAGGACCTCGCCCACGAGTTCCGGATCCAGCGCGGCGGTGATCTCGTCGAGGAGCAGCAGCCGGGGCCGTACGGCCAACGCGCGGACGATCGCGACGCGTTGCTGCTGACCGCCGCTCAGCCGGTCCGGGTACGCGCCCGCCTTCACGCCGAGCCCGAGCCGGTCGAGCAGCTCGCGCGCCCGCTCCTCCGCCTCCGCGCGTCCCACCCCGTGCACCCGGCGAGGGGCGAGGGTGATGTTGTCCAGAACGGTCATGTGCGGGAAGAGGTTGTACGACTGGAAGACCACGCCGATACGGCGCCGGACCGCGTCCTGGTCGACGCGCGGATCGGTGATCTCCTCGCCGTCCAGCCATATCGCCCCGTCGTCGATGTCCTCCAGGAGGTTCGCGCAGCGCAGCAGCGTCGACTTGCCGGACCCGGAAGCTCCGATCAACGCCGTCACGGTGTGCGGGGCGACCTCCAGATCGACGCCCCGCAGGACGACCGACCCGCCGAAGGTCTTGCGGACGGACTCCATCCGCAGTACGGGGGCGGTGGACACCTCGGGTGCCTCGGGCACGGCGTCGCTCATAGCGTCCCTCCTTGGGCCCGCTGCCGGTCCATCCGGGCCGTGACCCAGTCGGTGAGACGGGTCATCGGGATGGTCAGGGCGACGAAGACCAGGCCCGCGACGATGTACGGCGTGTAGTTGAGGCTGCGGCCCACGATGATGTCCGCCGCGCGTACGGCGTCGATCGCGCCGCCGATCGAGACCAGACCGGTGTCCTTCTGCAGTGACACCAGGTCGTTGAGGAGCGGCGGCACCTGACGGCGGACCGCCTGGGGGAGCACGACGTGCCGCAGCGCCTGCCGGTTGTTGAGGCCCAGCGAGCGTGCCGCGGCGCGCTGCGAGGGGTGCACGGACTCGATGCCGGCGCGGAACACCTCGGCGACGTACGCGGAGTACGTCAGCGTCAGCGCGGTGCCGCCGAGCAGCACCGGGTCGACGGTCACCCCCTGGAGCCTGAGCGCCGGGACGCCCAGGACCACGATCATCAGGTTGATGATCAGTGGCAGCCCGCGGAAGAAGTCCGTGTACGCGGCGGCCAGCGCCCGCAGCGGGAAGAAGACGGGGCCGCGCAGGGTCCGCGCGACGGCGATCAGCATGCCGAGGACGAGCACGGCGACGCCGCACACCAGCAGCAGCCGGACGTTGAGCCAGAGCCCTTCGAGGACCTTGGGGAACGCCTCGCGCGCGTACTCCGCGCTGAAGAACGTCTCCTTGGTGCGCGGCCAGCCGGGCGCGTTGACGACGACGAGATAGAGGACGACAGCTGTGACCAGGGTCGACAGGGCGGCGATGGCGGTGGCACGGCGGGCCCGGGCGCGCTTGTAGCGCTCCCGGCCGAGGCGCCGCTGGGAGGGGACGTATCCGTCGTCCGCGCGGGGCGCGTCTCCGCTGTCGTCGGCGCCCTCCGGGCCCGACTGCTCCTTCACGACCGTCACTTGAGTACCGGGGCGTCGACGGCGTCGGAGAGCCACTCCTGCTCGATCTTCGCCAGCGTGCCGTCCTCGCGCAGGGCGTCCACGGCGGCCGTCACACAGGACGTCAGGGCGCTGCCCTTGTCGAGGACGAGACCGAACTGCTCCGGCGTACCGCCCTGGTTCTCGAACTGCCCGACGATCTTCGCGTCCGTCACCTCGGCCGAGGTGATGTAGAAGGCGGTCGGCAGGTCGACGACGATCGCGTCGATCTGGCCGTTCTTGAGCGCGGACTTGGCCTGGTCGTTCTTCGCGTACGCGGCGGCGTCCTGGCTCGGCTGCACCACGTCGTTGATGTAGTTCAGGCTCGTGGTGCCGACCTGGGCGCCCAGGTGCAGGCCCTTGAGGTCCGCGATGCTCGTCGCCTTCGCGGCCTTGGAGTCCTTCAGCGCGATGAGGGCCTGGCGCACGTCGTAGTAGCCCGACGAGAAGTCCACGGCCTTCTTGCGCTCGTCGCTGATCGACACCTGGTTGATGTCGAAGTCGAAGGTTTTCGCACCCGGCGCGAAGGCCTTGTTGAAGGGCACGGTCTGCCAGACGACGTCCGCCTTGTCGTAGCCGAGCTCCTTGGCCACGGCGTACGCGACCGCCGACTCGAAGCCCTCGCCGTTCCTGGGGTCGTCGTCCTTGAACCACGGCTCGTACGCCGGGGAGTCGGTGGCTATCGTCAGCTTCCCGGTGGCCTCCGTGCTCAACTGGCCCTTGGCGCAGGACGCCCCGGACGCGGAGTCGGAGGCAGAGCCGGAAGCAGCCTCCTCCGGCTGCGGAGCGCAGCCCACCGCGATGGTGGCGAGCAGGGCGACGGTAGTGGCGGACGCGGCACGGCGCGGACGACGTGGGGCTCGGAGGGCAAGAGGCATGGCGTGAGATTGACAGCGCGACATCCCGTTTGTCGAGGTCACGTCGACAACTGTCCGCATATTGGGAACGTGTGTTGCAATTTTGTGAACGCTCGGCAGGAGGCCCGGAGAACGCTTGCGGCAGCAAGTGCGGAGAGCGCTCGCGGTGGAACGCGGGCGGGGCCGCCGGCCGAGGGCGGGGATCGGGAGGCCGGCGGCCCATCCACACAGGAGCCGTCATCCCGTGCGGACCTGCCACCAGTGGACTACGCCAGGGCGCACGCCGGGAGCGCGCGCGTGACACCGGCGCGTGTGTTCGATTCACACGGGGTGCGTGCGGGAGTGCCCGCGCGCCCTCCCGTACGCCCTCCCGCAGGTCTCACCAATTGACCTACGGCACGGGGGAGTTCACCAGCCCCGCGCGTGCCATTCCGGCAGCTGCGGGCGCTCCGCGCCGAGCGTCGTGTCGTTGCCGTGGCCCGGGTAGACCCACGTCTCGTCGGGGAGCACGTCGAAGATCTTCGTCTCCACGTCGTGGATCAGACTGGCGAACGCCTTCGGATCCTTACGGGTGTTGCCCACATCGCCCGGGAAGCCCTAGGGTCCTCTCTTCTGAACACTAGGACGCTCCCGCGCCGCACCCTCGTCTTCCTGTACGCGCGGATCTCCGAGGACCCGCGCGACCGTCGACGGGGAGTCAACCGGCAGATGAGCGACCTGCGGACGTTCTCCGAGGAGAACGGCTGGGAGGTCGGCGGCGAGTACGTCGAGAACGATGTGAGCGCGCACTCGGGTGAGGAACGCCCCGAGTACGACCGGCTTATGGCCGACGCCATCGAAGCCGCCCGGGAACCGGGCGTTCGGGTCATCGTGGCCGGCTACCACCCGTCTCGCCTGTGGCGGCGCCGTGTCGAGCGCGCGCAGGCGATCGAGGACTTGCGGCACGCGGGGTGCTGGGTGGCGTTCGAGTCGGGTGGCCTGTTCAACATGGCGAAGGCGTCGGACCGGTCGCAGCTTGCGAACCTCGGAGAGTCCGACACCGCCGAGTCCGAGGTGAAGAGTGAGCGGGTGGCCCGGGCCGCCCTCGAACGCGCCCAGGAGGGCCGAGCGAACGGCGCCGTGGCCTACGGGTGGCGGCGTCAGTACGAGTGCGACGCCCGGGGGCAGATCAGCGGGTTCCATGACGTCGAGGACCCGGTACAGGCCGGGGTTGTCCGGGAGATCGTCACCCGCCTGCTGGCCGGAGGAAGTCTCCTCGGCATCACGGCTGACCTGAACGAGCGTGGTGTGCCGTCGCCCGGTGCCGGGATGCAGCTCAAGCGGCGGGCTGTCGGGCAGAACGCGGACGGGTCGCTGTGGAACAAGACCAGCGTGAAGAAGCTCGCGCTGCGGCCGGCGAACGTGGGGCTCCGCGTGCACCAGGGCGTGGAGTACAAGGCGGCATGGCCGGCGCTCATCACGGACGAGCAGTACGCACAGCTGCGGAACCTCTTCGCGGAGCGGGCCGTGGTGCGGGAGCTGCCGGGGGCGCGGAAGCACCTGCTGACGTGGGGCGAGGTCGCCACGTGCGGGCCGTGCGGGTCGGTGCTCCGGGTTGCGCTGAAGGGGAACGCGTCCCGGGGCAGGAAGCAGCCGACGTACGTCTGCGACGCGAGCGGCTGTGTCGGCCGGAATGAGGAAGCGCTCGACCGGTACGTGGGGCGGGTGGTTGGGGGGGTGCTGTCGCGGCCCGAGGCGGCCGAGGTCTTCCGCGGTGACGACTCGGCGGCCCTGGCGGCCCTTGAACGGGCAGAGGGGTTGAAGGCGCGCCAGGAGGCGGCGGCGGACGACTACGCGGACGGGATCATTACCCGTGAGCAGTTGCGGCGCATCACGGCGAAGCTGGCGAAGCAGATCACGGACGCGCAGAACGAGGCGCGCCGGTTGCGGCCGGCCTTCGACCTCGACGCTTTCGACGGCCTTGTGGGGCCTCGGTCGGCGGAGACGTGGGAAGCGCTCGAGGTGCCGCAGCAGCGGCGGGTCCTGGACGGCCTGGGCCTGCGGTTGAGGGTGCATCCGGTGGCGCGGCGCGGCCCCGGGTTTGACCAGAGCACCATTGAGCTCCACTGGGCGCGGACGGGCGACTGAGCACGCGGATGCCGTGCGGGCCCGGCACGATCATTCGGACCCTGTTGGCGAATTGGCCGGACCCGCCGGAACGAGTCTGCGCTGAGAGGTGAAGCCGCACGGCAGTGGTCGAGTCGGAAGGTTCCGCGAATTCGCCAAGAGCGTCCGGGGTCGGTCGGGCCCCCGGCCGTACCTCACGGCGTGATGTTCAGAGCTTCCTTGGCTTGCCTCCGGAACTTGGCGATCAGTAACTCGTAGAAGTTGATCTCTGCGCGCAGGAGATCCACCTCGGTTGGCGAGGGACTCTCCGGGTGGTCGGGGTCGATCTGCTCCTTCGCTTCCCTGGCGAACAGTTCGAGGCCAGCGCTCAGACGGTGCGCCGAGTCATTGATCTCGCTCGCCCTGTCGGCGATGTCGGACGGACCCTCGAAGGCGACGCGTTCGTACGCGACAGCCAGACCATGCAGCCGCTTGGGCGCCCTCTTGTAGAAGCCCTCACCCAGATCGTCAACCGGGGGGACGTCCCCCACCCATGTCCCGTCGAACATGTCGGCCTGGGGATTACGAGCCATAGCGACGCCGGCAGCGGTCACATTGCGGTTCTCGGACCGAAAAGCCTCTTCGGTCAGGGGGGCGAACGCCCGTGCGGCATCGAGGAAGCCGAGGTACGCGTCCTTGCGGCGGTCGTGGACCCAGTTGTCCCGCAGGGACTTGGCCTGGTGGCGCTGGCCCCTCATGGCGACATAAAGCGCGCCGGAGAACGCGATGCACGCGGCGATGACGGCCCCGGTTGCGGTAATGAAAGGTGCTTCCACAGTCTTCCCCCTTGGTGTTCTGGACAGTGACATCGTCGCCAGAACCCCGCGAACCACAACACGAGTTGAGCAAGTTCAGAGCCCAGCGCCCGCCGGGTGACCCGCGAGCGCGCAGGCCCGGGCCGGAATTCGGACGCTGTTGGTGAATTGCCCGGACTTGCCGGAACGAGTCTGCGCTGAGCGGTGAAGCCGCACGGCAGTGATCGAACGGGACGGTTCCGGAGATTCTCGCCAACAGCGTCGATCATTCGCTGCCAAACCCTCTGAGAACCATGGGAATCACGACGAACCTCTGCAGGTGAAACGCAGTCCTCTTCTCGGCGGTGATCGTCACCATGCGAGCCGGGTCAGAAGGCTGGGAGCTCCGAGCCCGGGGCAACGAACAAGGTCACGGGGGCGGTATCGGATTCCCGCTGACCCGCACCGTCGAACCGTCGGCGGGAAGGCGTCATTCGTTCGTCTCTCCATCATCTCCGCTCAGATGAGCTGCACGTGCACGTTCCCATGTCTGCCGTACCCGTTGGGCCTGACGGTTCACTCGCCGCCCCTCCCACCAGCGGGGAGGAGCTCCGCGTTGGTAGGAACGCCTGATGACCTCGTCAAGCATTCGGCCCAGTTTTCCGGCCTCGTCGACGAACGCCGAACCCCCGTCGGCCCGGTCACCGACATAGTGGTTGATCCAGTCAGGCACGCGAGCCATGGTGCGCAACCCTTCATCCAGGCCCCACAGCTGATAGCGCACCCGTGGACGCACGGTCTTCACAGTCCTGGTCACCGCATTGGCCTTGTCCAGCCAGTTGCGCCGCCGTTGCGCTCCTCCGTCGGTCGTCGCAATAACATTCAGCTCGTGGGCCACCGCTATGGCTTGGGTTATCGCACTCGCCAGTTCGTTCAGATCGCGTGCCAGTAATTCACGGTGCGCCACACGCATCTCGGCCCGTCGACCGAACATCGCTGTCATGTACAGATTGACCACGGAGACAAGTGCAGCGATCAATGCGGCGATCAGCGTTACGGCGTTGCTCGACATCGACATCCCCCAAGACATAGGCAGGGAACAGTGTTCTGAACAACTACCTTCTGTCGTACGCCATTTCGCCTCAACACGCCGAGTAGAGCACTTACACACGACGAGGCCTGAGAGGATGTTTAGAGGTGGATTGCGGTGTTAAGTCGTCCTTGCGGTCAACAGCCTTCGGGGCGATTCGCACCCTACATGCGCCTTCACGGCCTTCCAGGGGGCGACCTGTGCGCCCGCTTGATCCGCTTCTCGGTACTGGATTCCGTCTGGTTTAGCAATGGGGTGCAAGCTCCCTCCCTGTAGGGAGCTTGCAGGCATTTCGGGCTGTGCGCATTGGCAATGAAAATGACAAAACGGATCGAAATGCCCATTACGAATCAACATCAAACGCCCACTGATGCCAGCCCATCCGGCGTAGCCGGTCCGCGAGGCGCTGTCGTGCCTCAGCCCCGTCTGCTCCGGTTCGTCGGGGCAGATGCTTCACCGGGCCGTGTTGTGCCGTTCGGACTCGGTGGCCTGGAAGCGGTAGGACTCGGTGCCGGTCTGGATGAGTGTGACCGCCGCCGAAACGCGGGCCCGCGCCGCCGAAGCCGAGGCCCGCGAGGAGGCCGCGAAGACCGCCAGGGAACAGGCCCTCGTGGACCGCGCCGAAGCCCGAGGCCCGCGCCTCCGAAATGGCGCTGACCGCCGCCGAAACGCGCCGCCGCGACCGACTCGGTTTCGGCGGTCGCGGCGCGCTCCGCGGCGACCAGCTCGGCCCGCGCGCGCGTCTCGGCCTGGCCTGGGGATGGACTGCGGAGTGGTGGGAGGTTCCGCTGCCTGCCAGGTGAACCTCGCCCAGCAGACCGCAGCCCATGGAACAGTCCCCCCGACTCTGGCGGTCACTGCTGCCGGCGTCGGTGACGGAGTTCTGGAGGCCACCGTCCGTGGGGCATGCCCCTCCCCGAGCGCGGACGGGCCTGAACGCGCGACTGTCCCCGCTTCGGTTTCGAAACGGGGACGAGCACCCTCGCATGGTTACCAGCCTCGTGTGCGCCACTCCGCGAGGTGGGGCCGCTCCGTGCCGATGGTGGTGTCGTTGCCGTGGCCGGGGTAGACCCAGGTCTCATCGGGCAGGACGCCGAATACCTTGGTCTCCAGGCCGTCCATCAGGGAGTTGAACTCTTCCGAACGTGTTGTCCGCCCAGGCCCCCCGGGGAAGAGGCAGTCCCCGGTGAACACATGGGGATGCCCGTGCGGGTCGTCGTAGACCAGGGCGATCGAACCCGGCGTGTGTCCCACGAGATGGCGCGCGGTGAGCTCCACGCGCCCCACCCGGATCGTGTCCCCGTCGTCGACGAGTACGTCGGTCGCCACCGGGATGCCCTCGGCATCGTCCCGGCCGGCGTACGTACGGGCGCCCGTGGCCGCCACCACCTCGGCGAGCGCCTGCCAGTGGTCGCCGTGCTGATGCGTGGTGACGACGGACGCGATCCCGTCGTCACCGATCAGCGTGAGCAGCGTGCCGGCGTCGTTCGCCGCGTCGATCAGCAGCTGCTCGTCGGTGGCCCGGCAGCGCAGCAGATAGGCGTTGTTGTCCATCGGGCCGACCGCGACCTTGGAGATCATCAGGTCCCGCAGCTCGTGCACATCCGCAGGGCCGCCGACCTTCACTGCTCCGCTGTACGTCATGGCTCTCAGCCTATAGCGGGGGCAGAGCCGGGAGTGTGCCTCCGTCGACCTGTAGGGCCGAGCCGTCGCGGCGGCCGGCGAGCCAACCCAGCAGATCGGCCCGGCTGCCGCTGACCGTGAGGTGATGGCCGCTTTCGAGCTGTTCCGGGGGGACGGACCCGATGGCTCCGGTAGGGATCAGTCGCCCGTCGTCCTGCTTGATCACCAGCGTGGGCACACCCGGGTGGTTGCGGAACCGCTCGGTCAGGAAGTTGATCTCGCGCTGCGCGAACTCCTCCGGCAAATCCTCCAGCTCGTACCCGATCCCCAGATCCACATGATGGATCTCCACCTCGATCCAGCGCCGGAACGGCACCCGGGACGCCGAGTCCGTGACGCCGTTGCGCAGCTCGACCGTGCGCGACCAGTCCGCTGGGACGGACGCGGCGTCCTGGAAGCGGTTCGCGCTCTGACGTACGTCGGCGAGCTGCGCCTCCAGGGGGCGTGGCGCGTCGCGCTCGATGTCGGTGTCCCGGGCCTCCTCGGAGACGTACATGGGGCGCCCTTCGAGGACGTTCACGAGGGCGTCCGCGTTGCGGGCGAGATGGGCGAGGACATGGCCGCGGGTCCAGCCGGGCAGCCGTGACGGCTCGGCGACGGCGGCGTTGTCCAGCTTGGCGGCTGCGGTGAGGAGCCGGTCGGTCGCTTCGCGTACAGAGGCCAGGTCACGTGCGTGATCCATCATGACGCCGACCCTAACCCCGCCACTCCATCGGGTGAAGGTGGCGGACCGCGGCCCAAAATCGAATGCGCGTGCTATATGGTCAAGTCCTGCGTCGGGCATGCTGGAAGGCCCGGGATTGTTGTGGAACGGGGAAACAGGACCGGCGCTGTCAGTGGCTCCCCCTAGTCTGTGAAGGACCGGGGGCTCCGCTCCTGCTCACTTCACTCAAGAAAGGTGCGGACCGGCGTGGCCGACCGTCTCATCGTCCGTGGCGCGCGCGAGCACAACCTGAAGAACGTCTCGCTCGACCTGCCGCGTGACTCGCTCATCGTCTTCACGGGCCTGTCGGGGTCGGGCAAGTCCTCGCTGGCCTTCGACACCATCTTCGCCGAAGGGCAGCGCCGCTACGTCGAGTCGCTCTCCTCCTACGCCCGCCAGTTCCTCGGGCAGATGGACAAGCCGGACGTCGACTTCATCGAGGGTCTGTCCCCGGCGGTCTCCATCGACCAGAAGTCGACCTCGCGCAACCCGCGCTCCACGGTCGGCACGATCACCGAGGTCTACGACTACCTGCGGCTGCTCTTCGCGCGCATCGGCAAGCCGCACTGTCCCGAGTGCGCCCGCCCGATCTCGCGCCAGTCGCCGCAGGCCATCGTCGACCGAGTGCTGGAGCTGCCGCAGGGCAGCCGCTTCCAGGTGCTCTCCCCGCTGGTGCGCGAGCGCAAGGGCGAGTTCGTCGACCTCTTCGCCGACCTCCAGACCAAGGGTTACAGCCGCGCGCGGGTCGACGGCGAGACCGTCCAGCTTTCCGACCCGCCCACCCTGAAGAAGCAGGAGAAGCACACCATCGAGGTGGTCGTCGACCGCCTCACGGTGAAGGACTCCGCCAAGCGACGCCTCACCGACTCCGTGGAGACCGCCCTCGGCCTCTCCGGCGGCATGGTCGTGCTCGACTTCGTCGACCTCCCCGAGGACGACCCCGAGCGCGAGCGCATGTTCTCGGAGCACCTGTACTGCCCGTACGACGACCTGTCCTTCGAGGAGCTGGAACCCCGCTCCTTCTCGTTCAACTCGCCCTTCGGTGCCTGCCCCGAGTGCACGGGCATCGGTACGCGCATGGAGGTCGACCCCGAGCTGATCGTCCCGGACGAGGACAAGTCGCTCGACGAGGGCGCCATCCACCCCTGGTCGCACGGACACACCAAGGACTACTTCGGCCGCCTCATCGGCGCCCTGGCCGACGCGCTGGGATTCCGGACCGACATCCCCTTCGCCGGTCTCCCGCAGCGGGCGAAGAAGGCCCTCCTCCACGGTCACAAGACGCAGATCGAGGTCCGCTACCGCAACCGGTACGGGCGTGAGCGCGTGTACACCACGGCCTTCGAGGGCGCCGTCCCCTTCGTGAAGCGGCGGCACAGCGAGGCCGAGAGCGACGCCAGCCGCGAGCGCTTCGAGGGCTATATGCGCGAGGTGCCCTGCCCCACCTGCCAGGGCACGCGTCTGAAGCCGATCGTCCTCGCGGTCACGATCATGGAGAAGTCGATCGCCGAGGTCTCCGCCATGTCCATCAGTGACTGCGCGGACTTCCTGGGCGAGCTGAAGCTGGGCGCCCGCGACAAGAAGATCGCCGAGCGCGTACTGAAGGAGGTCAACGAGCGGCTGCGGTTCCTCGTCGACGTAGGCCTGGACTACCTCTCGCTCAACCGCGCGGCCGGCACGCTCTCCGGTGGCGAGGCCCAGCGCATCCGCCTGGCCACCCAGATCGGCTCCGGCCTCGTCGGCGTCCTGTACGTGCTGGACGAGCCCTCCATCGGTCTGCACCAGCGTGACAACCACCGGCTCATCGAGACCCTGGTCCGGCTGCGCGACATGGGCAACACGCTCATCGTCGTCGAGCACGACGAGGACACCATCAAGACCGCCGACTGGGTCGTGGACATCGGCCCCGGCGCCGGCGAGCACGGCGGCAAGGTCGTGCACAGCGGCTCCCTGAAGGAACTGCTGAGCAACGCCGAGTCGCAGACCGGGCAGTACCTGTCGGGCAAGAAGGCCATCCCGCTGCCGGACATCCGCCGCCCCCTCGACCCGACCCGGCAGCTCACCGTGCACGGCGCCCGGGAGAACAACCTCCAGGACATCGACGTCTCCTTCCCGCTCGGCGTCTTCACCGCCGTCACGGGGGTGTCCGGCTCCGGCAAGTCGACGCTGGTCAACGACATCCTGTACACCCACCTCGCCCGCGAGCTGAACGGCGCGAGGAACGTACCGGGGCGGCACACGCGCGTGGACGGCGACGACCTCGTCGACAAGGTCGTCCACGTCGACCAGTCGCCCATCGGCCGCACCCCCCGGTCCAACCCGGCGACGTACACGGGCGTCTTCGACCACGTCCGCAAGCTGTTCGCCGAGACCACCGAGGCGAAGGTCCGCGGCTATCTGCCCGGCCGTTTCTCCTTCAACGTCAAGGGCGGCCGCTGCGAGAACTGCGCGGGCGACGGCACCATCAAGATCGAGATGAACTTCCTCCCGGACGTCTACGTCCCGTGCGAGGTCTGCCACGGCGCCCGGTACAACCGGGAGACCCTGGAGGTCCACTACAAGGGCAAGTCCATCGCCGATGTGCTGAACATGCCGATCGAGGAGGCCACGGACTTCTTCGAGGCCGTCCCCGCGATCGCCCGCCACCTCAACACGCTGAAGGACGTCGGTCTCGGCTACGTCCGCCTCGGCCAGTCCGCGACCACCCTGTCCGGCGGTGAGGCACAGCGCGTCAAGCTCGCCAGCGAGCTGCAGCGCCGGTCCACCGGGCGCACGGTCTACGTCCTGGACGAGCCGACGACCGGTCTGCACTTCGAGGACATCAGCAAGCTCCTCAAGGTGCTCTCCGGCCTCGTGGACAAGGGCAACACGGTCATCGTCATCGAGCACAACCTCGATGTCATCAAGACCGCCGACTGGGTCGTCGACATGGGCCCCGAGGGCGGCGCCGGCGGCGGCCTCGTCATCGCCGAGGGCACCCCCGAGCAGGTCGCCGGGGTCCCGGCCAGCCACACCGGCAAGTTCCTGCGCGAGATCCTCGGCGCCGAGCGCATCAGCGACGCGGCCCCGATGAATCCCTCGAGCAAGGCCTCGGCCGGCAAGACGGTCGCCGCCAGGTCGACGGCCAAGAAGACGGCGACGGCCCGCACGACGAAGGCCGTCAACAACACGGCGACCAAGAAGGCGGCCACGGCCACGAAGAAGACGGCCCCCGCCAAGAAGACGACCACGCGGGCCCGCAAGGCCTGAGAGCGGATCGGTGACAACGGGCACAGCGGGCCGTAGAGCAACAGGCCCCGCCAAGTCCCGAGAAGGTACGGAAAATGCGGCGCCCCGCGGCAACTCCCCGCGGGGCGCCGCGCGTTCCCTCATCAGCCGCCCTGGTCCTGCGGTGACCGCCCATCTGTCATCCGCGGCACGATGCCCCGCTGCACGCTCCGAACGTCGCCGCCCTTGCCGACGAGTTGACGGTCACGGCGGGAGCCGCGTTCACCGAGCGGCTGAACGCCGTACCGGCCATGTCCCTCCGCAACGGGACCGAACTCGTCGAACATCCGCAGACGGGGCGGTTGCGCCTGTCGTACGAGACGCTCGCCCTGCCGGACGACGGCCGGCGCCCTCATGGCCCATCTGCCGGCCGACGAGACCACCGCCACGGCCCCGGACCGCCTCAACGGCCGCAAGCCGGGCGCCCTACGGGCGGTCAGCGGCTGACAGGCCGCCCTGCCGGCCGGGGGTTCGCCTGCGGGAACGCGGCCTAGATCTCGCCCACCTCCGAGGCGTACGGCGGTTCCGCGCCCGCTCGGGAGCAGGTGATCGCGGCGGCGCGGGCGGCGAAGCGCAGGAGGCGGGTCCAGTCGGCCGGGGTCAGAGCGGCGAGGGCGGTCGGGGAGAGGGCGTTACGGGTGGAGAGGCCGTGGAGGAGGGCCGCGTTCACCGTGTCGCCGGCGCCGATGGTGTCCACGACGTCGATCTTCTCGCCCGGTACGGAGTGTTCCGCGCCGTCGCGGGTGTAGGCGGTCAGGCCGTCTCCGCCGTGGGTGATCACCACGGCCGAGGGGCCGGAGGACAGCCACTGGCTCGGGGTGCCGCCCAGCCACTCCGCGTCCTCCTCGGAGAGCTTGAGCAACGACACCGACGGCAGCCAGCTCTTGAACCGGGCCCGGTAGGCGTCCGCGTCGGGGATCAACCCCGGCCGGATGTTCGGGTCGAGGGCGGTGAACACGCCCTGGGCGGCGGTGCGGTGCATCAGCTCCTCGTAGGCGCTCGCGCCCGGTTCCAGGACGAGAGAGCAGGTGCCGAACGACACGGCCCGGGTGCCGTCGGGGAGCCGGTCGGGGGCCTCGAACAGCCGGTCGGCGCTGCCCTCGACGTAGAAGGAGTAGCGGGCCGAGCCGCCCTCGCCGATCGAGGCCAGGGCGAGGGTCGTCGGCTCCGGACCGCGCTGCACGGACGCCACCTCGACGTCCGCCTCGCGCAACGCGTCCAGCAGGGCCTCGCCGTAGACGTCGTACGACACCCGGGAGCAGAAGGCGGTGGGGGAGCCGAGGCGGCCGAGCGCGATCGCGGTGTTGTACGGGCCGCCACCGCGGGCCGGCCGCAGGTCCACCAGCGCGCCCGTGCCCCGGGGGACCAGATCGATCAGGGCTTCACCGGCGACGACGATCACGGCACGGATCCTTTCTCGGGTATCTCGGCCGGAAGGTATCCCAGACGCTTGTTGCACCGCGAGGGCCGGCCTCCCGGGAAGCGGCCGCCCTGTTCCCTCGGGCCTCACCCTCGGCCGGCCCGACCCCTCACTCCCAGTCCCACCCGATCCCCACCATCCCCGTCCGTACCCGTGGCTCGACGAGGTGGACCGAGCGGTGCAGCCGGCTCAGGGTGAGGGACTGGCGGCCGCTGCGGGGGGCCGCGGCCGAGTGCTGGGTGAAACGGTGGCAGCGGACCGGCAGTGCCCGTTCGTCGAAGCGCACCTGGAGGGCGTACTGGCCGCCGGCGGTGCGGAAGCCGCGGACGTACTCGGTGGAGACGCCCGCCGTGCCGTCGTCGAAGCCGTAGCGGAAGAGGAACGTATCGCCGCTGAGCAGCCGCGTGTCGAAGAGGAACTCGGCGACGAGGACCCCGGTGTCGTTGTCCCAGCGCACCCGCCCCCTGCGGCAGTTCTCCAGCGCGCGGACCGCCATCCGCTCCGGTGCGCAGCCCGGATCGCCGTGGTGGACGGCCACATAGCGGTCCACACCGTCCCTGTGGGCGCGCACGATGTGCTGGGACTCGCGCCCCAGCAGCTCCCGGCACGCGCCGACCCGTACCCGCTCGTGATGGCCGACGGTGTGCACCCCGCTGTCGAGCGGCACCTCCAACTCGCCGAGGAGGCGCTCCAGGACCCCGGAGGCCTCCACCACGGCCCGGTACGAGCGGCCGGCGGGGCGTTCCGGCCCGGCGTGCTCGTCCGCGTCGCCGAGCAGCCGTATCAGCGACTCGTCCGGCAGTTGGAGGATCTCCTCCAGGGCCCGCACCGCGCGCAGCGACTCGGGGCGCTGTGGACGCCGGGCGCCCTGCTGCCAGTAACTCAGGCTGGTGACACCGACCTTGACCCCGTAGCGCGACAAGTGGTGCTGCACGCGCTGCAGCGGCAGCCCGCGCGCGGCGATCGCGGCGCGCAGCGCGACATGGAAGGGGCCGCCGCGCAGGACCGACTCCACCTCGGCTGTGGCGTCTTCTGTCGTGGCTACCTCGGCTGTGGCGTCTTCTGTCGTGGCTACCTCGGCTGTGGCGACTCCCGTCGTGGCGACGTCCGCGACATCCGGGACGTCGGCGACCGCCGCGACGTCCGTGTGTTCTGTGACGTGCCGCATGCAGGGGCCTTTCTGTGAGGGCGCGACGGCTGGTCGGACCGCGCGGGCCGATCGGGGCGTCCGGTGGACGCGCGGGGATCCCAGGCCTGCCGGATGTCTTCACATCCGTACGACGGCGTTCCTGTCCCCGAGTTCCCCCGCATTGAAGCGTGTTGACCAAGTCCCGACAACACCTGGCGCGTGACATGGCCGGACACCACCGTCAAGATCCTCAGGTCGCCAAGGACCCGCAGTCGGGCCCCAGCAGGTCGCGCAGGGCCTGTCCCGAGAGCTTCGACTTGTGGAGGAAGCCCCGGGCGGGGCTGGCGGCGACGAGTTCCTGGACGTCGTCGAGTGGGTGTGTGGAGGTCAGGATGATGACGCAGGACGCGGTGCGCGCGAGCCGCGGCGCGAGCTCCAGTCCGCTCTCGCCGCCCAGGTCGATGTCCAACAGGACGAGGTCCGGGGCCAGTTCCACGGTCCGCGCGAGCGCCTGCGCGCCCGTGGAGGCCACGCCTACGACACGGATCCCGTCGCGTTCGAGCAGCGTGCGGGCGACCTCCAGAAACCGGGCACTGTCATCGACGATGAGACAGCGCATGGACATGCTGTCAGCCTCCCAAGGCGCTGATGGGCACACATTCCGGCTAGCGGGAAAGTGTCGCCGGGGCAGGATTCCCGTTAGCCGGGATGTGCTGAATGTGCTGAAGTCCTTTGCCGAATCGATCAGTTCATGTTCACTCAGGGAATCGAAAGCGCCACGAGCAGTAGCATGTCGCTGCTCTGGGGGCCGGGGCGTCCGGTCGAGTGGGGGTGCGCCATGAAGACACCGCGCGGAGGTGTCGGCAGACGCCGGTTCCGTCGTGCCCTGCTGTCGGGGATGTCGGCGGCCGCCTTGCTGCTGGCGGGGTGCAGCGCCGGTGACGGGGACCGGCAGGGCGAGGAGGACAAGGCGGCGGGCGACACGACCTGCGACGGCAGGATCGAGGGCACCGCGCACATCACGATGTGGTTCCACGCGGGCCAGAGCGGTGAGCAGAGCACCCTGCGCAGCCAGGTCGAGGAGTTCAACAAGGCCCAGCGGCAGGTACGGGTCGAACTGGTCACCCTGCCCGAGCAGCGCCCCTACACCGAGCTCGTGCTGTCCGCGGCGGCCAGCGGTGACCTGCCGGATCTCCTCGATTTCGACGGCCCGAACCTCTACAGCTACGCCTGGTCCGGCAAGCTCAGGCCGATCGACTCCTGCGTGCCCGCCGAAGTCCGCGAGGATCTGCTTCCCTCGATCCGGGAGCAGGGCACGTACGACCGGCGGTTGTGGGGCGTCGGCACCTTCGACTCCGGGCTCGGCCTGTACGTACGGCCGTCGGTCCTCGAGGAGGCGGGCGTCCGAATCCCCAGGGGCATCGAGGACGCCTGGACCGCCGACGAGCTGACGGGCATCCTGCGCGAGCTCCGCGCCGAGGGCTACGAGGCGCCGCTGGACCTGAACTTCCACGACTCGAAGCTCGCCGACGAGTGGAACACCTACGCCTTCGCCCCGGCCGTCTGGTCGGCGGGCGGCGACCTCATCGACCCCGAGGAGTTCCGCACTGCCGACGGCTTCCTCAACGGCCCGGAGACCGCCGGGGCGCTCACCACCATGCAGAGTTGGGTGGAGAAGGGGTACGTCGACCGGGGCAAGGACGAGAGCGCGTTCGTAAAGGGCCGCAGCCCCATCTCCTGGATGGGCCACTGGAAGTACGGCGAGTACAGCGAGGCGCACCCGGGCGACATCGCGCTCGTGCCGCTGCCCGACTTCGGCACCGGCACCGTCACCGGAATGGGATCCTGGCAGTGGGGCATCCCCTCGGGCGCGGCCGACGGCGACGCGGTGTGGCGCTTCCTCGAGTACCTGTTGCGGCCGGAGCAGGTACTCAGGATGAGCGAGGCGAACGGCGCGATCCCGGCGACCGAGAGGGCCGTGAAGATGTCGGCGCCGTACGACGAGGACGGCCCGGAGCGGTTGTTCATCGAGCAGTTGCGCGGCGGCGTCGCCCGGCCCCGGCCGCAGACCCCCGCGTACCCGGCGGTCACCCAGGCCTTCGCCCGCGCGGTCGCCGAGGTCGTCTTCGCCGGGGCTCCCGCGAAGAAGACACTGGACCAGGCGGTCGAGGACATCGACAAGGACCTGGCCGCCCACGACGGCTACCCGGAGAGCAAGCCGTGAACCGAGGACACGCCGGCGAGGACCCGCAGCGAGGACCCGCAGCGAGGACCCGCAGCGAGGACCCGCAGCGAAGACGCCTGCACTGAGGCCGCCGCACGCAAGACGCCTGTACCGAAGACGCCCTCACCCGAGATGCCCTCACCGAAGACGCCTGTACCGTCCGCGAGTTCATCGGCATGCTGAGGAAGCTGCGCAAACCGGTCCACGAGGGACCGTCGGCCCTCCGGATACCGTGGGCCGACACCGCAGAGTCGGGCAAGGGCGGGGACACGTGGACGTGAACAAGGACTCCGAGACGCCAGGGGGCACCCACGGTCGGCTCCGCGCCGCCAGGGACTCGGCCGATTGCCTCAGCCACGGCACGGCGGAACCGCACGACCCGCCCACCGCTCCCTGAGGCCGGCCATGCGCCGCTCACCTGCGCAAGGACGAGGCCCGGCTTTGCTCCGCCCACGCCCTCAAGGGCAGGGCGCCGTGCCGTTCCTGTCCCGCCTCCGCGTCGGCCCCAAGCTGATGCTGCTCGTCCTGCTGCCGGTCACCTGCCTGCTGGTGTTCACGGCCCTCGCCGCCGTGGCCCAGTGGGAGGAGGCGCGGACCCTGCGTCACTTCGACGACGCCATCGAGGTGTCGTTCGCGACCGGAGGGGTCTCCGACGCCGTCGCACACGAGCGGATCGCGGCCGTGCGGGCCCGGCTGCGCCCCGGACCGGGCACGTTGCGCGAGCGCTTCGAAGCCGAGCAGGCCACCGACAGCGCGCTGCGAGGGGCCTTCGGGCACGCTGTCGAGCGGCCGGAGGCCGACGTCGCCGGTGTCCTCGACGCCGTCCGCCGGCAACTGCACGCGCTGCGCGTCGAGACGGGCACCACCTCGCTGGAGGCGCCGGTCGTGGCCAGGAGGTACAAGGGCATCGAGACCGATCTGATCGACACCGTCGCCACCCTGGAGTCCGGGCGCCCGACCAGGGCCGCGGGCCGTGCGGCCGACGCCCACATCGCGCTGCTGCGGGCCATCGCCGCCGCCGAACGGGAACGGGCCGAACTCGCCATCCTGTTCGACGCCCCCGCCGGTGAACGCCCCACCGCCGCCGGCCGCTGGACCGAACTGGAGGACGCCCAGCTGCGGGCGTTCCGGCAGACCACGTCCCCGGAGCTGCGGTCCGAGCTGGACAGCGTCGTCTTCCAGGGCCCCGGACGCGCCGTGCGCAAGGTCCGCGACATGCTCGCCGACGCCGACCCCCGGCCCGCCGACTGGCCCTCGTACGACCGCTGGTTGGCCGACTCCGAGAGCTACGTCGACGATCTGCGCGGCATCCAGGAGCGGGCCGAGCGTGAACTCGCCGTCACCGCCGACCGCGAGCTGAGCGCCACCCGGACGCGGGCCTTCACCGAACTGGGCGTCTCCCTGGCCGTCCTGTTCCTCGTCACTCTCCTCGCGCTTGCCCTGCGCCGCTCGATCACCCGTCCCCTGGGGCAGGTGGCCGCCGGCGCCCGGGCCCTGTCGGACGGCGACCTCTCGTACGACATCCGCTACGCGGGACGCGACGAGCTCGGGGACGTCGCCGACACCTTCCGTGAGCTGCGGGTGACCACCGAACGGCTGGCCGAGCAGATCCGGGCCATGAACACGGCGATCGACGCGAACCGGCTCGAACACCGGGCCGACGTCGACTCCTTCGACGGCACCTGGGCCCAACTGCTGGGCGGCATGAACGGCACCATGGCCTCCTTCGCCGCCGCCCACGGGCGCCGCAGACGGGCCGAACAGGAACTGGAGGGCATCTTCAACCTCTCCCTGGACCTGCTGTGCATCAGCGGCATCGACGGCTACTTCAAGCGCGTCAACCCGGCCTTCGAACGCACCCTGGGGTACGTGAGCGAGACGCTGATCGCCCGGCCGTTAATGGAGTTCGTCCACGACGACGACCGGGACCGCACCCGGGAGGCCATAGAGCGGCTGGCGGGCGGCGCCGAGGTCGCCGAGTTCGTGAACCGGTACATCCGCGCGGACGGCACCGAGTGCTGGCTGCAGTGGAGCGCACGGCCGGTCCCCGAGGAAGGCCTCATCTACGCCGCAGCCCGCGACGTCACCGAGAGCCGCCGGGCCGCCCTCGAACAGACCGCGCTGCGCCGGGTCGCCACCGCGGTCGCGCGCGGTGTGCCGCCGTTCGAGGTGTTCGCCAAGGTGGCGGAGGAGGTGGGGTCCCTGCTGAGTACGGCCGCGGCCGTACTGCGCTACGAGCCGGACGGTGCCAACAAGGTCCTCGGTATCGCGCACGCCGACGTCGAGCTGAGCGCGGAGGACGCCCGCCTGGTAGGGAGTGAGGCGGCGGCGCAGGTGGTCGACGAGGTGGCCCGCACCTGGTCCGCGGCCCGGGTCGGCAGTGCCGTGGGCGCGCCCATCGTCGTCGAGGGGCGGCTGTGGGGCGTCGTCGTCGCGGCCTCGCTCCTGGACCCGCTGCCCGAGGGCACCGAATCCCGGCTCGCCGACTTCACCGAACTGATCGCCACCGCCGTCGCCAACGCCGACAGCCGCGACCAGCTGAGAGCCTCACGCGCGCGTGTCGTGGCCGCCGGGGACGCCTCCCGGCGCCGTATCGAACGCGACCTGCACGACGGTGTCCAGCAGCGCCTGGTCTCCCTCCAACTGGAGCTGCGGATGGCGGAGTCCCTGGTCGAGGACGCCTCGTCGGAACTGGCCCGGCAACTGGCACACCTGGGAAAGGGCCTCGACGACACCTTCCAGGACCTCCTCCAGGTGGCCCGGGGCATCCACCCGGCCGTGCTCTCCAAGGGCGGCCTCGGCCCCGCCCTGCGCGCCCTTGCCCGCCGCTGCGCCATACCCGTCGAACTCGACCTGCGGCTCTCCACCGCCCGCTTCCCGGAACAGGCCGAGGTGGCCGCGTACTACGTCATCTCGGAGTGCCTGACCAACGCCGTCAAGCACGCACGCGCGAGCGTGGTGACCGTGGCGGCCGAGGACCAGCAGGGTGTCCTGGAACTGATCGTCCGCGACGACGGCGTCGGGGGAGCCGAGCCGGACAAGGGCTCGGGGTTGATCGGACTGATCGACCGCGTCGAGGCGATCGGCGGCCGGCTGACCGTCGCCAGCCCGCCGGACAGCGGTACGACGATGACGGTACGGCTCCCCGTCACACCGCCGCCGGATACGGAGAGTCACGCATGACCGCCCGGCGCGTACGCGGCGGAGTCCTCTTCAAGGGGGGAGTCGGGGACTCGGCACGCGTACGGTCCGGGCGGTCGGGTCGGACGGCGGAGACTGCCGTCTGACTTCGAGCATGGCGCTCAAACGTTCCGGTGTCCTCCCGGCCTTCCCCCAACTAGGCTTCCGGCTAGCCGTAAGTCCCCAGTTCGGGCAGGCTGTTGGGACGAACCGGACAGGTCGGGCAAGGGGGAAGGCCGAGACCATGGACGCCGATCAGCATCCAGGGCGCGGACGGGTGGTGCTCGCCGATGACGACGTGCTCCTTCGGGAGGGACTGGCGAGCCTCTGCGAGCGCGTCGGCTACGAGGTGGTGGGGCAGGCCGGGGACGCCGACGGGCTCATGGACCTGGTCGAGGCGGAGCAGCCGGACATCGCGATCATCGACATCCGGATGCCGCCGACCCAGTCGACCGAGGGGCTGAAGGTGGCCCGCGAGATCCGGGAGCGGTATCCGGCGGTCGGGATCCTGGTCTTGTCGGCGTTCGTCGAGGTCGAGGATGCGTTGGAGCTGCTGGCCGGTGGGCGCAGCATCGGGTATCTGCTCAAGAGCCGGATCACTGTCGTGGACGAGTTCCTGGAGACGTTGGACCGGATCCGGCGGGGTGGGGCCGTGGTCGATCCGTCCCTGGTGCAGGAACTGGTCGCCGCGCAGCGGCGGGATGACCCCTTGTCGATGCTGAGCAATCGGGAGCGGGAGGTTCTCGGCCTGATGGCCGAGGGGCGGTCCAATGCGGGGATCGGGAAGCGGTTGTGGGTGACTGAGGGCACGGTCGAGAAGCATGTGCGGAGCATTCTGGGCAAGCTGCGGTTGCCTGAGGAGCCGGATGATCACCGGCGGGTGCTGGCTGTGCTGACGTTCTTGGAGACGCGCTAGTTTTTTGGGGACGCGCCAATAGCTCAGGGCTTCATGTCGTCCGGCGGCTGTGGGTCCGTCGTGGCCGGTCGCGCCCACGCGGCGGAGCCGCATATCGATACAGCCCCGCGCCCGTTCAGGGCGCGGCCCCCTTGTTGTCACTCCCCGCCAGTAGGGTGTGGAGCATGGCCGATCCCTCCAGCTATCGCCCCAGTCCGGGGCAGATCCCGGACTCTCCCGGGGTGTACAAGTTCCGTGACGAGCACCGTCGGGTGATCTACGTCGGGAAGGCGAAGAGCCTGCGCCAGCGCCTGGCGAACTACTTCCAGGACCTGGCCGGCCTCCACCCGCGCACCCGGACGATGGTCACCACGGCCGCCTCCGTGGAGTGGACGGTGGTGTCCACGGAGGTCGAGGCGCTGCAGCTGGAGTACTCCTGGATCAAGGAGTTCGACCCCCGGTTCAACGTCAAGTACCGCGACGACAAGAGCTACCCGTACCTCGCGGTCACCATGAACGAGCAGTACCCGCGCGTGCAGGTGATGCGCGGTCACAAGAAGAAGGGCGTCCGGTATTTCGGGCCGTACGCGCACGCGTGGGCCATCCGTGACACGGTCGATCTGCTGCTGCGGGTCTTCCCGGTGCGCACCTGCTCGGCCGGTGTCTTCAAGAACGCGGCCCGCACCGGCCGGCCCTGTCTGCTCGGCTACATCGGCAAGTGCTCGGCGCCCTGCGTGGAGCGGATCTCCGCCGAGGACCACCGTGAACTGGCCGAGGACTTCAGCGACTTCATGGCCGGGCGCACGGGCACGTACATCCGGCGCCTCGAGAAGCAGATGATGGACGCGGCCGAGGAGATGGAGTACGAGCGGGCCGCCCGGCTGCGTGACGACATCGAGGCCCTGAAGAAGGCCATGGAGAAGAACGCGGTCGTGCTCGCCGACGCGACCGACGCCGACCTGATGGCCGTCGCCGAGGACGAACTGGAGGCGGCCGTCCAGATCTTCCACGTACGCGGCGGACGCGTGCGCGGCCAGCGTGGCTGGGTCACCGACAAGGTCGAGGCCGTCACCACCAGTGACCTCGTCGAACACGCCCTCCAGCAGCTCTACGGCGAGGAGACGGGCGACTCCGTGCCCAAGGAAGTCCTCGTCCCGGCGCTGCCCGACCCCGTCGGACCGGTCCAGGAGTGGCTCACCGGGCGCCGCGGGTCCAACGTCTCCCTGCGCATCCCGCAGCGGGGCGACAAGAAGGCGCTCATGGAGACCGTGCAGCGCAACGCCCAGCAGTCCCTCGTCCTGCACAAGACCAAGCGCGCCTCCGACCTCACCACCCGCTCCCGTGCCCTGGAGGAGATCGCAGAGGCCCTCGACCTGGACAGCGCCCCGCTGCGGATCGAGTGCTACGACATCTCCCACCTGCAGGGCGAGGACGTCGTGGCGTCGATGGTCGTCTTCGAGGACGGGCTGGCCCGCAAGAGCGAGTACCGGCGCTTCCAGATCAAGGGTCGTGTCGGAGACACGCAGATCTGGCACGGCGAGGGCCAGGACGACGTCCGGTCCATGCACGAGGTCATCGCCCGCCGCTTCAAGCGGTACCTCGCCGAGAAGGAGAAGACCGGCGAGTGGGTGGAGGACGCCGACGAGTCCGCAGAAGCCGGGGATGGCCTCGGCGGCCCCGCGAACGGCCTCAAGGACGACGACGGCCGCCCCAAGCGCTTCGCCTATCCGCCCCAGCTCGTCGTCGTCGACGGCGGGCAGCCCCAGGTGGCCGCCGCCCGGCGGGCCCTCGACGAGCTGGGCATCGACGACATCGCCGTGTGCGGCCTCGCCAAGCGCCTGGAGGAGGTCTGGGTGCCCGGCGAGGACGACCCGGTGGTCCTGCCCCGCACCAGCGAGGGGCTGTATCTGCTCCAGCGCGTCCGTGACGAGGCCCACCGCTTCGCCATCACCTACCAGCGCACCAAGCGGGCCAAGCGCTTCCGGGCCAGCCCCCTGGACGACGTACCGGGGCTCGGCGACACCCGCAAGCAGGCCCTGCTCAAGCACTTCGGCTCGCTCAAGAGGCTGCGTGCCGCGACGATCGACCAGATCTGCGAGGTCCCCGGCATAGGCCGCAAGACGGCCGAGACGATCGCCGCGGCCCTCGCCCAGGCGGCTCCGGCCGCACCCGCCGTGAACACGGCCACTGGGGAGATCATGGAGGATGAGGAGCCCGGTACGACGGCGGACCCCTCTGGGGAGCCCGTGGCCGCGGGCTCCCCGGACCGGCGGCGAGGGCAGGAGACATGACCGAGCACGACGAGCGCCCAGAACTCCCGGAGCGCCCAGAGCGTCCGGAAGCACAGCACCAAGAGCACACAGCGGAGCGCGGGGAAGCCCAGATCGCGGCGGGTGACCATGCCTCGCAGCACCCAGCGCCACAGGAAGACGGAGCACACGTGAGTACGGGCATCGAAACACCCGGGGTCCCCGAGGCGGCCATCCCCGAGCTGGTCATCATCTCCGGTATGTCCGGCGCCGGACGGTCGACGGCCGCCAAGTGTCTGGAGGACCTCGGCTGGTTCGTCGTCGACAACCTGCCGCCCGCGCTGATCCCCACCATGGTGGAGCTCGGCGCCCGCTCCCAGGGCAACGTGGCGCGGATCGCGGTCGTCGTCGACGTCCGCGGCCGCCGCTTCTTCGACAACCTCCGCGACTCCCTCGCCGACCTGGAGACCAAGAACGTCACCCGGCGGATCGTCTTCCTGGAGTCCTCCGACGACGCCCTCGTCCGCCGCTTCGAGTCGGTGCGCCGCCCGCACCCCCTCCAGGGCGACGGCCGCATCACCGACGGCATCGCCGCCGAGCGCGAGCTGCTGCGCGAGCTGCGCGGCGACGCCGACCTGGTGATCGACACCTCCAGCCTGAACGTGCACGAGCTGCGGGCCAAGATGGACGCCCAGTTCGCCGGCGAGGAGGAGCCCGAGCTGCGGGCCACCGTCATGTCCTTCGGCTTCAAGTACGGCCTCCCCGTCGACGCCGACCTGGTCGTGGACATGCGCTTCCTGCCCAACCCGCACTGGGTCCCGGAGCTGCGCCCGTACACCGGCCTCAACGAGGAGGTCTCCGCGTACGTCTTCAACCAGCCCGGTGCCAAAGAGTTCCTCGACCGCTACACCGAGCTGCTCCAGATGATCGCCGCCGGCTACCGCCGCGAGGGCAAGCGGTACGTGACGATCGCGGTCGGCTGCACCGGAGGCAAGCACCGCTCGGTAGCCACCTCCGAGAAGCTCGCCGCCCGCCTCGCCTCCCAGGGCGTCGAGACCGTGGTCGTACACCGGGACATGGGGCGCGAGTGACCGGACGTGCTGCGCTGCGGCTGAGCAGGCTGCGCCGGGTCACCCCCGAGGGCCGCGCCGACCGGCCCGCCGAGGCGAGGGGGGCGAGGCCCCGCCGCCGGGGCGCCCAGCCCAAGGTCGTCGCGCTCGGCGGCGGCATGGGCCTGTCCGCCTCGCTCGCCGCCCTGCGCCGGATCACCGGCGACCTCACCGCCGTCGTCACCGTGGCCGACGACGGCGGCTCCAGCGGACGCCTCCGCGACGAGCTGGGCGTGCTGCCGCCCGGCGACCTGCGTAAGGCCCTGGCCGCGCTGTGCGGCGACGACGACTGGGGCCAGACCTGGGCCCGCGTCATCCAGCACCGCTTCCAGTCCCAGGGCGCCCTGCACGAACACGCGGTCGGCAATCTGCTGATCGTCGCCCTGTGGGAGCAGCTCGGCGACCATGTCCAGGCCCTCGACCTGGTCGGCAAGCTGCTGGGTGCCCAGGGCCGCGTCCTGCCCATGTCGGCCGTACCGCTGGAGCTCCAGGCCCTGGTCAAGGGCCACGACCCGGCCCGCCCCGACGAGGTCGACACCGTACGGGGGCAGGCCACCGTCGCGCTCACGCCCGGCGATGTGCAGTCCGTGCACGTCGTGCCGCACGACCCGCCCGCCGTGCCCGAGGCCGTGGCGGCGGTCCGCGACGCCGACTGGGTGGTGCTCGGCCCCGGCTCCTGGTTCTCCTCGGTGATCCCGCACCTGCTCGTGCCCGAGCTCCTCGACGCCCTCACCGAGACCAAGGCCCGGCTCGTGCTGTCGCTGAACCTCGCCCCGCAGCCGGGAGAAACCGATGGCTTCTCCCCGCAGCGTCATTTGGAGGTTTTGGCACGACACGCCCCTAAACTCGCCCTGGACGTGGTGCTGGCCGACGAGGCCGCCGTGCCCGACCGCGACTCCCTGACCGACGCCGCCGAACGGTTCGGTGCCGCGGTCGAGCTGGCGCCGGTGGCCCGGACCGATGGATCTCCGCGGCACGATCCGGAGCTGTTGGCCGCCGCGTACGACCGTATTTTTCGGATGCATGGAAGGATCGGCCCATGGCGATGACGGCAGCGGTGAAGGACGAGATCTCCCGGCTACCCGTCACCCGGACCTGCTGCAGAAAGGCGGAGGTCTCGGCGATCCTGCGGTTCGCGGGCGGGCTGCACCTGGTGAGCGGCCGCATCGTGATCGAGGCGGAGCTGGACACCGCGATGGCGGCCCGCCGCCTGAAGCGGGACATCCTGGAGATCTTCGGCCACAGCTCCGAACTGATCGTGATGGCCCCCGGTGGCCTGCGCCGGGGCTCGCGCTATGTCGTGCGCGTGGTCGCCGGCGGCGACCAGCTGGCCCGCCAGACGGGTCTGGTGGACGGCCGGGGCCGCCCCATCCGGGGCCTGCCCCCGCAGGTCGTCTCCGGTGCCACCTGTGACGCCGAGGCGGCCTGGCGTGGTGCGTTCCTGGCACACGGCTCCCTCACGGAGCCCGGACGCTCGTCCTCCCTGGAGGTGACCTGCCCGGGCCCGGAGGCGGCCCTCGCACTGGTCGGCGCGGCCCGGCGGCTGTCGATCGCCGCGAAGGCCCGCGAGGTACGGAGCGTGGACCGGGTCGTCGTACGGGACGGGGACGCGATCGGCGCGCTCCTCACCCGCCTCGGCGCCCACGAGTCCGTGCTGGCCTGGGAGGAGCGGCGGATGCGCCGCGAGGTCCGCGCCACGGCGAACCGGCTCGCCAACTTCGACGACGCCAATCTGCGCCGCTCGGCCCGCGCAGCCGTCGCCGCCGGTGCCCGCGTGGGCCGCGCCCTGGAGATCCTCGGTGACGACGTCCCCGAGCACCTCGCGGCCGCCGGCCGGCTGCGCATGGAGCACAAGCAGGCCTCCCTGGAGGAGCTGGGCGCGCTCGCCGATCCGCCGCTCACCAAGGACGCCGTCGCGGGCCGGATCCGCCGGCTGCTGGCCATGGCCGACAAGCGCGCCTCGGACCTGGGCATCCCGGGGACCGAGGCCAGCCTCACCGAGGACATGGCTGAAAACCTCGTCGGGTGACGACCCGTCAGTAGATCGGCGGACGGTTCAACACGCCGGTGCCGACGCCCAGTTGGGCGGTCGGCACCGGCGTTTCGCATCCGGCGTGAAATCCTTGTGTGGCCTGTGTTACACCCTTGACTTGATCCAGAACTGACATGAGCCTGGCGTCAGTTCGCCACTGTGGCGAACCACTGCAAGGGGGGCTCATGAGACCAAGAGCTGGAACGATCCTTGCCGCGGGCGTGCTCCTGCTCGGTGGCGGCGCAGGACTCGCACCGCTGGCGCAGGCGGCCGACAGCGGCACTTCCACCGACGCGGACGAACTCAAGGTCTTCCGCGCCGAGGTGACGAAAAAGCAGGTACCTCTGCTGCTGGCGGCCGGGCAGGACGGCCATGAACTCAGCGAGACGGTACCGGAGAAGGGCACCGCGGCGGTCGAGGTCTACCTCACCGACAAGCAGGCGGAGGCCCTGGAGAAGCAGGGCGTCGACCTCGACGAGCACCAGCTCACCAAGAAGGCCCAGGCGCGGGTGGCCGCCGCCGGTGACGGGGTCTACCGCCCGTACAGCGGCGCGGGCAACATCAAGGAGGAGATCATCCGGACGGGCCGGGAGAACCCGTCCCTGACCAAGGTGGTCTCGATAGGCAAGTCCCTCCAGGGACAGGACATCCTCGCGGTCAAGGTCACCAAGAACGCGAAGAAGACCAAGGACGGTGCCAAGCCCTCCGTCCTGTACCTGTCCAACCAGCACGCGCGTGAGTGGATCACGCCGGAGATGACCCGGCGGCTGATGCACCACTACCTGGACAACTACAAGACGGACAAGCGGATCAAGAAGATCGTCGACACCACCGAGCTGTGGTTCGTGATCTCCGCCAACCCGGACGGCTACGACTTCACGCACCGGCCCGACGGCAACCGTCAGTGGCGCAAGAACCTGCGGGACATCAACGGCGACGGCTCCATAGCGATCGGCGACGGCGTCGACCTCAACCGCAACTTCGCCTACAAGTGGGGCTACGACGACGAGGGTTCGTCCCCGTTCCCCACCAACGAGACCTACCGCGGCGGCGGCCCCAACTCCGAGCCCGAGACGCGGGCACTGGACGCCTTCGAGAAGCGCATCGGCTTCGAGTACGGCATCAACTACCACTCGGCCGCCGAGCTCATCCTCTACGGGGTCGGCTGGCAGGTGGCGAGCCCCACCCCGGACGACGTGCTCTACGAGTCGCTGGCCGGTACCCCGGAGAAGCCCGCCATCCCCGGCTACCGCCCCCAGCTCTCCTCCGAGCTGTACACCACCAACGGTGAGGCGAACGGGCACGCGTCCAACGTCAACGGCGCGGCGTTCTTCACCCCCGAGATGTCGACGTGCCAGACCGCGTCGAACATCGACCCGGACGACGCCTGGAAGCCCGAGGACTGCGCCTCGGTCTTCACGTTCCCGGACGACGAGAAGCTGATCCAGCAGGAGTTCGAGAAGAACATCCCGTTCGCGCTCTCCCTCGCCGAGTCCGCCGTCAGGCCCGACCAGCCGAAGTCCTCGGTCGGCATCGACGCCCCCGACTTCACCCCGGCGCCCTTCACCACGTCGTACTCGCGCGGCGCCGACCAGGAGATCTCCGTCGTCGTACGCAAGTCCGTGCGCGACAAGGAGATGAAGTACCGCGTCAACGGCGGCCGCACCCACGAGCGGACGCTCAAGGCCTGGAAGGGCGGCGAGACGTTCGGCGGTGAGGACAACCTCTACTTCGACGAGTACCGGGCCAAGGTGCGGCACGGCGAGCCCGGCGACAAGGTCCAGGTCTGGTTCACCGGCAAGACGAAGAGCGGCAAGCCCACCCGTAGCGAGCGCTTCACGTACAAGATCGCCGAGCGGCCCAAGGCCGACACGCTCGTCGTCGCCGAGGAGGGCGCCACCGCGACCCAGGCGCGGACCTACGTGGACGCGCTGAAGGCCAACGGCAAGAAGGCGCTCGTCTGGGACGTCGCGACCCTGGGCGCCCCCGACGCGCTCGGCGTACTGAAGCACTTCAAGCGGGTCGTGCACTACACGGGCGCCGTCCGCCCGGGCGTGGCCACCCAGCTCGAACTGCGCGCCTACCTCAACGAGGGCGGCAAGCTGATCGAGTCCGGTGAGAGCGCCGGCGGCGCCGTCGACCTCGGCGGCGGCACCCTGTCGAACGACTTCAGCCAGTACTACCTGGGCGCCTACAGCCGTACGTCCCTGCCGAACGCCACCTCCTTCGCGGGCAGCGGCAGGCTCGGCGGCTTCACGGGAGCGCTCGGCGGCGCGCCGGGCAACCCGCTGGACACCGCCGGATCGTTCGGCCTCACCTCGGACGCCCTGCCCGTGGAGACGTTCCCGCAGTTCAAGAGCGCGGGGGCGGGCCAGTACCCCGGGACCGTCAACCCGTACGGCCCCTATGAGGGCGCGTCCATGGCCGCCGTCACGCACTCCGACTACGCCTGGAACCGCCTCACCCGCACCATCGACCTCACCTCGGTGAGCGCCGCCGACAAGCCCACCCTGCGCACCCAGCTCCTGTGGAACACGGAGGAGGGCTACGACCACGCGGTCCTGGAGGCGCACACGGCCGGGGCGGACGACTGGACCACGCTGCCGGAGGCCGGCGGCGCCACCTCCACCGCCGTGCCCACCGAGTGCGAGGCCGGGTACCTCATCAAGGCCCACCCGGCCCTGAAGCGGTACCTGACCGCGGGCTCCGGCAGCTGCGCGCCCACCGGCACCAGCGGCTCCTGGAACAGCTTCACCGGGGCGTCCGACGGCTGGCAGCAGGTCGAGTTCGATCTGTCCGCGTACGCCGGCAAGAGGGTCGAGGTGTCGCTGAGCTACATCACCGACCCCGGCTCCGGCGGTCGCGGTCTCCTCGCCGACAACGCCACGGTCGTCACCGGCGGCACGGCCGGTCCCGTCGAGGGCTTCGAGACCTCCCTCGGTACCTGGGCCACCCCCGGCGCGCCCGAGGGCAGCCCGGCGGTCGTGAAGGACTGGGGTCTGTCGGGTGAACTCTTCAAGACATACGGAGCGGTCACCACGGACGACACCGTGCTGCTGGGCTTCGGCCTGGAACAGGTCACCTCGGCGGTCGACCGCAAGGCACTCCTCGGCAAGGCACTGGCGGCCCTGAAGGGCTGAGGAAGCAGAAGGCGAGAACCGTGAGAATCCGGATGAAGCGCCCCTCCTGAACGTCTGAAATCAGATGATCGGATGGGTGCTCAAAAGGTAATCACCTTGCAAAACCTGGGCGGTCCGTATCCCTACTGGCGGGTACGGGCCGCACCGCCATGTATAGGGCATCTCGATGTCACCGGACGGGCCCTGGGGAGGTAGGGTCGTAGGCGGTCGGGGACATCCCATACAGCTCGCCGGCACTGAGCCGGCGTACCAACGAGGAGATCGGTTCGTGACGATCCGCGTAGGCATCAACGGCTTTGGCCGCATCGGTCGTAACTACTTCCGCGCGCTGCTGGAGCAGGGTGCAGACATCGAGATCGTGGCTGTCAACGACCTGGGTGACACCGCGACCACCGCTCACCTGCTGAAGTACGACACCATCCTGGGCCGTCTCAAGGCCGAGGTGTCGCACACCGCCGACACGATCACCGTCGACGGTCACACCATCAAGGTCCTCTCCGAGCGCAACCCCGCGGACATCCCGTGGGGCGAGCTGGGCGTCGACATCGTCATCGAGTCCACCGGCATCTTCACGAAGAAGGCCGACGCCGAGAAGCACCTGGCCGGCGGCGCCAAGAAGGTCCTCATCTCGGCTCCGGCCTCCGACGAGGACATCACCATCGTGATGGGCGTCAACCAGGACAAGTACGACGCGGCCAACCACCACGTCATCTCCAACGCGTCCTGCACCACCAACTGTGTGGCGCCGATGGCCAAGGTCCTCGACGAGGAGTTCGGCATCGTCAAGGGCCTGATGACGACCGTCCACGCGTACACCAACGACCAGCGCATCCTGGACTTCCCGCACAAGGACCTGCGCCGCGCCCGCGCCGCCGCCGAGAACATCATCCCGACCACCACCGGTGCCGCGAAGGCCACCGCCCTGGTCCTCCCGCAGCTCAAGGGCAAGCTGGACGGCATCGCCATGCGCGTCCCGGTTCCGACCGGCTCGGTCACCGACCTGGTCATCGAGCTGGACCGCGAGGTCACCAAGGACGAGGTCAACAACGCCTTCCAGAAGGCCGCCGAGGGCCAGCTCAAGGGCATCCTCGAGTACACCGCGGACCCGATCGTGTCCTCGGACATCGTGAACTGGCCGGCCTCCTGCACCTTCGACTCCTCCCTGACCATGGTCCAGGGCAAGTCCGTCAAGGTCGTCGGCTGGTACGACAACGAGTGGGGCTACTCCAACCGCCTCGTCGACCTCACGGTCTTCGTGGGCAACCAGCTCTGATCGGCAGAGCAGGCACTTGATGTGACGGCAGGGCTCGGGCGGCGCAGTGACGCGCCGCCCGGGCCCTGACTCACGTGCAGATCAGCCCTCTTAAGATCACGAGCACCACGAGTCCTCCCTCAGGAGCCCCTTTCCATGAAGACGATCGACGAACTCCTCGCCGAAGGGGTCACGGGCAAGCGGGTCTTCGTCCGCGCCGACCTCAATGTGCCGCTGTCCGGCACCACCATCACCGACGACGGCCGCATCCGCGCCGTACTGCCCACCGTGAAGGCGCTGGCCGAGGCGGGCGCTCGCGTGGTCGTCGCCTCGCACCTGGGCCGCCCCAAGGGCGCCCCGGACCCGGCCTTCTCGCTCGCCCCGGCAGCCGCCCGCCTCGGTGAACTCCTCGGCGTCGAGGTCCAGTTCGCCACGGACACGGTCGGCGAGTCCGCCGCCTCCACCGTCGCGGGCCTCACCGACGGCCAGGTCGCCGTCGTCGAGAACCTGCGCTTCAACGCCGGTGAGACGGCCAAGGACGACGCCGAGCGCGGCGCCTTCGCGGACCGGCTCGCCGCCCTCGCCGACGTCTACGTGGGCGACGGCTTCGGTGCGGTGCACCGGGGGCACGCCTCGGTCTTCGACCTGCCGGCCCGGCTGCCGCACTACGCCGGGTACCTCATCGCCACCGAGGTCGGCGTCCTGAAGAAGCTCACCGAGGACGTCCAGCGTCCCTACGTGGTCGCCCTCGGCGGCGCCAAGGTCTCCGACAAGCTCGCCGTCATCGACCAGCTGCTCGGCAAGGCCGACCGCATCCTCATCGGCGGCGGCATGGCGTACACCTTCCTCAAGGCCAAGGGCCTTGAGATCGGCAGCTCCCTGCTCCAGGAGGACCAGCTCGGCGCGGTCGCCGAGTACCTGGAGCGCGCGGAGAAGACCGGTGTCGAGCTGGTCCTGCCCGTCGACGCCGTGGTCGCGCCCGCGTTCCCGGACCTGAAGAGCAAGGATCCGGCCGACGCCACCGCGGTCGTCGCGGACGCCATGCCGACCGACCAGATGGGCCTGGACATCGGTCCGGAGTCCCGCAAGCTGTACGCCTCGAAGATCGCCGACGCCGCCACCGTCTTCTGGAACGGCCCCATGGGCGTCTTCGAGCACCCCGATTTCGCCGAGGGCACCAAGGCGGTCGCCCAGGCACTCCTCGACTCCCAGGCCTTCACGGTCGTCGGCGGCGGAGACTCCGCCGCGGCCGTGCGCATCCTGGGCTTCGACGAGAACGCATTCGGCCACATCTCGACCGGTGGCGGCGCCTCCCTCGAATACCTCGAGGGCAAGACGCTCCCCGGCCTCGCCGCACTGGAGGACTGACCTTTGAGCACGCGTACGCCGCTGATGGCGGGCAACTGGAAGATGAACCTCAACCACCTGGAGGCCATCGCCCACGTCCAGAAGCTCGCCTTCGCCCTCGCCGACAAGGACTACGAGGCCTGTGAGGTCGCGGTCCTGCCGCCCTTCACCGACCTGCGCTCGGTCCAGACCCTGGTCGACGGCGACAAGCTCAAGATCAAGTATGGTGCCCAGGACCTCTCGGCCCACGACTCCGGCGCCTACACCGGCGAGATCTCCGGCCCGATGCTGGCCAAGCTCAAGTGCACCTTCGTGGCGATCGGCCACTCCGAGCGCCGCCAGTACCACGACGAGACCGACGAGATCGTCAACGCCAAGGTCAAGGCCGCCTTCAAGCACGGCCTGACCCCGATCCTGTGCGTCGGCGAGGAGCTGGAGGTCCGCGAGGCGGGCAACCACGTCGCCCACACCCTCGCCCAGGTCGAGGGCGGCCTCAAGGACGTCCCCGCCGAGCACGCCGAGACCATCGTGATCGCCTACGAGCCCGTCTGGGCCATCGGCACCGGCAAGGTCTGCGGCGCCGAGGACGCCCAGGAGGTGTGTGCCGCCATCCGGGCCAAGCTCGTCGAGTTGTACGGCCAGGAGCTGGCCGACCAGGTCCGCATCCAGTACGGCGGCTCCGTCAAGGCCGGCAACGTCGCCGAGATCATGGCCCAGGCCGACATCGACGGCGCCCTCGTCGGTGGCGCGTCGCTGGACGCGGACGAGTTCGTCAAGATCGTGCGCTTCCGCGACCAGTGAGCCGCCGGGGCGCGGCCGGTGTCGAGAGGACGAGCGCGCGGAGGCCCGAAGGGCTGAGCACGGTCGGCCTCTCGACACCGGATTGAGCGCCCCGGCGGCGAACCGAAGAGCAGCGAGTATGCGGTAGCGGCGGAACGTCGTACCCTTGCGGGGGCATGGCGCTGCCGCCATGCCCCTGTCGTCCATCCAGATCCGAGGAAGTTGGTCCAGCCGTGGTTATGGGGTTCTCGATCGCCCTGATCGTCTTCAGCGGCCTGCTGATGCTGCTGGTGCTGATGCACAAGGGCAAGGGCGGCGGCCTCTCCGACATGTTCGGTGGCGGCATGCAGTCGTCCGTCGGCGGCTCCTCGGTCGCCGAGCGCAACCTCGACCGGATCACCGTCGTGGTCGGTCTGCTGTGGTTCGCGTGCATTGTCGTACTCGGCATCCTGATGAAGGTCAACAACTGACCTGCGTCACGGACGCACAATCCGTACGTAAAGCCCCATGCTGGGTACGCGACTTCGAGCGCGGCTTATCATGGGGCTTGCGTCTGTGTGCGGGATGTAACTCCAATCACTGGACGCGCGTTGGGCCTTACGTAGACTGAGGCGCTCGCAGCGAAGCGAAACGCCGACTCGCTTCGCCGCACCATCACGCAGGGAGTTACACCGTGGCAAGTGGCAACGCGATCCGAGGAAGCCGGGTCGGGGCGGGGCCGATGGGCGAAGCCGAGCGCGGCGAGTCCGCACCCCGGCTGCGCATCTCCTTCTGGTGCTCCAACGGACACGAGACCCAGCCGAGCTTCGCCAGCGACGCGCAGGTCCCCGAGACCTGGGACTGCCCGCGCTGCGGCTTCCCGGCCGGACAGGACCGGGACAACCCGCCGGACCCACCGCGCACCGAGCCCTACAAGACGCACCTCGCGTATGTGCGGGAGCGCCGCAGCGACGCCGACGGCGAGGCCATCCTCGCCGAGGCACTCGCCAAGCTGCGGGGCGAGATCTAGAAGTCGACACCGGCCGGGCACCAAAGGGTGCCTGGCCGGACGCGTTTACGGCGGCTGTGGCGCTCGACCATGCCCGGATCGCTGCCTGGATCGCCTGTTGATCGCGCCGGCCCTGGTGGACGTATCTGTTGTTGTGCTCTGTTGTTGTGCTCTGTTGTTGAGCCGGGCGACGACGAGGCGACTGTTTCTGTTTCCTTGTGCTCCATTAAGTTGGACCGGCAGCGGGGCAAGGCACGCAGGCAGGACCAGGTAGGAAAGAAGGCTGAAGTCCGAGATGAACGCAGGAAGCCGTACCAGGCTCAACCAGAGGCCCGAGTGGACGGCGCTGGCCGAGCATCGGGAGCAGCTGGGTGATGTGCAGCTGCGAGAGCTGTTCGCGGCCGACCCCGGGCGTGGCGCCGGGTACACGCTGGAGGTCGGCGATCTGCATGTCGACTACTCCAAGCACCTGGTCACGGACGAGACGCTGCGGCTGCTGCGCGAGCTGGCCGCCGCGACCGACGTGTTCGGGCTGCGGGACGCCATGTTCCGCGGCGAGAGGATCAACACCACCGAGGACCGGGCGGTGCTGCACACCGCACTGCGCGCCCCGCGTGACGCGGTGGTCGAGGTCGACGGCGAGAACGTGGTGCCGGGCGTGCACGCGGTGCTCGACAAGATGACCGGCTTCGCCGAGCGCATTCGCTCCGGCGAGTGGACCGGCCACACCGGCAAGCGCATCAAGAACATCGCCAACGTCGGCATCGGCGGCTCCGACCTGGGCCCGGCGATGGCGTACGAGGTGCTGCGCTCCTACACCGATCGCGACCTGGTCGTCCGCTTCGTGTCCAACGTGGACGGGGCCGACCTGCACGAGGCCGTACGGGACCTGGACGCCGCCGAGACGCTGTTCATCATCGCCTCGAAGACGTTCACCACGATCGAGACAATCAGCAACGCCACCTCGGCGCGCGACTGGCTGCTCACCGAGCTGAAGGCCGGCTCCGAGGCCGTCGCCAAGCACTTCGTGGCGCTGTCGACGAACGCCGAGAAGGTGTCGGACTTCGGTATCGACACGGCCAACATGTTCGAGTTCTGGGACTGGGTCGGCGGGCGGTACTCGTACGACTCGGCGATCGGGCTGTCGCTGATGATCGCGATCGGTCCGGACCGCTTCCGGGAGATGCTCGACGGGTTCCGGATCGTCGACGAGCACTTCCGCACGGCGCCCGCCGAGTCCAATGTGCCGCTGCTGCTCGGCCTGTTGGGCATCTGGTACGGCAACTTCCACGACGCCCAGTCGCACGCGGTGCTGCCGTACAGCCACTACCTGTCCAAGTTCACGGCGTATCTGCAGCAGCTGGACATGGAGTCCAACGGCAAGTACGTGGGCCGGGACGGGGTCCCGGTGGAGTGGCAGACGGGCCCGGTGGTGTGGGGCACGCCGGGGACGAACGGGCAGCACGCGTACTACCAGCTGATCCACCAGGGTACGAAGCTGATCCCGGCCGACTTCATCGGTTTCGCCGAGCCGGTCGCCGAGCTCGGTGACCAGCTCAAGGCTCAGCACGACCTGCTCATGGCCAACTTCTTCGCCCAGACCCAGGCGCTGGCCTTCGGCAAGACGCCGGACGAGGTGCGGGCCGAGGGCGTGCCGGAGGAGCTGGTGCCGCACAAGACGTTCAAGGGGAACCACCCGACGACCACGATCCTGGCGAAGGAGCTCACCCCGTCGGTGCTCGGCCAGCTGATCGCGCTGTACGAGCACAAGGTGTTCGTCCAGGGCGCCGTCTGGAACATCGACTCCTTCGACCAGTGGGGCGTCGAGCTGGGCAAGGTCCTCGCCAAGCGTGTCGAACCGGCGCTGACCGAGGGAGCGGAGGTACCGGGGCTGGACGCGTCGACGCGGTCCCTGGTCGCCAAGTACCGGGAGCTGCGCGGCCGGTAGAGGACTTGGTGGTTGTGGGCAGACGGGCGGCGCCAGCCGTCCGCCTGCGACGTCCTCGGGCCGGGCCAGGCGTCCGGCAGGGGTCTGCCGCAGCAGGTTCCGGCGCTGCTCCTCCATGTCCCGGGCACCGAGTTCATGGGTTCGGTGACCGTGCGAAACCGACCAGACCCGCCTTCGCCGCCGCGTAGTTGGTCTGCCCGGCGGCGCCGTGGAGGGCCGCCGTGGAGGAGATCAGCACGATACGGCCATGGCCTTCCCGGAGCATGCCACGCACTGCGCGCTGGGCGGCGCAGCTGAGGTGCCCCGAGCCTGACGGACTGACGGACACGGACCCACGTAGGGTCGGATTCTTCGGGAATTTCGCGCTGCTGACCTTGCAGGCTCCGGTCTTTTTGGCGGAGCCTTTCACCGAGCCCCTGTTGAGGGCGTCGCCCCAGCCGTCGTATGCGGTGACCTCGACGAGACGGTTGTGGGATCCTCCGGCGCCTCCACTGCGGCGCCATGCCCCGGAACAGGCTCATCAGCCGCGTACGCGGTGCTCAGACAGCTGACAAGCAACCCGAGGATGACAGCCCTGAAGACAGCTTCCTCGATCGCAAGTTGTTCCCCCTGATGTTCGATAGACGGCGCGAACACAGCCCTGCTCGTGGGGCGTTCACGCCGGGTCGAAGGGGATCTAAGCAGCCGCAGACCCGGCCGCTCGCGCAGCTGCGCGCGTGGTGGAAGACGAGCGCGATCCTCACCTTCGGGGTGGCCGTCGACGTCATCAACTCCCTCCTCGAGCACGCCCGTTCCGCAGCCGCAGCCGCAGCCGCAGCGATCCGGGCCCGGGTCACCGCCGTGGTCGACGTCGCCCTGGCAGCCGTCCACGTCACCGCGATGGTGTTCGTTCTTCCACCGCCGACACCTGCTCGCCGAAGCCAGCCGTCACCTCGCCCTCGTCCTGCGCGGCCGCCGCCGCGCCCCGGGCCTGGACGAGGAAATCGTGGACGCCGCCATCGCCACGCACTGCCTGGACATCAGCGAGCCGAAGACACTGCGCGGCCGTATGCCGGCCTACCGCCTCTACACCGTCCGATGGACCCTGGCCGACCCGCCCACCCGCCGCCGCCCACAGACGCCGAACCCGATCCGAGCCACCGGCCCCCGGCCGGCCCCGGTGACCCGGACACGCCCCGCCCGCCCCTGGAACCGGGGGAGTGGGACATCCCACGCGTCCCGCTGCTCTACGACCGCGCGGTCATCGCCTCCACCGTTCTCAGCGCCCGGCTGCGTGCCGCGCGCCGCACCGGCCGCGCCCTGTACGGCGACGTCGTGGTGCACCAGCAGGCCCGTGAGCCCGAGCAACTCCTCATCCCGTTCCCGGACGCCGATGCCGAGCCTCGGTCGGCGCTCGACATGGCGGCGCTGCGAGCCCTTAAGGAGTCCCGCACGGACGTGGAAGCCCTCGATCTCACTGCCGACCTGGCACGCGGCCGGCCCCCGCCTCGTCATCATCACCCTCGGCGAACGCGGCGCCCTCGCCGACCAGCGCCCCCTGCTGGAAGAGGCGTTCCCGGGCGCCGCGATCCGCTCCTTCGGGTCCACACCGTCCACCGGCCGCGGACCGTCACCGAGGTCGTCGACGACGACTCCTCGGAGACCATCACCGAACCGGGCAGACCCGGACGGCTGGTCGTCACAGATCTGGGGTGCCGTCTGATGCCGGTGATCCGTTACCCCACCGGTGACCGCGGGGAGTGGGTGGACCGCGGGGCCGGGCGGTTCAGACTGCTCGGCCGCTCCGACGAGTGAGCCCCATCACCCTGTACCTGGAGGATCTGCGTGCCCTCGTGCAGCACGTGGCCCAGGGCCGGTTCCTCATCGGCAGGCAGGTGGTGCAGCGCCGCAAGGACGCCAGGGACGAACTCGTCCTCCGGATCGCGGGCGCCCCCCCGGGGACGGGGACACGGCGGGCAAGGCCATCGCCGCCCGGCTCGACGAGATCCGTCCGATGTTCGCCGAACACGTCGAGGCGGGGTTGATCAATCCGCTGACGGTGGAATGGGTCCAGCCCTCCGGACTCGCCGCCAATTCCCGTACCAGTAAGCTGATCCAGCTCATCGACGAGCGCCTCGCACTGAAGCATCGGGCGCCCCCATGACGGGAGACAACAGCACGTGGACACCACCGAACCACGCACGGCCGAAAACCTTGCCGCACGCTTCCACGACGTCGACTCGTCCGGCGTTCCCGAGGACTTCATCGCCTATCTGCGGAAGATGGAGGAGAGCGAGAGCGGCCGCGCCGTGCGGGAGGTCACCTACCGCGCCCTGGAGGCCGCCGAGGGCAAGGGAGCGGACGTCGGGGCTTCCCACCTGGTGCTACTTCCTCTGGAACCTCTAGATCCCAGTCTCCAGGTGTCCACGATCAAGGGGAAGCTTCACTCCCGCAGCCATCCGGCGGATCGGCCCCAGGAGACTGCAGACATGGCTGACCAACCGTCGCGTCATCCACGCTGACCGCCTCGCCGCCACCGCAGTCCAGGCCGCCGAGCGCCAGCACACCAGCCTGCCCGGAGAGAAGCTGACCGCCCAACTGGTGCCCGCTGGCGATGGAGGTGATGGCCCTCAACCAGCAGGTCGCCGAACTCGACAAGGTTATCGAGGCCCGGTTTCGCGACCACCACAACTTCGACGTGATCACCAGCATGCCCGGCCTGGGCATCATCCTCGGAGCGGAGTTTCTGGCGGCCACTGGCGGCGACATGACCGCCTTCGGCACTCCGGACCGACTCGCCGGCTTCGGAGGCGTCGCGCCAGTGCCACGCGACTCTGGGAAGATCAGCGGAAATCTCCGGCGTCCCCAGCGATACAACCGTCGTCTCCAGCGCGTCTTCTACATCTCTGCGCTGTTCAGCCTCCGCACGTGCGAGGAATCCCGCCGGTTTTACGATCGCAAGCGAGCCGAAGGCAAGCGCCACACCCAGGCCGTGCTTGCCCTTGCCCGCCGCCGAGTCAACGTCCTCTGGGCCCTGTTGCGCGACCAACGGTGCTACGAGCTCACGCCGCCAAGCACTCTCGCGGCTTGACAAACCGCATTAGGAATCACTGGTGGCGGAGGACGAACACGGCTTCATCGTCGACCACCAGCTCCAGCGTGGGAACCCACCCGACGCACCGCAACTGGTGCCGTCGGTGGAGCGCGTCACCACGCTGACCGGCCGTCCGCCAGGCACGGTCGTCGCCGACCGTGGCTTCGGCACCGCGGCCAACGACCGCGCGCTCGAGGAACTCGGCCTCCAGCGGATCGGCCTCCAACGCGCCGGCAAGCCCGGAAAAGCCCGCTGTGAGTACGAACGCAGCCGCTCATTCCGACGGATGCGCAACTGGAGAGTCGGTATCGAAGCCCGGATCAGCCACCTCAAGCGCACTTTCGGACTCCGCCGCACCCGCCTGCGTCGCCTGGACGGCGCGCAGACCTGGACCGGACTCGGGATCTTCGCCTACAACCTCCAGTGGGTGGCCGTCATCAGCCGATGACACGACACCACACGCAGGAGACACCACCACGGTCCGAACTTGGCATCGCCTCTCAGCTGGACAAACCCTTTTCCAGGAGCAAGTAGCTAGGCCGGGGACGCCAGCTCCGCCCTGCTGCTCACCCCCAGTTT